>JAIKWY010000030.1 GCA_024684395.1 Oscillospiraceae bacterium
GGGCTTGAAGGTGCGCCATGTCGCATCGTCCCACTCTCTGAGTTGTTTCCAGAGGTCGGGGAAATCGTAGTAAAGAACACGCAGTTCGTTCAGCGGCTGCAGCGGGCAGCACCAACAGGATACCCGTCCGAATTTCTCATACAGACCGCCCCAGTCATAGCCACGCTCCTTGCAGTATTGCAGGCAGTCGGATTCCGTCATGCCCCACTCCACAAGCGGCAGCCTGACATTCGGTCGGCAGTTGCATTTGTGCGTAATGCGTTCCGTTTCATCGGCGGCGATGCCGATGTACTCGATCACCGTGTACTTCTTTCGCAGTTCGCTGAGGAATTTCTCGCGGGGTACTGTTTTCAGAAGATTGGTACACCACCGCATCAGCGGTCCCGCCCAACTGTATCCGGTTTTGCCGCGCAGTTCAGGCTTTTTCCGTTTGATTGGCTTGTGTAGCATGAGGTACTCGAAGGAATGCTCACTCTTGACGGTGGTGACCTTCAAGCCGGTATCCTGCTCGACTTTGTGTATATGGTCATACAGTGCTGGGAATTCCAGCCCAGTATCACAGAACAGCACCGCATCGACCTGCATCCCCATTTCCAGCATTTTCAGCAGGAGGCACGTGCTGTCCTTTCCACCACTAAAGCTGACCACATGAAGAAGAGGTTTCATTTCATCCATTCGCATCACCGTCCTGCGGCATCGCTGCGACCGCTTCATCGAAGGAGAGCTTCTGCCCATCACGGATAACATATGCGACCTCGGCAGTCTGCTTCTCGTGACACCATGCCAGATACCTCTTGACGATGACATCCACGAATTTCGGATCAAGCTCAATGCCGCGGCAGACACGGTCTGTTTCGCAGCAGGCAATCAGCGTAGAACCGCTGCCGAGGAACGGATCGAGGACGATGCCGTTTGTCATGGTGCTGTTCTTGATGGGATACGCCATCAGCGGGATCGGCTTTGTGGTCGGATGATCGGGGCTGCTCTTTGGCTTGTCGTACTCCCACACGGTCGTCTGCTTGCGGTCGGCATACCACTGATGCTTGCCCTTCTGTTTCCAGCCAAACAGACACGGCTCATGAATCCACTGGTAAGGACTGCGTCCGAGCACGAGAGAATTCTTCTTCCAGATACAGCAGCCGGAAAGCTGGAATCCTGCCTCCTTGAATGCGCGTCTGAAGTTCAGCCCCTCAGTGTCGGCGTGCCATACATAGATGCTGCCGTCATCGGCAAGACTGTCATACATACATTTATAGGCGGCAAGCAGGAAATTATAGAATTCGCTGTCACTCATGTTGTCATTCATGATCTTGCCGGCGGTCTCCTCGACATCCACATTATAAGGGGGATCGGTCAGGACGAGGTTTGCCTTCTGACCGTCCATCAGCTTTGTGTATGTCTCTGCGACTGTACTGTCGCCACAGATTACTTTGTGCCTGCCGAGAATCCAGATGTCTCCCGGCTGTGAGAAGGTCGGCTTTTGCAGCTCTTCCTCCACATCGAAGCTGTCCTCTTTGACTTGCTTGTCGTGTACCTGATTGAAAAGCTGTTCGATCTCCGGCGGATCAAAGCCGGTCTTTCCGAGATCAAAGTCACTGTTCTGGATGTCTTCGAGCAGTTCTGCCAGAAGGCTCTCGTCCCATGCGCCTGTGATTTTATTAAGCGCAATGTTCAAGGCTTTTTCTCTGACCTTGTCGATGTCCACCACCGCACAGGGTACCTCGGTGTATCCGAGCGCCGTTGCTACGGTCAGTCTCTGATGTCCGCCAATGATTGTCATATCGGCATTAACTACCAGCGGATCGGCAAAGCCGAATTCCTCGATGCTGTTTTTAATTTTCTCGTATTCCTTATCGCCGGGCTTCAGCTTTTTACGGGGGTTATATTCCGCAGGCTTCAGTTCCGAGACAGGGATCATACGAAGTTCTGCTGTTTTCATCTCATCCCTCCAGAATATATATCTGCCGCAGCTTGGCGGCTCGTTTTAAGTTCTGTTCCTTCAGCGCGGCCATCTCACGGAGAGTCTGTTCGCTGAGAGGCTTGATCTTGTGCTTCTCTGCAAGCGTTCTGTATCTGCGGATATCCTTGCGGAGGTCTGCATCCGTCACGGATACGAGATAAGCCTTGCCGCAGTAGTCGCAGCGGAAGAAGCTGTATTCGATCTCGCCCTCGCGCTGTGTCAGCGTTTCCGGCACAAATGCACATCCGCACTTATCACACCGCACCGCATTTTTCAGCACGATGCGAGGCTTATTCTTCTTTGATTTTCGGCTCATACGGCTCCTTTCCCGGTCATGATCTGCACAAGGAATGTGCGTTATCTGCGCCCGATGTTCTGTACATTTAGCCGCTTGCTATTACCCCGATAACGTGGTAATATGGGTACAACGGAACGAGGGGAAACCCCACCGAATACAGAACGCGGAGGACACAGCTATGAAGTACGAGGTTACCATCAACAACTACCAGAAGGGCGCGCAGCTCAAGACCGCCATGCCGGATCATGTGATCCTGCTCGAAAAGATCGACCGGAATCACCATCGGGTGGTCTACGAGCTGGAGAACGAACGCCAGCGGCAGTTCATCGAGAAGGTGTACGCCCGGAAGCTCCGCCCCCTCGACTGAGGGAGTGGGTGCCGACCACCTCGCCATTCCGCAGGCGCAGGATGCGCTGATTCCGGCTGCCCCGGAATGCAAGGGAGATATCCTTCTGCTCCAGCAGGAACGGACCGTCCACAAGCACATCGACATACCGGAGGATCTCCTCGCCGCACAGCATCTCGTAAGTGTATCCGGAGAACAACCAGATATCTTTCTCCGGCATCTCCCACCAGATCTTCTTCAGCAGCGGCAGCAGCACACGCTCGTTTTCCTCCTCGCATGGTTCACCGCCGAGTACGGAAATGCCCTGTATCCATGAAGGATGCAGGGCATCTAAGATTTCTTTTTCAGTTTCGGCAGTGAACGGCTGACCGTAGTTGAAGTCCCATGCTTCCGGATTATGACACCCTTTGCAGTGATTACGGCATCCGCTGACGAACAGCGATACACGCACACCTTCACCGTTGGCAATGTCGTTTTTATTCAGACCGCAGTAGTTCACAGGTGCATCACCCGATCCTTGATCTCAGCGGTGCGCCCCTGATTCCAGAACTGCGTTCCGAGGTATCCGCAGGTGCGGCGACAGACATTCAGTGTGCGCTGATCGCTGTTTCCGCAGTTCGGGCATTCCCAGATCAGCTTGCCGTCCTCCTCGGTGATCTGTATCTCGCCGTCATACCCGCACGCCTGACAGTAATCAGATTTCGTGTTCAGCTCGGCATACAGTATCGTTTCGTAAATATGCCGCATCAGCGCAAGCACCGCAGGAATGTTGTTCTGAAGATTCGGCACTTCCACATATGAAATCGCACCGCCCGGAGAGAGCTCCTGAAATTCAGCCTCGAAAGACAGCTTGGTGAATGCGTCAATCGGCTCGGTGACATGGACATGATAGCTATTGGTGATATAGCTTTTATCCGTCACATGAGGTATGATGCCGTGTCTGCGCTGTAAGCACTGAGCGAATTTGTAGGTCACGGATTCCATCGGCGTGCCGTACAGCGAGAACGAGATATTGCTCTCGGCTCTCCACTTGCTGCACTTGTCATTCAGGAACCGCATCACGGAAATGGCGAATGCTTTTCCCGCCGGTTCTGTATGCGAACAGCCTGTCATGCGGTAGGTCATTTCTGCGATGCCGGCATAGCCGAGGGAAATTGTGCTGTAGTTGTTATACAGCAGATCGTCAATGACCTCACCGTTTTTCAGTCTCGCCAGTGCGCCGTACTGCCAAAGGATCGGCGCAACATCGGACGGCGTACCTTTCAGGCGGTCATGCCTGCACATGAGAGCCTTATGACATAGTTCGCAGCGTTCATCAAGTAGCTGCCAGAACTTGTCGGAATCACCGCCGGCAGAACACGCAACATCCACAAGGTTGATGGTGACGACACCCTGATTGAATCGACCGTAATATTTGTGGTCGGCGGAAGGTGTCAGGAAAGACCGGCAGCCCATGCAGGCATACACATCACCCTTCAGACGTTTCATTACCTTTGCGGAAATACAGTCGGGAACCATGCGCTTTGCGGTACATTTCGCCGCAAGCTGTGTCAGATACCAGTAGCGGCTTTCCTCAGTTATATTGTCCTCATCGAGAACATAGATCAGCTTCGGAAATGCCGGTGTGATCCACACGCCCTTTTCATTCTTCACACCCTCGATACGCTGAAGCAGCGTTTCCTCAATGATGAGCGCAAGATCATCTCTGGTCTGTCCCTCCGGCACCTCGTCCAGATACATGAACACCGTCACAAAAGGTGTCTGCCCGTTTGTGGTAAGCAGCGTATTGATCTGGTACTGAATCGTCTGCACGCCGCGTTTGACTTCCCGTCGTACTCGCTTCTCAACGATGTGGCTGATCTCATCCTCAGACAATTTGCAGCCGCAGTCACAGTTCACATCCTCGAACACCTCGGCTCGTATCTTCTGACGGCTGACATCCACAAAAGGTGCGAGGTGCGCCAACGACACTGTCTGTCCGCCGTATTGGTTCGATGCGACCTGTGCAATGATCTGCGTTGCGATATTGCAGGCAGTCGAAAAGCTGTGTGGCTTCTCAATCATAGTGCCGGATACCACAGTGCCATTCTGAAGCATATCTGCCAGATTCACCAGACAGCAATTGTGCATCGGCTCTGCGATGTAATCCAGATCGTGTACATGAATGATGCCGTCATCATGGGCGGCGATCACATCCTCCGGAAACAGAAACCGGCGGCAGATGTCTCTGCTGACCTCACCCGCCATATAGTCACGGAGCGTGCTGTTGATGATCGGGTTCTTGTTGGCGTTCTCCTGCTTTGCCTCTTCGTTATTGCGTTCCAGAAGACTGAGAATCTTGCCGTCGGTAGTGTTCATCCGGCGCTGCTGCTCATGACGCAGGCGGTACTCGCTGTAATGCCGTGCAAGTTTGTACGCTTCGGCCTTGTCCAGTTCATCGAGAACCATGTCCTGGACTTCTTCGACATGGACAGGTCTCGCAAGGGATTCACATCTCTGCTCGACACGCCCGGTTATAAATCCGATAACTGTATCCGTGATCTGTGCATCGGATTCCATCTCATCATTTGCCGCTGATATTGCGGCACGTATCTTTTCGCAGTCATACGGCACCTCAGCGCCGTTGCGTTTTATAATTCTCATGCTGTATCCATCAGCTCCTTTTCGGACTCTGCCAGAAGTGTGGCACAGTCTTTTCCGTGATATCTTCGGCATTGCCGGTTCAGTATTTCATACACATACGCCTGCTCTGTTTCAGTCA
>JAIKWY010000082.1 GCA_024684395.1 Oscillospiraceae bacterium
CCAGCCGCCGATGGCGTATGCCTTCATCGCGGTCTTGAAGTCGGTGAAGGTGTCCGGCTCGTTCGTTTTTGCCATCTGTCTTGTTCTCGGGTCGTAAGGCACCTTTGTCGGTCTGCCGCTGCGTTTTTCCAGCTTCCAGACACAGAAGGATGCCGACTGCTTCAGTGCGTCCGGGATATTTACGAAATTTACAGGCATTCGGGATGTCTCCTTTCAAGGAAAAGCTGTGCAATGACAGCGGTTTCAATACGGTTCATCGCATCGGCATCCGAGATATGCCCTGCATAGCTGCGAAGCGCATGCTTGCTGACAGTCGTGAGCTGCTCTGCAAGGATCATGGACGGATCCAGATGCTGATGAATGTCGGAAATACTGTCGGGGAACAGATGTGTGTGGCACGGCAGCTCCGGCTTTTTCAGATGCCGTGTCATGGGAACGATATTGACTGTGTCGGCGTGCGCATTGCCCATATCATTTGAGAGAATGATCACAGGACGAATGCCGCCCTGCACGCTGGAATCCGGATGACAGCCGAGATCCGCAAACCAGATGTCACCGCGCTGCGGTTTGTGATGCTGCACAGGCTTTGCCGGCGCAGTGATATATTTTCTCAGGTCGAAGCCGAGCCCTCTGTGGTATTCTGTTTTCAGGCGTTTATTCTTACGCGCCATAGTTTTCACCTCCGTGGTCTGCGGCGTAACCGAATTGTCGCCGCTTTGCCGTCTTTCTGTCGTCAATAAGGGGCAGATCATACTGCCTGTATATTGTTACAATCTTGCCTTGACTGCTGCGATCAGCTTCTCCTGCGTCACATCTTTTGAAGCGAGAGCTTTGAGTACATCCTCGTCCACAGTGTCTTTTGTTACAATGTGGTGGATCGTGACAGTGTTCTTCTGTCCCTGCCGCCAGAGTCGGGCGTTGGTCTGCTGATACAGTTCCAGACTCCATGTCAAACCGAACCAGATCAGGATATGACCGCCGGACTGGATATTCAGACCGTGTCCGGCCGAAGCCGGATGTATCAGCGCAACAGCGATCTTTCCTGCGTTCCAGTCTGTGATGTCATCGGAATCCTTGATGTCACGAGGATTGTAACCGCAGGCAGTCAAGTGCTCTATAATTCGGGTGCGGTCATGCTTGAACCAGTATCCGATCAGCACAGGCTGCCCGTTTGCCGCTTCGATCAGGTCTTCCAGCATTTCCAGCTTGCGGCTGTGAATGGTGCGCGCTTCTTTGTTTTCGTCATAGACAGCACCGTTCGCCATTTGCAGGAGTTTGTTTGAAAGTGATGCAGCATTGGCAGCATCAATATCTCCGTCTTCAAGCGGAATGATAAGGTCATGCTTCAACTGATCGTAGAGTTTTCGCTCCGCCGCATTCATCTCGACGTCATGGTTGACATACACGCACTCCGGCATATCCAGATAGTCAAGGGCTTTCATAGAAATTGTAATATCCGAGATTTTCTGATATATCTGCTCTTCCGCACCGGGACGGGGTGTATATGAGAACACCACACCAGTAGAAGGATTCATGCTTCCGGGCTTGAAATAGCTTTCACGGAAGCGACCGATAAACCGTCCGAGCCGTTCACCGCCGTCAAGGATACCAATCTCAGCCCACAGATCCATGAGACCGTTTGAGGTCGGTGTTCCTGTCAAACCGACCCAGCGTTTTACGAACGGTCGAACCTTCCGCAGCCATTTGGAACGCTGTGACTGATAGTTTTTGAACGAGGATAATTCATCAATGACGATCATATCAAAATCCCAGCGGAGACCGTTTTTCTCATAATACTCCACAAGCCATTTCACATTCTCTCGGTTCACAATGTAAATGAAAGCATTATGATTTACCGCCGCAGTGCGCTCTTTTACGGAACCCACAATGACAGATACCTCAATATCCTGCAAATGATCCCATTTCTGTACTTCGGCAGGCCATGTATCACGGGCGACTCTAAGAGGACCTATGACCAGTACCTTATTGACTTTCAGCTCATCGAACATCAGGTCATTGATTGCTGTTAATGTAGTTACAGTCTTGTCAACCCAAGCCCATGTCAAGGAAGAGAGCTGAAACAGGGTGTGTTTTGATATATTCCACGCAATAGCTCTGATAATCATGTGGCACGAACTTCATAGGACATCACCTCCATCGTCAGCGTCAAGTTCATAGAATCCTGCCAGATCGTCCGGGTCTATCGGTTCAAGCGTTTCACCGAAATCATCAAAATCGTTATGCTCCGCAGGGAGCGTTGCCATCTCCAAATCGGGAATCTTTGCACCGATGCCCTCCGGAAATGTCTCACCGGGCGTCCATGACAGTATTGCGTCTATGCACGGTTTGATCTGATATAGT
>JAIKWY010000098.1 GCA_024684395.1 Oscillospiraceae bacterium
GGATAATATCAAACAGCTTGAAAAATGGGGATTTACCATTATCCAAGCGAATTACCGTTCAGAGAAGTATATGCAGGATTTCACAAGGCTCATCAATGAAAACATCGACAAATGCTCCCATCTGTTCTACGACTGGCTGAATTGGGAGTATATCCGAGACTTGTTCTTTGTCCCGAAGTACAATAAAAACGGCGTAATGAAGGAAGAATTCAATAAATACATGGCGAACATCGAACATTACCCGTTTCAGATGTATATTCACTGGCAGCCTGCCGAAGTCGGGAGCATCGTATATTCCGACCGTAAGTTCCTGAAGATCATCTACGGTCAGCATAATGACAGCTTCACCGACTACACGAAATATCGGGACGCAGACGATGAGACACGAAACAATATTTGGCTCCTTTTGTAAACACAGTTCAACAATCAATGCTTGAAACCAGACTTTGTTTGATGGGGTTCTCTGGAGATGATCCTAATTTTTTAAGTTGGGTTGGATGGTTACGAGACAATTTGGATAAAAGCTGTCTATCCATTTATCTTTGCGGAGTATTTGATGATTTATCAGTTGCAGATAAAAAGCTTATTGAAAAGCGTGGCATTACTATTATTGATCTTTCTTTACTGGTTAGCAAAGATACTAAGAATCCGTTCCGATCCATCGTTCACGGCATAAGGCAGTATTTCGGACGGTTGCTGCCGCTGCCTGTCTGCTTCTGACGGTAGGTTTAAGCGTTGGGGTATGGTCTAAGCAACAGAAAATTGAAACGAAGCTGCCGCAGGAAACGACCGTAACAACGATCACGCAGACGGAAACTGTAACGGAATCGAAGACAGAGATGTCAACAGTATCATCCACCACTGTTCCAACTGCCGAAACAAGCGTAAAAGCTCCGGAAACCGGAACGGAATCGGAGACAGAGATGTCAACAGTATCATCCACCGCTGTTCCGGCTGCCGAAACAAGCGTAAGAAATCCGGAAACCTCTGGATCCACAGCGATCGCTGCTGTGCATACAGTACCGGCGAACACCTCACAGATAACACAAAGCCAGTCAATCACCACGGGAATTGTCAAATCTACCACGACGCAGCAGAAGATCACATATACGGAAACATCCATCACTGCACAGCACACCGAACAGGCTGACACATTCCCGTGTACAAGTAAGGAGGAAACGACTATGAATCAGACGACAAAAATCCAAGTGCAGACAACCATCGCGACTGTAATGACAACAGCCGCACTGATCACCACACAGCCGATCGTCACAACGGCAGCAGAGACCACGACACATGCGATCCTTCCGGGATATGTTACCCAATACGGTGATGTCAATCTCGATCAGGAAGTCAGCGTGATGGATGTGCTCATGCTTCAGCGTTATATGCTTGGATTACCTGCTGAGATCGAAAACTGGAAGAACGCAGATCTGGACAAAGACGGTGTGATCGATATTTATGATCTTGCCATTCTGAAAAGAGGACTCACCCATAATATGGAAGGCATCGGCGGTACAATGCGCGTAAAACTTGTGGACCCGGCTACCGGCGAAGCGCCCGACACCAATGCTCATGTGAGACTCATATGCCGCTATCAGGAAAGCGATGAGGTCAATGACCTCTTCAGGGTCGCGGAGTTTGATTATACGCCCGGTGATATCTGGGAGATCCGCGGTCTTGCGACAGGCAGTGCCTATTTATATGAACTGTCGATCCGGGATCTCGAAGGTGGATACGGCGATCAGAACGGCAACTGGCACCGCACGCTTCAGGCTACATTCGATGATGAAACAGAAATGGATCTCACGCTGGAAGTTGGTGAAGAAACACCCAATGTTGAGTTCAAGGAGTATGACTGGGCACTGGGATCAGGCACTGATGACTGGTTAAAGCAGTATTATGTAATGGATTACGGCGCTCCGGTCGTGACCGATCAGAACGGTACAAAATACGAGCATAGCATCTACGGATCTCATTGGTTCAAACTTCCGGATGGCAATTATCATGCAGAATGGAAATTACCGCAGTCCAATGCGCTTGTACAGCTGGTAGATCCTGAGAGCGATTTTGCCAAGGAGATCATGGCTGAGAATCCGGATGTGGTCTTTACCGATCAGTCCAAGGGAATCGACTTTACCATCAAGAACGGCAAGCCCGACAAGCCGCTGCAATTCGACTTCATGCCGGTGGAGGGCATCAACAATCAGCTGACCGTCAACTGCATCGACAGCTTGACCGGCGAACCGGTAGAAGGTGCCAAGCTGTCTCTTATCCTCGATCCCAAGGGCGAGCGCGAGACCGTGGAATCCTGGACCTCTGACGAAACCGGCTCCAGGCACTTTGAGAACCTGAAGATCTCCGGCTATCCCTCTTACATGGTACAGGTGGATGAGATGCCGGAAGGCTACAGCAGCAGTTTCGATACGAAGACAACCACGGCGTACTGGACCTACATCTCCGAGGGATCCGGCGACAGCCAGGAGATCACGCTGAAGTTTGTGCCGGATGCAGCAGAAAAGAACGTTTCCATCAACCTTCTCAATTGGGAGGACAAGTCCCTGCTCAATGATCTGGCGACCTATGTATCCTGAGCGATGCAACGAATAAGACGGTGATGAGTGGTGTCAAGGGTGGAGAGAAAATACCCCTTCCGGATGGCGAGTACTATGCTTTCCTCCATGGCAATGAACTGCTGAATGCGGATTACAGCGTCATTTTCT
>JAIKWY010000137.1 GCA_024684395.1 Oscillospiraceae bacterium
TGCAGAACGGCGGCTCGGACAACATCACGATCCTCGGACTGACCAGGATCCCCGAGAGCCGCAGAAGGCTCCTCTGATATGCATACGAACAGCCCTGAGAAGCTCTCAGGGCTGTGTTTTTTATTCCAGCAGAAAGATGTCCGGGGAGCACTCCCTCGGCACAAGGAGCGGCAGGACACGCTTATGGTTGATGATGCGCAGCTTGGCGGTATTTTCCATATACTCGCCGTCCACTGTCCACGGGACATTGTTCTCTTCGAGCAGTTCGATCGTGATCTCGGAGCCCTTCAGACAGACGACCGGAGCCTCCTCGCCGATCTCGTGGATATCCCGCAGGAAGCGCACGGTATTGCCAAATTCAAGCGGATTCTGCGGTCGCTTTATCAGCGTGAGCTCGAACATGCCGTCATCGAACTGAAAGTCCCGGATGTCCAGCACGCCGCCCACAGAGGCGGAATTGGTGACCATGCCGTAGATATACTCGCCCTCGAAGATCTGCCCGTCACAGGTGATGCGGGACGGGATCGGGTGGATATTGGGCAGCTTCGTGACTGCATTGAACATATACGCTGCCTGCCCGAACACATTCTTGACAGCCTGCGGCGTGTCGTAAGGCACATCCGTAAAGGCACCGAATGCGACGATATAGTTGAACGTTCTGCCGTTTGCCGTGCCGACATCGAAATAGCGGGGCGTACCGTTCAGAACGGCTTCGAGCGCCTCCGGGATGCTGAACGGGATGCAGATGCTCCTTGCAAAATCATTGGTCGAACCGCACGGGATATAGCCAAGCGGGATCCGCACCACGGAATGCGTCAGACCGGTCATGACCTCATTGAGCGTGCCGTCGCCGCCGGCGCAGAAGATGTAGTCGAACCGCCCGGAATCCGCCGCTCTGGCTGCCATCTGCATGGCATCGAGCTTGCCCTGGGTCGGGTGTACGGTCACTTCATAGCCCGCCTTTGTCATCTTGTCGATCGCAAATCCTAAATATGCGGTCATTTCGGCTTTTCCTGCCTGCGGATTGAATATAAAATAAATATGCTTCATTCGGTTTTCCCTTCTGTATCACTTTTGTTTTTTTGATGCATGAGTCGGTTTTTCAGTCGATAGCCCACAAAACACAGCACTGCCGCAACGCCGCAGATGACCGCACAGAGCCAGTAACGCCCGTCCGCAAGGCTGTCGCCCACCAGCACCGATGCCGCCAGCGACGGGAACCGTGCCAGCACGGCAAGCGGGATGAAATGCCTTGCCTTCATGGGGGTCAGCGGTATCAGATAGGTCAGCATGTCCTTCGGGATGCCCGGTATCAGAAACAGGATAAACACCCAAAGTTCGAGCTTTTCCTCATTTTGCAGAAACTTGAACTTCTCCATCTTCTCCTCGCTGACAAACAGCAGCACCAGCGGTCTGCCGAAGCGCCGCACCAGGAAAAACACGAGCATCGTTCCTGCCACCACGCCGATCACGGTATACAGCAGCCCGAGCCAGCCGCCGAACAGCATCCCGGCGATGAGTTCGAGCGGTCCGCCCGGGATGAAGGCGATCACGATCTGCACCACCATCAGCAGCATGAACGCAGCCGGTGCAAAGGCGCCGTAGCTCTCGACTTTCTCGCAGATCTGTTCCCTGCCCTCCTCGGTGGCAAGGAGCTTTGTCAGCGGCACACCGTAGCGAACGCACAGGAATATGCCTGCGCCGAGCAGCAGGATGCCGAACACGATCATCAGGATCTTTTTTACTTCTGGTTTCATAAGCAACTCCTTTTTACAGCTTATTATACCACAGTTGTACGCAAAAATCAATGCTGTGGCACTGCGGCACGTGTGAAATTTATGTGAAATATGGGTTTTCCGGCGGTTTCACAGATTTTTTTGCCAAAAGGCTTGACATCTGCCGGAACTTATGGTATAATTAAGAATGTTCTGAGACATTAGCTCAGTCGGTAGAGCATACGCCTTTTAAGCGTAGGGTCATGGGTTCAAATCCCATATGTCTCATCTTCGGCATGATGCCGATGCACATTCGCTCCGAGGTCTCCTCGGAGCGTTTTTGTATGATAAGCCTATCACAAGTCAGTCACTTCCCTGCCCCGCATCCGGCAAAACGGACTTGCATTTCTGCTACAAGCGGGATCTGCGCATTTGATATGACATAACAACATGGTAAATCATATAGACTTTTTGTGCATAGCGTAGAATCTTTCCGGAATTTCCCGCAAAACACTTGTATTTTTTCTCGTGATATACGATAATAAGAACTGTATTTTGATACAAGATCATCAATGGGGGGCATTACCATGAAAATCAGAAAAAATCACCTGCTGAAAGCAACTGCGCTCTGTGCAGCAGCACTTCTCACCGGCACATCCATGCTCGGCGCAGCAAGTCCCGATGCGATCCCGGTACAGCTTGCAGCAGATGATGCAGCAGAAGCGAGCTGGACGCTCGATGCAGACGGCACACTGACCATCTCCGGCGACATCCCCGACAGAACTTGTCCGTGGAAAGATCAGGCGGAGCAGATCAAGAAAGTCATTTTCACTAAGCAAGTGTACATTTCTTTCAGAGAGAATCTTTTTGAGGGCTGTGTCAATCTGACAACTGCGGTACTTTCGGACGACTATTCCGTGCGCGGCGACTTGTTCAAGGGCTGCACCGCACTGACCGATGTCACGATCCCGGAGGGTGTCAGCAACATCAGCTCCGGCGCCTTCGAGGGCTGCACGGCGCTCAAGGAGATCAAGCTGCCGGAGTCGCTGTCCTCCATCAGCGATGAGGCATTCCGCGGCTGCACCAGCCTTGACAATATCGTGATCCCGGAGAATTTCTACACCTTCGGTGCTTATGCTTTCGCAGACTGCACGAGCCTGACACACATCGAGTTCAACAACAAAATGAATGTTGTCGCTCGTCACGTTTTCGAGAATACGCCGTGGCTGAAAGCGGAGCAGGAAAAGGATCCGCTCGTCATCGTGGGCAACTACCTGATCGACGCCTCTGCTTGTACCGGCGATGTGGTGCTACCCGATGGTCTGGAGGGCATGGGCGGCGCTTTCGCTGACACGCCGATCACTTCCGTCACCATCCCGGAGAGTGTCTACAACATCAATGCGGATTCGTTCAGGAACTGCACCGGGCTGACTGAGGTCAAGCTCCCTTCCGAGCTGAACACCCTCGCAAGCAATGCATTTGCAGGCTGTACCGGACTGACGCACATCGAGATCCCGGATACCGTTACCGTATTTTCCTCGGGTGTATTCTCGGGCTGTACGAACCTGAAATCCGTCAAGCTCCCCCAAGGCGAGTATCCCCATGCGATCACGAAGATCGAAGATCACACATTCGAGGGCTGCTCCAGTCTGGAAAGCATCGAACTCCCTGAGGCGCTTTATGCGATCGGAAACAGCGCATTCGCAGGCTGCGGATCGCTGACAGAGATCACCGTTCCGTCCAAGGTGCGCTCGATCGACTCCTATGCCTTCAAGGACTGCGACCTTGAGAAGCTCACCATCCTGGATCCGCTTTGTACCTTCACAGATTCCACATTCACCGGCACGATCCGGAAGATCGTGGGCTATAAGGGTTCGACGGCAGAGATCGCTGCGGAAAAGTGTGAAATAGAATTTGAAGATCTCGGCATGTTTGTAGGCGGTACGATCGAGGATTACGGCAAGCTCTCCTCCAAGTATGCCATGAAGATCCTCAAGCCCGGCGATACCTTTGAATTCGGTGAGGGTACCGGTAAATGGGCAGCCAACTTCTTCGTGACCGGCACCGATGCCAAGATCGCCGAGGCGGCGTTCGAGGTCGAGGATCTCGACAACCTCTCATTCACAATGAACGAACTCGACTACACCATTCAGGAAAGCTCGCTGTACGAGGCGACTTCTTACCAGTACTTTTTCTATGATAACAGCAGGCCGGTCGGTGTTGTCAGGATCACGGGCAAGTTCACCATCAAGGATACGATCAAGTCTGCCAACGAGGAGCTGCGGTTAGTCTGCACCAAGCTCGTGGACGAGAGCGGCACTGACCTGCTCGCAGACATGCCTGACCACAAGGCAACGCTGACCTATCAGGTCCGCATGTACTCGCCTTCCACCCCGAAGCCGACTGAGCCTACCACCGAACCGACCGAGGCAACGACTGAGCCGACCGAAGCGCCTACCGATGCAACAGAAGCTACCGAGCCCGTGACCGAGCCGACGGACGCAACGGAAGCCACCGATCCGGTCGAACTGCCCGATCCTGTTCATGCGCTGCTGGGCGATGTGAACGAGGACGGCATCGTGAATGCCTCCGATGCGGCGCTGATCCTCATTGCAGCGGCATCCATCGGTGCCGGCGAGGACTCCGGTCTGACGGAAAGTCAGATGGCAGCGGCAAATGTGAACGGCGACAGCGCCATCAACGCCTCTGATGCGGCGGTCGTGCTGATCTATGCAGCAGCTGTCGGCGCCGGCAATACGGATGCGAACATCCTGGATTATGTACACTGAACCTGACTCTCCTATAGAATAAGCCACAGCACCTGACCGCAAAGATCAGGTGCTGTGGCTTTTATGTTTTTTTGCGGCGCATCACGTCTCCTGCGCCAGCAGCTCACGCTTCATCAGCCCGAGGTCGAAGACGTCCAGAGCTTCGTTCCCGTCCAGATCGCCCGCATCCGGGTCATCGAGCGTCACATCCGGGATGGCAAGCAGCCACTCCTGGAGCAGCACCAGATCAAGGACATCGAACGTGCCGTCCGCATTGACATCGCCGGTCAGGCGCTCCTCGGAGCCTGCCGGGAAGATGAGTTTCCACGATATGAGGTTGAACAGATAGCCCTCGCCGCCCTTGAAGACCAGATACAGGTCATGCTTGCCGGTCGCCGGGGCAGGCTCGTGGTGATGTTTTTGAACTCATGCCAGCCGCCGGTCTCGCCGACATCCGCAACGCCGATGCGCTCGCCGTCCGGGGCATCCAGACGGATCTCGATGGATGAACCACCGTAGGGCGTGGCAAGGCGGAACTCCATCGCCTCTGCGCCGTTCTTGAAGTCCACATCCTTGAAGCCGATGTAGTCGCCGTTCTCGATATAGCCGACATCTCTGCCGCCCTCCTCGAGGTTCTCGATCTCCACACCGGACTGCATGTCAAACGCCGCAGCCTCTACAGCCGTACCGTCGCCCGTGCTGCCGCTGATGCGCAGGATGTGCTGCGAACGGCTCAGGATCTTACCGGACGCATCGGTCACATAGATGCGGTATTCACCGGATGCCTTGAGTGTTTTGATCTTGTCCGCCGTGCCGGATGCCTTTGTCATGGTAGTGCCCGCCTTGAAAGCGGTGGTATCGTCCGGTGCGATCCAGACGGACTTGCCGCTTCCTGCCTTCCGGATGGCGATCGTTGCCCCGCCGGAGGTCGCACAGCTTGCCGGGAAGACATAGTCCGCATCGGTCATCATGTTCTCCGGCATGATGCTCCTGAACTCATCCTGCAAGCCGGATCTCACGCAGATCTCATACTGCTTCTGCGGCCAAACTGCATCCGCCACGACGATCGGCGCATCAATGTCGCAGTCGGGCGGGTTCTTGCCCATCTTGTTGACTGTGGCATAGGTATTCTTGATGGTGTGGTGGCGCTTGATGCCAAAGTCCTCGCAGTTGATGGTATAGGTCACATTCTTGTCGATGTCGAGCACATTGTCAAATTCCTCGATCCACGCTGTGCCGTCATCGTTGTGCAGACCGTAGGTCGGTGAGCCGAAGCCTCCCGCCGGGATACCCTGTACATAGTTCTCGTTGATGACCGTTCCGGGCATCTGGCCGATCGTGTAGATAGAGCGTGTCACTGACCTTCTCCCAGCCGGTGACCTGCCTTGCGCCGGAAAAGACAGGCGTTTCGTCCTCATATGCCTGGTAGATGATCCGGCAGCCGTCCGGCGCAGAATCCTGCGTGTCAAAGGCAACCGCCTCCGTCATGCGGCTGCAAAACGGATGTTTCATAGTTATACCTCCTTTTACACATTATCAGACAATGCGTATAGTTATTTTTAGTATAGCGCATTGTTCCACAGTCTGCAATCCGTTTTGAGCAGTTTCATGATATTTTAAACATTTTTTGGTAAATAATACGGATGCGATGATCCAACCGCAACCTGTGGAATAAGATTTCAGGGTGAAAACGCTTTTTTTCGTCAAAATGACGTAAAACGACTGTCATGGGTGTCCAACGAAAGGTCAAATTTTTAATATAATTATCAAGAATTTGCCAAACTGTAATATTTAGAGCAATTTTAGCCGCATATTCTACTCCTTGTAGTGGAAAATCGTGTTCTAACTGTTGCTGTATTTATACTATCATTAGATTTATTGTATAATGTCACAAATTTGCAACGCATTTCATTCGTGATAACGTCACAAAATTATATTGACTTTTTATTCATATTATGTTAATATTAGTGTTAAGGGGGGTTGATATCTATGCGAATCAACAAATTATTAAGTGGCGTACTTGCTGCCACGATGGCAATCGTCATGATGCCTATCGCAAGTGCAAGTGCAGAAACCTACTCACTGCCTGGCGGCGGTCAGAAGTCCGGCGACCTGGGCGGCGGCTACCACTACGAGCTGTGGATCGACAGCACCGGCGGCAACGGCTCCATGACCGTTAATTCCAGCGGCGGCGAAT
>JAIKWY010000152.1 GCA_024684395.1 Oscillospiraceae bacterium
GAGGCCTTGTCCAGCACCACGAACTGCCGTGTCGTGGGTTCAGCGGACGTAGTCAGGTCAGTCTCCGGGACAAATGACGGTCTGCCGTTTTTCCGGATCACAAGATAGCGTGCCTGGTCGGAGGAGGTGAATGCCAGATACCGTTCTCCGTCCACCTCGGTGACATGGTCGTCATCCGTCAGGAGACTGCCCTTTTTCACAAATGTCTCATCATCCGGGGGCGTTCCGTCACGGCCAAGTGTGTTCCAGCAGTTCAGACACGTTGAAATGAGCGAGGTGCCCGTATATTCGATGATGTCGCCCCACTCCGCTTCCTCGATGACAGACCGGAACAGCGGGTCATCGCCTTTCAGGATATAGGTCGGGAGATTCGCACCGTTGTCCTCGAAGGAATAGCTGGCGGCATCGCACGGGTATTCAAGGAGATAGAGCTCCCAGCCATATTTGTCCAGCACCACGTAATCCTGCGTGAAGGTCGAAGGCGCCGGGAGCGTCATGTTCTCGGTCGGGTATTCCGTCGGCTCCGTCGCATCGGCGGCACGGGGGATATGGAAAACAATGGGGTAATAGTACGAGGTGTCGATATTCTTCAGACTTTCGATGTTATAGGATGCCTTTGCCGGCCGCGCATACCCCTTCGGGACGTGCGTCACCTCGATGACAGCCGGTCCGGTGAACTGGAACGATCCTATGAAGGGCGTACCGTCCGTTACAAATACACCGCCCGGATAGCGCACAGTCACGCCGGTGAGCAGTTCATTTGTCGCTTCGTCAAAGACTCTGACCTTGATGTTGATGATCCTTTCGGGATGCTCGGGCTTGCCGTCCTCCCGCACGAAGGAGGGCTTGTCATATGCCTCTTTGCATACGACATAGCGGACAAGGTTGGAGGAGGTGAAGACCAGACGTGTTTCGCCGTTCCATTCGGTAACGTGATCCTCATCCGTCAGCAGGCTGCCGGTTTTGACGAATGTCTCATCATCCGGGGGGCTGTTGCCACGGCTGAGGAAGTTCCAGCAGTCCAATTCCGTTGTGCAGAGCGACTTGCCGGTGTACTCGATGATGTCGCCCCACTCCGCCTGCTCGATGATGTCCTTGAACAGCGGGTCATTGGCTTGCAGGATATAGGTCGGGAGCCCCGCACCGTTGTCCTCAAAGGCGCTGGTCGTGAGGTTGCACGGGTATTCAAGGAGATAGAGCACCGACCCGATCTTGTCGAGCACTACATACTCATGCTGATAATACGTGGGCTCCGGGAGCGTCGGGGGCTCGGTCGGTTCAGGCTCACGGGGGATCCGGAACGTCAGCTCCACATTCTCCAGCCCACAGACCTCATAGTGACCGGAACCGTAGTTGACCAGATCCGGATGCAAATACCCCTCCGGCACTTCACCAACGCTGAATCTGTAAGACCCATTGTAAAGCTCATAAGTCCCCTCGTAGGGAGCGCCAGAGCCGTCAGAGACCCAGTTCCCGATCCTGACACCCGCCAGCGGCTCCCCGGTCTCGGCATCAACGACCCAGATGCGGAACCTTGCGGTCGTGACCGGCTCTGTCCACGTTACACTTTCCTCCGTCGGGTCTGTTGGCATCTCGGTCAGTTCGTTCTCCGGAACAAACGACGGATAGTCATTCTCATTGGCAACAACGACATAGCGGCTGCCTTCCTTGGAAGTGAATACAAGATGTTTCTCTGAGTGCCATTCGGTGACATTGTCGGCATAGGCTTCTTCCCCCAGCAGATTGCCGACCCACTCGAAATGCCCCACATCTTCCGGATCTGAGGGCAGGATGAAGTAGTTCCAGCAGCTCATTTCCGTGACATCAAGACTGCCGCTCCAGAGCATGAGAATATCGCCGGTATCGGCTTGCTCGAACGTCTCTGCAAATACATCTTCATTGTACAGGACGTAGGTCGGCAGGTTGGTGCCATTGCTGCTGAATTGCCAGTCCGTAGCCTCAAACGGGAACCGGATGAGGTAAAGGCAGCTTTCCGTCTTGTCGAGGACTACGTAGCGAGGGTGAACGAAGACTGGCGCATCTTCCTCCATTGTGATAGTCGCCGGTTCCGTCGGGTCAGTCAGCTCTGTGGCTTCGGTTGTGCGGCTCATCAGCTCCGGCAGGCAATCGGGGTACCCCGGCAGTTCGGTTGCTTCCGTTGGCTCAGGTATTTTCAGGCATGCAACAAGCGCCGCTGTGGCATCATCGTCGCCCTTGTACAGAAAGCAGCCGTTTTCGTCCTTCTGCACGGCGTCCCGCAAGGTCTTCGGCAGCACGCCGACCTCCTCGAATGAGCCGTCCTCCTCCATGATAAAATAGTTTGAATTCGGCGAGGGCAGATCGGTATAGCTGTAGCCGCCGGTATACAGCAGGATGTCCCCCACATCCCAGTCCGCAGATGCGGCTGTATAGCGCCCCTCCCCGGTAGACCAGTCGCTGATCTCATAGCTGTTGTAGCCGTAGGGGTTGTTCTCGTCCTTTTTGAGATCAAAGAGAATGGCACGGTTGTCGTTTCTGTCGGCGACAAGGAAATACGTCCCCCCCGGCGTATCCGCCGCCGTCACCGGAACGGCTGGCACGGAGCAGAGCAGCATACTGATGCTTGTAAGGATTGCGATCGTTCGTTTCATAGGGATCCCTCCTTTGGATTGTTTTTATGATTCGCTTCCGATTAGAATGATCAGCTCCTTTTCCCCACCCCCAACCCCCTCCCCAGGGAGGGGGCTATCTTAGGAGGGGGCTCCGCCCCCTCCACCCGGCTCACCTGCGGTGAGGCGCTTTTAAGATGTTAGTATTGCTTGACCCGCTTCGTACCAGAGTGATCCATTTTGGCTTTCAGACGGAAGTCCCGTCCGGATTCTTGCGGAAATTCGTCCGGATCTGGAGCAGCTCATCCGTGTTGTCGCCCGTGGCACAGAAGGTGTAGTACCCGTCATCCCAGAACAGCTTGTACGAGTCCTGATATTTGATCAGAATGGTCGCATTATAGCCTGAAACAGACGAGACCTCGCCGTGCCAGGAGTCAACGATCTGGTAGACATCCCGCTGCATCTGCTTGACATAGCAGACATTGCCGGAGGGCATCGTGATGCGGTATTTCATCGCACCGTCCTCCGTGTAGGGCGAGACATCGTCATTTGACAGGAAGGGCAGCACATACAGGATATACCGATCCGGCGAAGGCGTAGACTGCCCCGTATAGGTCAGGCACAGCGTGCCCATGTTCCAGACCGCATGAAACCCGGGATAGGGATCCGCCCCTTCCGTCGGCTCATATGCTTCAGTCGGGTCTTCCAGCCAAGGATCAGTCTCCACCGTCGGCGGCGGGTCGTTGGCCGGCGGTTCGGTCGGGCTCTCGGTAGAGAGATCCCATGCCTCAGTGGGAGCCCACGCCTCGGTGGGGTCCTGCGGCTGTGTCGGGCGCTGTGTCGGCTTCTCAATGCACGGTTCCGTAGGGCTCTGGGTCACATTCTCCGTTGTCGGAACAGTTGCCCTCTGTGTCGGCTCGGCCGGATCCTTGGACGGAGCGCCGGTCGGCTTCTGTGTCGGCTGCACAGGGTCGGTGGTCTGCGCCGTGGCAGACTGGGTCGGTGCGGATGTGGACTCCTCCGGCGGTTCCGTCGGATCGGTCACAGGCTGCGGCGCATCGGTCGGCTCCTCCGGCATGGGATCCGTCTCACCCGGCACGATGACAACAGGCGTGGTCTCGCTGCCGGACGGCTCCGGGGCAGAGGTCTCCGTCTCACTGGCGGCTGTCTGCACATCCGTGGGTTCCTCCGGCGGGATGGGCTCGATGCGCCGGAGCTTCGCCCAGACGCCCGACACCATGCCGACTGTCAGGAGCAGACAGGCTGCCGCCGTGACTGCCCGGAAGACAGGGCTGTGGTAGATGGATGGTGCTGCTTTTTTCTGCGGAACAGCTTCCCCACGAGCCTTTGCAAGGCTTTTCTGGTAAAGCTCCTCCATGTTGAAAGGAGCAGCATAGTATTTGGCGAGCTCACGCTCGGTCGCCTTATCCGGGTGCGAAAGCAATGTAGTGATATGTGGCATATGCTGACCTCCTTTCATCGGAATGTGATGTCCTCGCCGTCCAGCAGCTTTCGCAGCTTGGCTCTGGCACGGCTGAGGCGTGTTCGTACAGCGATGGGATGCAACCCGACCTGCTCCCCGATCTCCTTTGCAGTACAGCCATAGAAATACTTGCCGATGACGATGCTCGCATCCGGCTCCCCGAGCGAACGGATGCAGGCAAGAAGCTGCTTCCGGAGTGCAGCCTCCTCATGATCCTGTTCGATGTCCTCCCCGGAGGCGATCTCCGGCAGGGGCTCCGCAGGCGGCGCTTCCTTTCTGGCAGAAAGGCGGCGGTAGGCGTCAACGCCCGTGCGGATGGCAAGTGTCCGGATATAGCTTTCGAGCTTGTCCTCGCCGATGCTGTCGTAGCTGCGGAACAGATCGGCAAACACATCGCTGACGGCTTCCTCCGCATCCTCATGGGTACCAACATGGCGGATGCGGTTCCAGACTATGGTATAGACATAACTGCTGTATCGGGTGAAAAGCTCACGGAAGATCTCATCCTGTGAAGCCGTCAACGGCTCACGGTTCAGATCCATAGTTTCACCTCTCGAAAACAAAATTGCGCAATTTTGGCTTTCACTCATATATATCGCAAAACGAGTGCGAAACGTTACAGGTATTTGAGATATTTCAAAAAAATTTTTCAGGGAGGCTCTCTGCAAATCTTACCCGCTTTAGGGGGTCTGCCCCTAAAAACCCCGCTTATCATTCCGTGCAAAAATAAAAAGGGGTCGCAGGGCGCAGCCCCGCCCACCAGGAGCGCCCGGAGCGAAGCGAACGGGCTCTCCCATCGGCTTGAGGGGATTTTCCCCCTCATTACCTCTATTATACCAGCTTTTCCAGGCATATAGTTATAAATTCCAGGGATTATTTACAAAAAATTCACAAATAGGATAGTTCGGTTTTGACAAAAGCCCTTGCAAAAAACAGCATTCTATGCTACAATGATAGTAAGGCTGTGTTTGCAGAAAAACTGCATCCCCGGCATCTGAATTACGTCCCGAAAAGGAGAATCATGTTATGCAGTACGGCTATTTTGACCTTGCAAACAAGGAATATGTCATCACCCGCCCGGACACCCCGGCGCCGTGGGTCAACTACCTCGGCTCCCCGGCATACGGTGCGATCATTTCCAACAATGCCGCCGGCTACAGCTTCGTGCAGTCCGGTGCCAACGGCAGACATACACGCTTCCGCTTCAATTCCATGATGGCGCTCCCGGGCAGATATATCTATCTGCGTGATGCCGAGAACGGCGACTACTGGTCTGCTACCTGGCAGCCGGTCGGCAAGCCTCTCGACCAGTACAAGAGCGAGTGCCGCCACGGTACGGCATATTCCGTCATGACCTCCGAGTATGCAAAGATCGCCACCGAGACGACCTACTATGTACCGGACGGACAGACCTACGAGGTATGGCGTATCAAGGTCACCAACCAGGACAGCAAGCCGAGAAAGCTCTCCACATTCGGCTTCATCGAGTTCACCAATGAGAACAACTACGAGCAGGATCAGGTCAACCTCCAGTATACCCTGTTCATCTCCCGCACCGAGCGCATCGGCAACAAGATCCTCCAGCACATCAACGAGCATTCCGGCAAGTGGGCGGACGGTTCCAACCACAAGGAGCGCTTCTTCGGCGTGGCAGGTGCAGAGGTCGCTGACGGCTGCGGCAATTTCGACAACTTCATCGGCTCCTACCGCACCTACTCCAACCCGATCATGGTAGAGCAGGGCAAGTGCGATGATTCCATGAACTTCAACAGCAACTCCTGCGGCGCACTCCGCTGCGAGCTGGAGCTTGCCCCCGGCGAGACCAAGGAGCTGATCTTCCTCCTCGGTCAGAAGAACGATGCCGAGTCCGATGAGATCCTCGCACGCTATGAGAAGCCCGGCGTTGTCGATGAGGAGCTCTCCGTCCTCAAGAATTACTGGCACAGCAAGCTCGCCAACTTCGAGGTCGAGACCCCCTCTCCGGAGTTCAACAACATGATGAACGTGTGGAACGCTTACCAGTGCTTCATCACCTTCATCTGGTCGAGAGCAGCTTCCTTCGTATATTGCGGTCTCCGCAACGGCTACGGCTACCGTGACACCGTGCAGGACATCCAGGGCATCATCCACCTTGATCCCGAGATGGCAGCCGAGAAGATCCGCTTCATGCTCTCCGCACAGGTATCCAACGGCGGCGGCCTGCCGCTGGTCAAGTTCGACCACAATGCCGGCCATGAGACCTGCCCGGACGAGAACGACGAACACAGTGTATATGCCAAGGAGACAGGCCATCCGTCCTATCGTGCGGATGATGCGCTCTGGCTGTTCCCGACCATCGTGAAGTACATCGGCGAGAGCGGCAACAAGGCGTTCCTCGACGAGGTCATCACCTATGCAGAAGAAGGCGGCGGCGAAGCCACAGTCTACGAGCACCTGAAGAAGGCGATCGAGTTCTCCCTGAACCGCATGGGCGACCACGACATGCCTGCCGGTCTGCACGCAGACTGGAACGACTGCCTGCGCCTCGGCAAGAAAGGCGAGTCCACCTTCGTAGCATTCCAGCTCTACTATGCGATGAGCGTCATCCGTGACATGGCAGCAGACAAGAACGATACCGACTATATCGCCTTCATCGACGGCGTACAGAAGAAGCTCGGTGACAGCCTGACCAAGTGCTGGGATGAGGATCGCTTCATCCGCGGCATCCGTGAGGACGGCGTGATCGTCGGTGCCAAGAAGGATCCCGAGGCAAATATGTGGCTCAACCCGCAGAGCTGGTCTGTCATCTCCCGCTTTGCGAATCAGGAGCAGGCAGATGCCGCAATGGAGAGCGTCTACACCATCCTGAACACCCCCTACGGCGCAAAGCTCCTCGAGCCGCCGTATCGTGAGCATTACTTCGACGGCGCACTGATGCAGGTATTCAACCTCGATACCAAGGAAAACGGCGGTATCTTCTCCCAGTCCCAGGGCTGGCTGATCCTCGCAGAGGGTCTGCTCGGTCACGGCGACAGAGCGTTCGGCTATTTCATGGAATCCTCTCCCGCCGCACTCAACGACAAGGCAGAGATCCGCTGCATGGAGCCATATGTACACGGTCAGTTCACCGAGTCCAAGGCATCCCCGTTCGCCGGCAGATCGCATGTACACTGGCTGACCGGTACCGCATCGACTGTCATGGTCGGCTGCACCGAGGGTATCTGCGGCATCCGTCCGGATGCTGACGGCATCACCATCAGCCCGTCCATCCCGAGTGCATGGGACGGCTTCAAGATGAAGAAGAACTTCCGCGGCAAGACCCTGAACGTGACCGTCGAGAACCCGGCACATGTCCAGAGCGGCGTGAAGTCCGTCACGGTCAACGGCAAGGCGATCGAAGGCGCCTACATCAAGGCAGCCGACCTTGCAGATACCAACGACATCGTCATCACACTCGGCTAAGCATAAGATCAGCCCCCTCTCGCCTGAGAGGGGGCTTTTTTAGGCAACAATAAGCCCCTGCCGTTACAGCAGGGGCTTGATCGTTTATTCTTCTGTCAGATCCTGAACAGCCTGTTCACCCGGTTCTGCATCAGTCTCCTGACGCTCCCGGAGATCCTTGGCATAGGCGTCCATGGAAGACTCTGTCGCCGGCTTGGTCTCGAGGATCTCCGGCTCAGCCTCATCCTCGGTTACTGCAGCCGCTGCAGCATCTTCGCCGCGCATCAGACGCTCGAACTCCGGCCCGTCGATCTTCTCGTTGGCGATCAGATACTGTGCGATCGTGTGGAGCTGATCCATGTGGTCGGTGAGGATCTCCTCCGCACGGGAGTAGCCCTCCTCTACAAAGCAGCGGATCTCTGCGTCGATCTCGGCAGCCACTTCATCCGAATAGTTCGGCGTGCTGCTGAAATCTCTGCCGAGGAACGGCTCGCTCTGGTCGTGACCGTAGACCACCGGACCGAGCTTCTCGCTGAAGCCGTAGCGTGTTACCATGCTGCGTGCCATCGAGGTCGCACGTTCGAGGTCATTGGAAGCACCCGTGGAAATATCATCCATGATGAGCTTCTCTGCCACGCGTCCGCCGAGCAGCACGATGATCTCCTCGTGCATCTCCATCTTGCTGTTGTAGCTCTTGTCATGCTCCGGCAGCGACAGTGTGTAGCCGCCAGCCATGCCGCGCGGGATGATCGAGATCTCGTGTACCTTGTCCTGATGCGGGCAATAATACGTGCAGATCGCATGACCGGCTTCATGGTAAGCGGTGAGCTTGATCTCACGCTCGGTCTTGACACGGGACTTCTTCTCCGGACCGGCAACGACCTTGATGGTCGCCTCGGCGATGTCCTTGTTGGTGATCGCCTTGCGGTCGGCTCTTGCAGCAAGAAGTGCCGCTTCGTTGGTCAGGTTCTCCAGATCCGCACCGGTGAAGCCGGCAGTCGTTCTGGCGATGTCATGCAGGTTCACATCGGGCGCAAGCGGCTTGTTCTTGGTGTGTACCTTGAGGATGTCCTCTCTGCCCTTGATGTCCGGATAGCCCACCACGATCTGACGGTCGAATCGTCCCGGACGCAGCAGCGCCGGATCGAGGATGTCACGGCGGTTGGTCGCCGCAATGACGATGACGCTCTCGTTTGCCTCAAAGCCGTCCATCTCCACGAGGAGCTGGTTCAGCGTCTGCTCACGCTCGTCATGACCGCCGCCGAGACCCGCACCACGGTGTCTGCCGACAGCGTCGATCTCGTCGATGAACACGATCGAAGGCGCATTCTTCTTGGCGGTCTCGAACAGGTCGCGCACTCTCGATGCGCCGACGCCGACGAACATCTCTACGAAGTCCGAACCGGAGATCGGGTAGAACGGGCAGCCTGCCTCACCGGCAACGGCTCTTGCGAGCAGCGTCTTACCGGTTCCGGGAGGTCCGAGGAGCAGCACGCCCTTGGGGATACGTGCGCCGATCTCGGCGTATTTCCGGGGATTGCGCAGGAAGTCCACGATCTCAGCCATCTCGAACTTCTCTTCCTCGGCACCTGCCACATCGTCAAAGGTCGCCTTCTTGTTGGAAGCCTGTGCCTTGATGTTTGCCTTGCCGAAGTTGCTGTACTTCCCGCCGCCTGCCTGCCGCATCATGAAGATGAACAGCACGATGCCCATGACGAGAATGATGAACGTCGGGATATAGGTGATGATCCAGGAATTGTCCGTGATCTTGTAATAATCCTGGTCGAGCGGGTGATCCGGATTTGCCTTGTTGTAGCGCAGCCGATAGCCCTCGGTCTCCTCCTTGAAGATCGACACGTTCGGGACGGTGTAGGTGATCTCCTCCTCCTGCCCCTTGAGTGTCAGCTTCAGCTCACCGCTTCCGAGGTCGAGCGTGTACTTGGTGACTTCGAGGTCGTCGAAATGCTGCATGATCTCCGAATAGGTGTACTCTGACTTCTTCTCGTTCAGCCTCGGCAGCATGAATACGGCTAAGAAGATCAGTACCGCAGCTACCAGGAGATATGCAATGATGCCCCTGCTTTTTTTCGGTGTCAACTTATCCACTCCTTTTCTTTGTTGCGCCAGTTTAGCACTCTTTCTCTGCGACTGCTAAGTGATGCCTTAGTATACATCATGTATGTGTTGGCTTCATGTGCATTATGTGTGCGAAACGTGAATATCCAGCACCAGCATCCGCTGTGTCTGTTCCGTCACCGCTGCATGAGCCGCTGCGCCGAGCCCCTCGATCCAGAGCAGCCCATTGTCGTCGGACAGATAATGGATCTGCTGCCGTTTTGCAGGCGGCACACATTCGTTCAGCCATTTTTTGACGGAAACATGATGTGTCCTGCCCGCCGGGATCATCCGCAGTCCGGGCTGACGGCTGTGCAGTCTTGCACACCCTTTTATTATATCATAATCCAGCGCAAAATCTGTGAACTTTTTGTGAACACTTGAAAATTTCTCTGCGTCTTCCCGCAAAACCAACGCAGCTTCGACCGAAACCCCCGGAAACAGGCAATTTTTTCCGATGACAAGCGCCTTTTCCGCCGGAGCAGACCGCTCCGTGAACAGCATCCCCCGGCTCACACAGACCCAGGTGCCGCCCCGTTCGAGCTCCGTCCGTCCGCCGTGATCGAGCAGCGCCTGCACGGCTGTTACCTGCGGATAGCCTGCCCGCAGTCCGTTTTCCTGCAAAAACCGCCGGATACAGCGCCTTTGCAGCGCCGGATGCAGCGCCCGGAGTCCCCGGAGCGAGCCGTCCGGCTGCAACGCCTGCGCATAGGCATCCGCTGCCGCCTCTGCGAGGAAGTCCTCCTCCGTCCGCAGGATGTCCGTCGTCTCCGCCGCAGTCTGCATCAGCGCCGGATTCTGCTCCTGTAACAGCGGCACGACCCGATGCCGCAGGAAATTTCTGGCATAGTCCTCCGACAGATTGCTCGAATCCGTCACAAACCCGATGCCATTCTCCTGCAAATACATCTCCACCTCGTCCCGGCTCACATGCAGCAGGGGACGAAGATAGCGCTCCCGCACCGGCGGGATCCCGGCGAGCCCTTTGAGCCCCGTGCCACGCACCAGCCGGAACAGCATCGTCTCGAAATTGTCCGAAGCCGTGTGCGCCGTTGCCACATAGCCCTCGGCATGGGCTTCAAATGCCGCATACCGGCATTCCCGTGCCGCCTCTTCGAGGCTCCTGCCATTCCGCTTGACATCCACATTGACCACCGTCAGCGGGATGTCCCACTCCGCACAGAGCGCCCGGCAGAACTGCTCATCCCGCAGACTTTCCGCCCCCCGCAGCCCGTGCTGCACATGGATGGCAGAGAGCCGCAGTCCGAACGCACCGGCGCATTCCCGCAGGCAGCGCAGCAGACAAACGCTGTCCGCCCCGCCCGAGAGCGCCGCCGTGACGGCAGTGTCCCGGATGCCCTGCTCCCGGAGGAACGCCCGGACAGCATCAAGCGGGCGCATCGCTCGTTTCGAGGGTCGTGAAGCGGGTGAACTGACCGTCCCAGTTCAGCTTGATGGTGCCGACCTCGCCGTGACGGTTCTTGGCGACGATGCATTCCGCCTCGTTGGGGTTCTGGCACTTTTCCTTATTATAGTAGTAGTCACGATAGAGGAACATGACAATATCCGCATCCTGCTCGATAGAACCGGATTCACGCAGATCCGAGAGCATCGGGCGCTTGTCGGTACGGCTTTCCGGGCCACGGGAGAGCTGTGACAGCAGAATGACCGGCACATCGAGCTCCTTCGCCATGATCTTGAGCTGACGGGTGATCTCGGAGACGATCTGCACACGGTTGTCCGTCCGGAGGGTGGTCTGGATCAGACCGAGATAGTCAATGACCACGAGCCCGAGGTTCTTCATCCGGCGCAGCTTCGCCTTGATCTGCGGCACGGTGATGCCGGCTGTGGCGTCGATGTAGATAGGCAGGTCATTGAGGAAGCAGGCGCCCGCCGCCAGCCGGATCCAGTCATCGCCGGACAGCCGTCCGCTGCGGAGCTTGTTGGAATCCACCTGCGCCGCCGAGGACAGCAGACGTCCCACCAACTGCTGGCTCGACATTTCGAGCGAGAAGATGCAGACCTCCTTGCCCTGTGCATGGGCTGCCACATTCTGGGCGATGTTCAGCGCAAATGCCGTCTTGCCCATTGCCGGACGTGCAGCGATGAGGATGAGGTCGGACTTGTTCAGACCGGATGTGATGGCATCGAGGTGGGAGAAGCCCGAACGGATACCGAGGTACTGTTCCCGGTCGGGGCCCGCAAGCTGTCCGACGTGGGTATAGGTCTCCGCCACGACCTCACGGATGGGCGTCAGACCGGCCGTCGCCTTGCCCTGGCGGATGTCATAGATCCGCTGCTCCGCCGCATCGAGCAGCAGAGAAGCGTCCGTCTCGCCGCTCTGGATGTCGGAGAGGATCCCCCTTGCCACCTCGGCGAGGGAGCGGATGTAATATTTGTTGACAACGATGCTGCAATAGCTCTCGATATTGGACACCGTCGGCACCATGTTGACGAGGTTGCCCAGGTAGTTGCGCCCCTCCTGCGCCGTTTCAAAGATATGCGCTGACGTAGCGGCATTGAGCACCGTCACGACATCGGCTTTCTCGCCGCTGGTGAACATCTGCACCATGATCGTGAACAGCGCCCGGTGCTGGTCGATGTAGAAGCATTCGGGCTTGACCGATTCCAGCACGGTGGACAGCACATCCTGGTTGATGAGAATGGCACCCAGTACAGTCTGCTCTGCTTCGAGGCTGTAGGGCATTTCAATATCATTGAAGCTGGTATTCTCCGCCATGGCGGTTTCCTCCTTTGGTGGTCAGTGCAGGTCTGCGATAAATGCCTGCATTTCTTGGCTGACGGTATCTGCTTTGAGAATATGGACATAATGCCCGCAGTCGAGCGGGATGACTTTTGCGCCAAGTGTATCCGAAGCATAGGCCTGCTCCTCTGTTTTCTTGTCCGTGATGAACAGCAGCATCGGAACGTCCGGCTTTGGAGCATTTTCAATGACCTCTGCGATATGCACAGTGTCAGCCGCCTCATTGCCGACCGCAGTACTGCCGGTCTTCGCATAGACAAGCGCACGGTAGACCGCCTTCTCCTCGTCTGTCAGCGTACCCGCATGCAGGGTGTCGAGCATCCCATCAATGTTCATCACCCGGAAGAAGCCGAGCTTGTTGAACCACTTGTTGAGCTGGTAGCTGTCCTTCATTTCCGCCTGATCTGCCTCGTCACAATTCAGCGGCAGCGACATATCCAGCCCCACGACAGCTTCCACCTCGTCAGGATAGCTCTGCGCCCAGTACAGCGCCTCGAGTCCCGAGAGCGAATGCGGGCAGAGAATGTAGGGGCCTTCGATGCCGGCTTTGGAGAGTGCTTCCCGATCCTGGCGGAGAATGGTGTCGAAGGAACGCTCACTGTCCACATCGTCACTGAACCCGTAGCCGAATTTCTCGATGACCACGATCTTGTACTCATCGCTCAGCCGGCTGTACAGCGTCCGGAAATCAAGAATCGGCGCAGCAACGCCCCAGCCGGAAAGAAATACGAGGGTATGCTCACCCTCACCCTCCGTGTAAATGCTCATGTTGTGACCGTCCACCTCGACCAGCTGGCCGAGGGGTGCTTCCACGAGGGGCTTCTCCTTGGAAAGCATGATCCTGTGATAGAGGAAGATGCCCAAAATCGCCAGAATGTCGAGAATGAGCAGAACAAGCAAAACCTTTCCGATGATCTTCAGGGCTTTTTTCATTGTGCTTCTCCTTGTCGTTGTCTACAGATGGCAAAAGGGCGGCTTCAAGGGGAAACCGCCCGGTCATACGATTGTTACGCTTCCTCGACCTCAACCGTCACCGTGGCAGCGATGCCGGTGTAAAGGCGGATCTCGGCAGAGAATGTGCCGAACGCCTTGATCTCGGACTTCAGCGTGATCTTCTTCTTGTCAAGCTGCACGCCGAACTGCTCTGCAACAGCCTGTGCCACATTGGCAGCCGTCACGGAACCGAACAGCCGTCCGCCGGTGCCCGCCTTCGCCTTGATGACGACCTTCTGACCGTCGAGCTTGGACTTGTTCTCCTGCGCAGCAGCCTTCTCCACGTCGATCTTGTGCTGTGCGGATGCCTGAGCGCCCTGGAGCTTGTTCAGGTTCTCCGGTGTTGCCTCTACAGCGAGCCCCTTTTTCAGGAGCATGTTGCGTGCGTAGCCGTCAGAGACCTCCTTGAGCTCGCCCTTCTTGCCGGAGCCCTTGACATCCTGTGTAAAAATGACCTTCATGATATTCGCATCCTTTCATTAATCTTCAAGTGTTTTCAGCACGCCGAGAAGTTCTTCCTTCGCTTCCTCCACCGTGCAGTCACGGAGCTGCGCCGCCGCCATGGACTGGTGTCCGCCGCCGCCGAGCGCTTCCATGATGAGCTGTACGTTGACAGTGCCGTAGGAACGTGCAGAAATGTTGATCATATCGTTCATCTCGCAGAGCGTGAACGCCGCATCCACACCCGAAATGCCCAGCATCTCATCCGCCGCCTGCGATGCCACGAGCCGCACGCTCGGCGTGTCAGCCGGCACCTCCGAAATGGCGAACCTGCCGTAGATCTCTGCATTGCTGACGATCTGGGTACGGCTGCGGTAGGCTTCGATCGACCCGGCGAACAGGTTCCGCACCCGGATCGTATCGGCATTGAGCGACCGCAGATATGCTGCCGCCTCAAATGTATGCACACCGGTGCGCATGACAAAGTTCTTGGTATCGAGCGTGATGCCCGACAGCAGACAGTCCGCATAGATCGGCTTGACCTTGTCGCTGAGCTTGAAATACTGCAAGAGCTCGGTGATCATCTCACATGCCGAGGAGGAATTGGGATCGTGATAGAATTCCAGCACCTTCTGGAGATAATTCTCTTTTTTGCGGTGATGGTCGATCACGACGACATATTTCGCCTTCTCATACAGCTCCGGGCTCTCGATCAGATCCGGGGAATGGGTATCCACGATGATGAGCAAAGAGTCATCGGTAAAGGCATCCACCGCCTGTTCCGGTGTGATGAACAGCCCGGCGCCGACCTCCTTCTGAACGAGGGAGATGAGCTGCTGCGACATGTTCTTCTTCGGATCGCAGACCACCCGGACGGTCTTGCCCATGAGCCGGATGGCACCTGCCAGACCGCAGCAGCCGCCGATGGAATCCAGATCACCGTAGCGGTGTCCCATGAGATACACGGCACGGCTGTCCATGATATGCTGCTGGATCTTGCCCGCCGTCGCACGGACCTTGACACGGTATTTTCTCTCGACGCCCTGCGACACGCCGCCGAAGAACTTGAAGCCGTTCTCGGTCTTGATCGCCGCCTGGTCGCCGCCGCGTCCGAGCGCCATATCCAGGCTCTGACGTGCCAGCTCCTCGCATTCCTGCAAGGTCGCACCGCCCAAACCGACACCGATGGAGAGCGTCAGGGTGTTGCGCCCTTCCACGGTGATGCTCCGTGCTTCATCGAGTATCTGGAATTTGTCGGAGATGATGCGGTCGATGTGTTTTCTCTCTAAAATGGCGATGAACCGGTCGTTTTTGAGCCGCCGGAGGATGCCTGTCGTGTTTTCGACAAAATGCTCCATGAGCTGTTCGATCGAAACGCCCGCAGCAAGACGGCTGCGCTCCTTGATGCTCTGGATCATATCCTCATAGTTGTCCACCACCAGCAGTACCACGCAGGGACGGGAATCCTTGTGTTCCTGCCGCAGCACCTCCAGATCCGTCTGATCCTGCCAGAATACCGTATGGACCTGATCACCGGACGGATCCTGATAGGACGTGCGGAAAAGCTGATAGAAGCGTCCGTTCCACAGGATCAGCTGCGGTTCGAGGGCGGTCTTGAACTGGATGCGGTCATACAGGCTCACGCCGAACATGTCGTCGCCGCCCATGATCGCCTCCTGAAAGTACTGGTTGTATTCCACCACAACGCCCTTGCTGTCGATCACGCAGAAGCCCATCGGGAGCTGCTGTAAGGCAGAGACCTTGGCGTTTTCGCAGCTTTCATCGAGCTTTGCGATATAGTTGAGCTGGTTGCGCTGGGAATAGAGCAGCATGGAGATACCGATGCAGATGATCACAGCACCCGGTATACAATACAGGAACCCGAACGGATCCCCCCGCCAGTACAGCAGCGCCGACGGAAGCAGCACGGCAAGCACCAGCAGAAACGCCAGGAGCCAGATCCTCGCATTAACTTTCGGTTTCAATCCCTCACCCCCTTACTGCGGTCTTACGATCCTGTCAGATGGTATCCGCTCAGACCTCCATGATGATCGGCAGGATCATCGGGCTGCGCTTGGTCTGCTCAAAGATATAGTCAGACAGTGCATCCCGGAGCTTCGCCTTGAGCGGCGTCCACTCCTTGAGCTCATACACGCTGCATTCTGCGAGCGTATGGCACAGGAGCTGCTTTGCCTTCTCCATGAGCTCTTCTGCCTCACGTACATAGACAAAGCCTCTCGAAATGATATCCGGTCCCGAAACTACCTCCCCGGAAGCCCGGTTGATGCCGACCACGATGATGATGAGACCGTCCTCGGCGAGGTGCTTTCTGTCACGCAGCACGATCGAGCCGACGTCGCCCACACCGAGACCGTCCACCAGGACTCTGCCCGCCGGTGCCTGCGAAACGATCTGGAGCTTGGAGCCGTCCGTCTCGATGACATTGCCGATGGAGGCAAGGAGGATATTCTCCTTCGGGATGCCCATTTCCATCGCCAGCCCCTTAGCCTTGACCAGATGCTTGTATTCGCCGTGCATAGGGATATAGAACTTCGGCTTCACGAGCGCCAGCATGAGCTTGAGCTCCTCCTGGCAGGCGTGACCGGACACATGCACTTCGTACATGGATTCGTAGATGACCTCGGCACCGGACTTGAGCAGCTCGTTGACGACCTTCGTCACATGCTTCTCGTTGCCGGGGATGGGTGTTGCCGAGATGATGATGAAGTCCATCGGCGTGATGTTGACCTTCTTGTGGTCATGCATCGCCATGCGGGTGAGTGCCGACATCGGCTCGCCCTGGCTGCCGGTGGTGATGAGCACGATCTGCTCCGGCGGGTACTGGTTCATGTTCTCGATGTCGATGATGGTGTTCTTCGGCACATCAAGATACCCGAGCTCCAGCGCCGTCGTGATGACGTTGATCATGCTCCGTCCGAGGACAGCGATCTTTCTGCCGTTCTTGGCAGCCATGTTGACGATCTGCTGTACACGGTGGATATTCGAGGAGAATGTCGCAATGATGATGCGGCGGTTGCCCGCCTTGACAAAGAGCTTCTCGAAGGAATCGCCCACCTTGCGCTCGGACTGCGTATAGCCCGGACGCTCCGCATTGGTGGAGTCCGCCATCAGCGCCAGAACGCCTCTGCTGCCCAGCTCGCCGAAGCGTGCCAGGTCGATCGGACCGCCGTCAATGGGCGTGTAGTCCACCTTGAAGTCGCCCGTGTGTACCAGCACACCGGCAGGTGTATGGATCGCCATACCCATCGAGCCGGGGATGGAGTGGTTGACCTTGATGAATTCGACTGCCATGCAGCCCATCTTCACGGTCTTGCGGGATTCGATGACGTTCAGGCTGACCTTGTTCAGGAGCCCGTGCTCTTCGAGCTTGTGCTTGATGAGCCCGATGGTCATGGAAGAGCCGTAGACCGGTGCATTGACCTTCTTCAGCAGATATGCCAGACCGCCGATATGATCCTCGTGACCGTGCGTGATGACGATGCCACGCAGCTTATCCTTGTTGCGCTCCACATAGGTGAAGTCCGGGATGACGATGTCAACACCCGGCATCTCCGCATCCGGGAAGGCAAGACCGCAGTCGAGGATGAACATGTCGTTCGAGCACTCGAACACCGTCATATTCTTGCCGATCTCGTTCAGACCGCCGAGCGGGATGATGCGGACAGGTGTCCGATGCTGCTCATGCGGTCGTCTCGGTGCCTGTACAGGCTGACGGACGGGCGTCTGGTTGTGCAGATGCGCCGGGGGCGCAGCCTTTTTCACAGGCTTCTGGTTCTTGCCCTTGGCACGGTGGATGACATAGCGCTTGCGCTTCGGGTCGCCGCCGTTGTGATTCTGATTGTTCAATATAATAACCTCTTTTCATAAGTGCGCAAAAGTGCAGCAGACCGTCCCGCTCCGCAGCCCCTATTATAATGTCAGCAGCAGCTTGGGGCATAGGAAAACAGAGCCACTAAAAGCGGCTCTCGGACAAAAGCCCATAACGCAGGGCTCCCGTGTGATCAACGGAGCATGGATAGGTCGTCAGCATACAGTTGCTCTTGTTTGTGATACGTGGTGATACCGCTCCTCTTGACCAGAGGAATGATACTAAGTAGGAAGCCGGTGTGCGGCTTCGATCTATTTAAGGCACTCCCGCCATAAATCCCGATTGCAAACAATATACCCATAAGGGCATAAAGATACATACTAATATTATATCCAAATTCTTATGATTTGTCAAGCATTTCCGGCTCCGGCAATGGCAAGTTTGGCAGTTTGGATAAAATTGCAGACAATTCTATCTAACCTTCGTTACTTACTTTTTTATCTATCCGCAACCACCAGCGCGTGACCTGAGCTATCGATCAGAAGAAAAGTCCGGCGCGCGTCTGCCCCGTGCGGGCACGCACCAGAATGGATAAAATTAGAGACAATTCTATCCGACCTTCGTTACTTGCCTTTTGTATCTGTTCCGGTCTTTTCATATTCTCTGAGATGCTTCTCCCAGTCGCTGCAAAGCTCCGCCGCAGCCTCCATCGAATCCCCATGCGCCTGCACCCGGACAAGACGGCTGTGCGGCGGGAGCACAATGCTCATATGCGGCGCAGCATAGCGCTTCAACGCCTCGACCTGCTGCCGGGAGAGGGATGTGACCGCCGTCCGTCTGACCGTGTGCATCGCCGGCAGGAGCGCAGCCGCCTGTGCGAGGGTCAGCCCCCGGCTGTCCAGCACCCGCAGCACATGCGCAAAGAGCCGCACACCGTCCCGCAGCAGTCCCTGCCTTGCCGCAAGCTCCGCCGCCGTCACAGAAGCCGGATGCTCCCGCAGGATCCGCACGCCCTCCCGCATGGCAAACGCCTCCGCCGCCGGATGGAAGTCCTGCGGCAGAATGAGCGGCTCGCCCTGTTCTGCGACCGATAGCGCTGCTATCAGCAGGAGCTGCTCCCGACACAGCATCCCGGATTCGAGGGAAAAGGCGCTTGCCCCCGTGCCGTCGCTCGTCAAAGTGAGCGTGATCTCGCCGCTCTCACCGCCGGCAAAGATCCGTTCGCCTGCCTGCCGGAGCGCAGCCGCACCGCAGCTCACCCGGATGACCGGATGCTTTGCCGGGACGAGCGCTCTGCACTGCGCCTCCCAGAGGGGAAGGAGCCCGCCCGCATCCGAAAGCACGCCCTCCTCCCGGATGTGCTCTGCGACCTCCGCATCGAGTGCCCGCTGGAGCCGTTCTGTCTGGGAAGACGTCAGCGCTGCGCTGTTTTTTCCATATGGCAAAAGCCGCACGATGCCGCTCCCGCCAGCCCACAGATATGCCTCGCAACCCGTCAGATTCCCGATGGCAGCAAGCTGCGAGAGCACACATGCCCCCGCATACCAGACCTTTGCCCCCTGCGAGACAGCCCCCGATGCCGCCGCCATCGCAAGGCTCTCACCAGCCGGATCGCTGTACCCGACGGCGATGCTTTCAGACAGCACCGTCAGCGCAGCCCCCGCCCGGAGCGCCGCCGCAGGCGTGTTCCACCTCGGATCCTCAAAGCAGATGCCGTCCTCCGGCAGCAGCTGGAGACTGCGCCGCTGCGGGAGCCCGTCCTCCGGGAGGAACGCCCCCTCCGGGACGGTGCCGTTCTGCATCCGGGCATTGCGATCCACCAGCGCCCGCCGGCAGATCACGCAGTTTTCGAGCACCGCCCCCGCACCGACCTGCACCCCGTCCCCGAGGATGCATCCGGTGAGCCGTGCCCCGGCGCCGATCACGCAGTCCGCCCCGATGACTGTCTGTGCATCGACAAAAGCCTCCTTGCTGATGACGCACCCCTCTGCGATGCGCCGCTCTGTGCCCTTGGCAAGGAGCGCCTGCTGGATCGTCCGGTAGCTGCCGGGGTTGTCCGCCCGCAGGAACTGCGCATGCTGCGGGATGGCTGTCCGCTCCGGTTCGAGGAAGACCGCCCCCGCCGGATAGAGCTCTGCCCCCGCTGCACTCCCGTCCTGCCGGAAGAGCCGCACCGGCTCCTTTCCGCAGAGGGCATAGAGCTCGCCCATCTCCCAGTCCGGGATGCAGAGCCTGCGCAGGAGCAATGAGGGCGTATCCGACCGCACCGCCCGCAGCGACCGGGCAGCCCGCACCGGCATGTGCAGCCGCAGCCCGTCCAGCATCCGCTGTGTGCGGCTGTCAGCGCCGAGCAAAATCGCCGCCTCAAAGCCGCTGCGTTCGAGACAGCGCAGCAGCCTTGCCAGCAGCGGCTCATTGCAGAACGGCAGCAGTGCCTCGGGACAGTCCTGCACCGGGATGCAGCTTGTCATTTTGTCACAGAATAGGATCGCTTGCATGGGGAAACCGCCTTTCGTGCTTTTCTGTCAGTATGGGCAGTCTGCTCTGTATTATGCATGGGATACAGCAGCATGATCCCCGGCAGATTGCAGTACGCCATCCCCGCATTGGCAATGTCAGCGATCGTCCAGACAGCTTCGAGTCGCAGCATTGTCCCGATGCAGACTGCGATGCAGAAAACGAGCCTGTACGACGTCACATAGCGCCCGCCCGTCAGGCTCTGCAAGGCGCTGCTCCCGCAGTACGACCAGCCGACCAGCGTGCAGAGCGCAAACACCGCAATGACCGGCGGTAAGATCCAGTCTGCCGCCCGCCCGATGCTCTGCCGGAAGGCGCACAGCACCAGCCCGGCACCGTCTGCACCTTCTGCCTTGCTGCATAAAAGTGCCAGCGCCGTCGCCGTGCAGCAGACGAAGGTGTCTGCAATGACTTCGAGCATCCCCAAAGCACCCATCTGCGCCGGATCTGAGCTGACGGCATCACCGTGCAGGAGCCCGCTGCTGCCGAGCCCTGCCTCGTTGGAGAACACGCCCCGCCGCACGCCGACCGTCATCGCCAGCCGCATGGCAGCGCCGGAACATCCCCCTGCCACAGCATCCAGACCGAACGCCCCGTGCAGGATCTCCGCCAAAGCTCCCGGAAGCTGTGCCCTGCACCGGAAAATGACCGCCCCCGCTGTCAGCAGATAGACGACCGTGACCGCCGGAACGGCCATCGCCGCAAAGCGCCCGATCCGCTTTGCCCCGCCGAGGATGACCGCCCCCGTCAGGACAGCGGCGGCCATCCCCGTCACCGGCAGCGGTACGCCCCACGCCGCCTGCAAGGTCTGCGCCATCGCATGGCTCTGTGTCATGTTGCCCATGCCGAAGGATGCCGCAACACAGCAGACCGCAAAGCATCCGGCAAGCAGGGGACTGCCGAGCCCATAGCGCAGATATGCCGCCGCACCCGTGCGGTTTTCCCGCCGGTAGCGGCATCCGAGCGCATTTTCGGCATAAATGAGCCCCATCCCGAGCAGTGCGGCGACCCACATCCAGAACACCGCCCCCGCACCTCCGAGCGTCAGTGCCGTGGCGACCCCGGCGATGTTGCCCGTTCCCATCGCAGCCCCGAGCGAGGTCATACAAGCCCGGAACCGGGAACGCCTGCCCTCGGCGGTATGTCTGCCGACAGAAAACAGGCTTCGGAGCGCCTCGCATCTGTTTCGCAGCAGACAAAAGCCCCCCAGCCCGAGCAGCAGCCCCACCAGCCCGCTCCCCCAGAGCATCCGGCTCAGCATATCCAGAAACGCCATAGTATTCCCCCTCTCACAGATAGTCTCAAAACAGTATGATTTTGCCCGTTCGCGTGCAAATATCTCTCCAAAACGCATTCACCAGCTCCGCAGAAAAGTGTGCAGCGATCTTTGCTGTTTCTATTGCATTCGCCCCCCCACATGTGCTATAATAGAAACAGTACGAGGAAAGGAGGCGCATCCGATGAAGGACTACCATGCGGATACATCGGCACTGTGGGGGCTGATGCTGGCGATCTGCCTTGTGGCGGGCGGGCTCATCACTGCCGCAGGCGTGATCCTTGACCGCTGGCCGAGCCTGATGTGGACAGTCATTGCCGTGCTGAGTGTGATCGCGGCGATACCGGCCTTTGTGATCCTGCCGCTGTACTTCCGGATGCTGAGCTGTACGGCCTCCTCCTCGAGCATCACTGTGACGACCGGCATCCTGTTCCGCCGTGCGCAGTCGGTGCGCTATGAACGTGTCCAGTTCGTGCAGATCCTTTCGGGACCCTTTGACGGCGTGATGGGGCTGAATTTCGTGGTGCTGCATGTCTATGGCGGACGGCTCACCGTGCCGTTCCTGAGCCGTGACGATCGGGAAGCGCTGGCAGCGCTTTTGCAGCAGAAGGGAGTGTTCCATGCGCCGTGAACACCCGCTGCGCATCCTGCGCTACAGCATGAAGAACCTCTGGCTGCTGATCTTCCCGATCGTCCGGGGCGCCTATCATTTCGCCTCCCGTGAGGATGTGGAAGCGTGGCTGCATGGTACATGGTTCGAGCTGCTGATTTTGCTTGCGATCTTCGGCTACGGCTGGCTGAACTGGTATTTCCGTCAGTTCGATGTGCAGGATGAACAGCTCTATGTCCGGGACGGCATTTTCTTCACCCGGCAGCGGTTTTTGCCGATCCGCAACCTCTCCGCGATGGTCATTGAAAAGCCCGTCTGGCTGCGTCCCTTCGGCGGGGAATACCTCTGCGCCGATGCAGCGGGCGGCCTGCTCGAAGCGACCGACATCCGGCTCCTCATCCGGCGGAAGGACGAGAAGCTCTTCCGTGATGCCGTCCCGCGTCTCCGCCAGGGCAAGCGCCACCACTACGCCGATAAGGTCGGTATCGGGCGGACGCTGCTCTTTTCGATGATCTTCTCCTCGAGCTTTTCGGGAGCACTGTATTTAGCCATCTTCTGGTTCCAGGGCGGCAGGATCGCGCGGGATCTGATCCGGGAGTTCCAGCTCACCGAACGCCTGAACAACATCTCCGCGACGCTGGCGAGCCGCCTGATGGGCATTCCGCCGGCAGCCGTCGCGGTCAGCATCTTCATCCTCTCCACATGGCTGCTGTCCTTTATCGCCAATCTCATCCGCTACGGCGGCTTTGTGATGGAGAGCGACAAGCGCATGATCGCCGTGCGCAGCGGGCTTGTGACCCGGCGGCACTACTGCCTGAACAGCCGCATGGTGAACTACATCGACATCCGCCAGAACGTCTTTACCAAGCTGTGCAAGATCTATTCCCTCGCCGTCAACTGTCCCGGCTACAGCAGCAGGCGGGGCGTCATCCCGATCTGCATGCCCATCCTCATCCGGAAGGAGCTGGAGGAAACGCTGCCGATGATCTTTCCGGGCAGCCGCCTTTCCAAATGCAAGCTCCGACCGCCGTGGCATTCCTGGTGGGGCTATATCTGCATCCCGTTCTGCACGGCGATCGCAGTGATCCCGGTATCCTGCATGATGCTGCGGCTTTTCCCGGCATTTGATGATGTGATACGCTATTTCCGCATCATGCTGCTGATCCCCATCGTGTGGAAGGTGATCGTGCAGATCATCGCCTTCACGACCACCGGTGTGACGATCTCGAAGGGACATGCCTGCATCCGCTACTGCCGTGGCGTGACGTTCCACACGATCATCTGCGACAGCGACCGCATCGTCAAAGTGCGGATCCACCGGCATTTCTGGCATCATTTCACAGGAAAATGCCATGTGCTGATCTACTTCCGCTCCGAATCCCCCCGCCACTGCACCCTCATCGGAATGCAGTACAGCGAGGTAAAGGAGCAGCTGAAAGAATACCTCTGAGCGGGGAGCCCCCGCTGGCATCTTGCTTTGCAGATTGCTGCTACACTTCTCCGATCACCGCTTGCCCCCAATGCTTCGCAAAGGGGGCAATGCTGTGCATTCTCTCACGTCGCAGCAAGCTGCTCCAATGCAGTTCTTCGGTGTTTCAGACAATGGCGCATATCGATCAGTTACTAAGGCTGGACGGCTTCTGCACCGCCAAAGATCCCCCCGCCTGCGACAGCATATTCCACGTCGTACAATCCACGCACCCCGTCACCGGCAGGCTGCACAGCTTCTGGAAGAGCTGCAAAGCCCGGACGGTCTCAGGATCGAGCACCCCTGTCACCGCACAGGCGGGGATGTTCTCGAACTCCTCCGAAAGCGCCAGTAAAATGGCTTGTGCGATCATCACCGTAAAGCAATGTGCCCCCTCATGCAGCACCGTGCCGGGTTTTTCCGGGAAAGCGGCAAGCGGCTCAGGGGGCATGTCGTTTGTCTCCCGGTAGACCTCGGCGATTTTCTCCCAGGTGGTGACGTTTGCCTCACCGGTCACACGGAGCCCGTAGATCTGCTGGAATGCCCGCACGGCGGCAGCGGTCTCCTCCCCGTAGATGCCGTCCGGGATGACCCCGGGGATGGCAGGATTCCGCAGCGAGATGCCGTAGAGCATCTGCTGTAGTTCGTAGATATGGGCTTTTTCTTGTTCGGGACTGTACATGGGGTGCCTCCTTTCCGAGGGCGAGAAAAAAGATGTGGGTGCAGGGCGGTCACCGCCCTGCCGAGGAGGGGTTAGGGAGGGCGAGCAGCCCTCCCTGAGTCGGCGTAAGCCGACAAAATACTACCGAATCGTATACCCCGGCGACTGATACGGTCGTTTCTCATACCCGAACCGCAGATCGGAATAAAGCCCTGCCACCGCATCCCATGTCACGGCGCCGACAACGCCGTTCGGGGTCAGACCGGCATAGCGCTGGAACGCCGTCACGGATGCCTTCGTCAGCGGCCCGAAATAGCCCGTGCTCCGGACAGCCGGCACCTCCTGCACCGTGTTGTGGATATACGTCAGATACGTCTGCAAAATGCGCACATCCTCGCTCGTGATGCCCTCCTGCAGGATCGTTCCGGGATAGAGCGCCGGGATCCACTCGGCATCCTCCTTCGGGATGGAAGCAGCGATCCCCGCATATGCCCGGTAGAGGTCGTTCCACGTCGCTTCATCCACGATCCCCGTTTCCGGCAGTCCGTAGACCCGCTGAAAGCTCCGCACAGACGCCTCCGTCCGGGCATCGTAAATGCCGGTGATGGTGATGGGCAGGACAGATTCATAATACGCCCCCACCACCGCTAAGAAATACTGCAAGCCCCGCACCTGCTCGCTCTGCATATCCGGCGTCAGATCCTCGGTGAACTGCAATGGCAGCTCGTCACGGGAAACGCCCTCGGAATCGAGCTCGGCAAGGCGCTTCACACTGGTATAGATATAGGCGACCCGGTACCATGTCGCCTTGTTGACCGTTCCGGTGGAGGGCAGGTCGAAGATCTCCTGAAACGTCCGCACAGCGTCCTCTGTGGCGGCATCGAACTGCCCGGAGGCGTTCGGTATCTTCGGGATGGCGGGATAGTTCCGGGAGATGCGGTTGAGCTGGATCTGCAAGGTCTGCACGGCAGCGCCGGACGAACCGGCACCGAGCAGCTCGCCGGGATAGGACATGGTATTTGTCCGGACGGGTGCATCTTTCACGATCTCAATATCCTCCCCATAGTAATACTGCAAAATTTCATACGGCAGGAGCCCTTGCTGCGCCAGATCGACCGTCCCCCACTGGGAAAGCCCGCTGCATGTCACGGTCGTGCCGTTGCAGAAGGCGGCAAACAGCGGCTCGATCCTGCCTTCCTTGCGGATGTAGTCATCGAACAGCTCATCGACGATGTTGGCGATGTTGTCATAGATCTGCCGCCCCTCGATGTATTTCTGGTCGTACTGCGTCACGGCGGTGATGTCAAAGGGATAGCCCCGGGAGCGGTACCATTCCGTATAGACCCGGTTCAGGGCAAAGCTCACGATGGCATAGACATTTGCCCGGATGGCTGTTTCCGGCCATGTCGGGTAGATCTCGCTCGACACCACATTCTTGATATAGTCCGGAAACGGCACCGTCACATCCGGCGCCGCCTCATCGGGAGCGCCAAGGTGGACGGTGATGTTCAAGGGTGCATAAGGTTCACCTGTCAACATAAGTCATTTCTCCTTTTACGGATAAGCAATCTCAATAGCGCTGTGCCTTTTGCGGAGCATTAGGCACAGGCGGTTCACTGCATGATCGTCGCAGGTTCTGTGCTGCCAGAAAAGGGAAAACGATGCGTGCGACCTGCCAGCGGGGGCTCCCCGTTCACCTGTCAACATAAGTCATTTCTCCTTTTTCAGATAAGCAATCTCAATAGCGCTGTGCCTTTTGCGGAGCATTAGGCACAGGCGGTTCACTGCATGATCGTCGCAGGCTCTGCGCTACCAGAAAAGGGGAAACGATGCGTGCGACCTGCCAGCGGGGCTCCCCGTTCACCTGTCAACATAAGTCATTTCTCCTTACGTAATGTCGGCTATCGCCGACTTAGGAGGGGCTACTCGCCCCTCCTAAACCTCCCTCGGCAGGACTATGCAGCCCTGCACCCGCAGATTTGGGTTTTGTCAATAAAACACTATTGGTTTTCTCCCCGCCCCTCCGGATTGAGATCCTGTGCATCCTCCGCCGTCATATTCAGCGGGAGCGGCACGAGCTGAAATTCCTGCCGTGTGGTCACGCCTGCAAAGATATGCACATCGGCCGCATCCGTCGGAAAGAAGCCCTTTGCGGCGATCTCGATCTCACAGACGGCATAGGGCGTCACATTCTCCGGCTCCTGGCTCAGATCCGCAGGCGGTGCAGGGAGGGCGACGGTCGGCGTCTCGCCGTTTTCATCCGTCGTGAGCAGATAGTTGAGCACACGCCGCTCCCCGATGCGGGTATAGACCAGCACCCGCGCCCCCGGCACCGGGAATGCCCCATCTGCCGCCGCTGCCACGACCCGCAGCCGCCCCTCGGCGGTGTTGGCCTTCTCATAGGCATTCTGCGCTTCCCATTCTGCCGGGAGCTTTGGCGGCTCCGGCTGGATGTATTCCGGGAGGACGGGCTCGGGATAGGGTTCCGGTTCGGTTTCCGGCGTGGGTTCGGGTTCAGGCTCCGGCATCGGCTCAGGTTCCGGCATAGGCTCCGGATCCGGCGCAGGCTCCGGCTTTTCGGCAGCAGGACGATCCCTGTAAAGGGCGAGCATCTCGTCCCGGTATTTCTTGGCAAGCTCAGACAGATTCTCCGGCATGGCAGTACCTCCGTTCATAGCAATGGCTTGCTTCACTCTATGCAGCAGGGGAGAGGACTATGCAGCCGGTTGGGATAAATGGTGAAGATTTGATAAAAATTCCCGCTCCCTACTTGCCAAAACCAAAATTTTTTGGTATAATGGTAAACGAGAAAGTATCGGTGAACCGTATTTCTGCCGTGATGGCAGAAAAGGAGGAAATTTATGGGAAAATACACCGGCAGTAAATGCATCATCTGCCAGAATAATTTCGGGGATGACGACGACATTGTCGTATGCCCGGAATGCGGCACTCCCTATCACCGCTCCTGCTACCAGTCGGAGGGGCGCTGCGTCAATACCTCGCTCCATGCCGTCGGCGGGAGCTGGCAGTCGCAGCAGAATGAGATCCGCATGAAGCTTGGCGGCAGACCCTGCCCGAGCTGCGGCTTTGTCAATGCGCCGGATGCACGGGAATGTGCCTCCTGCGGCGCATCGCTGACACAGGATCCCGAGGAGCAGCCCAGCCCGACCGCTGTCCGGATCCCGCTGCCGGGCGGACACAATGTCTATTTCGATGCGGCAGATCCCTGCTGCGGCGCAAGCCCGGAGGAGCCGGTCGAGGAGGAACGTCTGGGCGATGTGGCGAGCTTCGTGGGGCGCAATACGCTGTACTATATCCCGCTGTTCCGGCGTTTCCGGGATACCGGGCGCAAGATCTCGCTGAACCTGACGTGCATCCTGTTCCCGTATCTGTACTTTGCCTACCGGAAGATGTGGCCGATGGCGATCCTCAGTGCGCTCATCAACATCGCCTGCGGTCTGCCCTATTCCATGCTGAACATGCTCAACACGCTCCAGTCCAAGGAATATATCGAAATGCTCGAGCAGCTCTACGGCGCCGAATCCGCCCACATGTTCGACGGTCTGGTGGCGTTCCTCTCCTCCCAGGAGGGGCTCCTGAACACGCTCGGCGTGCCGCTGTTCCTGTTCAGCCTCGGCATACGGCTGATCTTCTGCCTGTCTGCGAACTATATGTATTACCGTCATGTGCTCGGCGGTGTCGGCAAGATCCGGAAGGCTGCCCCCACCCAGAGCGTCCGCACGGCGCTCCTGCATTCGGAGGGCGGTGCGAGCATCCTGAACGTCATCGGCTGTGCGATCCTGTACTATTTCCTGAATGTCGGGATCTATGTCGTGATGGCGGTCGTGTTTATGAGATAAAAAGAGAGCCACCCTTGCAGGTGGCTTTTCTTTATCTTATCATAAATAGCGAAAATATCAATAGCAGAGCGCCAGATACACCGTACACGAACACAGCCCGAACGCCAGTGCGGCGATCCCGGTCAGATCCACGGCGATCTTCCCGGCTCTGCTGTCCTTTTCTCCGAACTGCCGGAGCAGCAGTCCGAGGAACAGTGCGCCTGTGATGACAGTAGGCGTGATATAGCGGAAATCCATCGTGCAGGTGAAGGGATAGTCCGCAGCAGTTTTGTAGTAGGAGACCATCATCACCGCATAGAAGAACGCCAGGAAGAGCCGGCTCACCTTCGGAGCGCTGCATTTCCGGATGCACATGACGATCATGGCGATCAGCGCCGCCGCCGCAATGACCACATTCAGCCAGAAGAACCACACGGCGAGCGTGTTGATGAACGAGCCCTCCGGGAAGCAGCTTTCGTTGATGTTCTCGGTGAACAGGGAATTTTTCAGGAGGACGATGAGCGGGTTGTATTCGTTGTAGTTCTGCCGGATGCCGTCGTCATCGACATAGACCCACTGCTCATAGACGGAGCTGAGCTGCTGCGGGGAAAAGTCCGTGATCCGGGACAGGAAGCTCTGGTCGCCGATGTACTGATTTGCCGATTCGGAGAGCTTCATGATATAGGTGAACGGTACGCCCCACCGGATGTAGTTCCGGATGCCGAACCAGAGCGACAGCGGGAAGCAGATGACACAGAACACGCCGTACTGCTTGAGATACTTCACGGCATCCGTTTTGATGTTCCGGATGAATGCATAGATGAACACCGCAGCGATGGGCGGAGCGACCAGCCCTGCCGAGAGCTTGGTCATCATGCCGAGCCCGACAAAGAGGGCGATGCAGGCGATGTTTGCCATCGTGGGCTTGTCGTACCAGCGGAGGGTGAAGAGCAGCGCCGCCATCATGAATGCCACGGACAGCACATCGTTGTTGATGCTGCCGGAGAGCAGCGTGAACGCCGGGTGCAGGCTGATGAGCAGCAGCGGGATATACAGCGCCTTGCCGCTGAGCCTGAAATGCCGCAGGATCTTGTAGGCGGTGATGAGGATGCACATGGAATAGAACAGCGTCAGGATCTGGACAGATTCCCGGGCGGGATCCCGCTCGATGCCGAGCAGCGTTTCATTGAACCAGAGCCATGCGGCGCTGATGGCATGATGCAGCGGCGGGTGGTAGAACTGCGACTTCGACCGGACATCGAAATCGCTGAGATGGTGGTTGACAAACAGGTATTCGATATAGCCCGCATGTCCCCGGTCTTTGTCAAATCCGCCGACGTCATGCTGCCGGGTGTAGCAGCCTGTTCCGAGGATGTAGTACAGCTTCAGGCAGAAGCCCGCTGCGATGATCAGGAAGGCGTTTGCCTTTTCCTTGCATGTTTTGCGGTCGGCAAGCAGCCAGAGCAGCACGGCAATGGCAAGACCGCCGAAGAAATGCCACAGCCCCCGGTGCTCCGACATGCGGTAGAGCTTTGCACCGCAGATGCACATGACGAAAATGCCGGCTTCATAGACGATGAAGAGCTGCTTTTTCCTGGTGCGGCGCAAGATCAGCACATAGCCTGCCATACTCAGGATGCCGATCATGGCAAGCGTCTCGATCAGCAGGGCATTGACGGGGATATTGCACATTGCCCCGAAGGTCAGCGTGTGGGCAGTCAGACAGACCAGCGCCGTGATCAGATAGGGATGCCCTCCGACCAGCCGGACTGCCTTTTCAGTGAGTTGGTTTCTGTTCATGATCATCCTTTCAGGCGGGAATATCGCTCCCACAGACTAAGCCACCCCGGAGGGTGGCTTTTTTCAACATATCTCGTTTTACCGTGGCTCACAGATGAGCTTGATCGCTGTCCGATCCTCGCCGTCGATCTGGATGCTGGTGAATGCCGGGATGCAGATGAGGTCGATCCCGATGGGAGCCAGATACCCTCTTGCGATAGCGACAGACTTGATCGCCTGGTTCGCTGCGCCGGCACCGACTGCCTGGATCTCAACACTCTTGTTTTCACGGATCACACCTGCGATCGCACCTGCAACAGAGTTAGGGACGGAATGAGAAGATACCTTCAAGACTTCCATAAAGAACCTCCTTTGGTGAATTATATTGTGAATATGAAACGAAAAAAGTGCATCATAGAATCCAGTTACATTATACTACATTCCGTTTAGAAATGCAAGAGGTAGGAGCAAAGTTTGTGAATTATCTCATAATCAGAGGGGTGATTTTCGTACATTTACCACATTTTTTGTCATACTCGATCACCACGCCGTTGAGCATACAGGGATTCTCCGATTCTGCGGCACGGACGGGCACATGCAGATGCAGCCGGTCAACGGCAGCCTGTGTCTCCAGACCGAGGACAGATTCCTCTGCACCGGTCATGCCGGCATCGGTGATATAGCCCGTATGTCCGCCGAGGATACAGGCGTCCGCCGTCTGCACATGTGTATGCGTACCAAGGACAGCCGTCACACGTCCGGCGAGGTAGTGCCCCATCGCCTTTTTCTCCGAGGTGGCTTCGGCGTGGAAGTCCACAAAGATGACGGGCGTGTCGATCTCCGGGAGCAGCGCATCCATCGTATCGAAGGGATTGGCAAGCGGCTCCATGAATAGTACGCCCTGTAAATTCACGACAGCGGCACGGCTGGCGCCCATGTCGAGGATGGTATAGCCCTTGCCGGGGCAGGCATCGGAGTAGTTGGCAGGGCGGACGATGCACTCGTTCCCGAACAGGTCGAGGTCATTGCGCCGCTGGAAGGCGTGGTTGCCGGTGGTGATGACATCGGCACCGGCACGGAAGAGCATGTCGGCGGAGTCACGGGTGATGCCGTTGCCATTGGCGGAATTTTCGCCGTTGATGACGGTGATGTCGATGCCGAGCTCCCGCTTGATGCCGGGGAGCTTTTTCTGTAGGAAGCGGCAGCCGTTCTCGCCGACGACATCGCCGATAAATAGCAGGTTCATGGTGGTTCCTCCTGGGTTGTGTGAATGTGGCAGCGAAGCAGATCTGGTTTTTTTGCTCAAGCTTTTTTTCTCTAAAAAAAGCTTGCAGGGACCAGGGGCGGCGCCCCTGGTCGCTCGCCGCAGCGAGCGAAATACCCCTGTGCTGCGCTTTTTTTAGGGGTGAATTCTAAAAACAGTCCGGTGGACTGTTTTTAGAAGAGGGGCACTTTTTTGCAAAAAAGTGCCCCTTCTTTCACATTTAAAGAGCGTTTCCTTGCCGCCTTTATGCGGCAACGAACGTCAGTCTTCCTTGTTCTCCTCATCCGGCGTCATCTGTAGGATCTCCTCCAGCGAGGGCTGGGGTCTCGGCTCGGACGGCGGGGTGTAGATCTTCATCGTCGGAAATTCCCGGTCGGCGCCATGCTTCGGCTTATACAGCGATACCGGCACCGGCGGTTCCTTCGGCTCCTCCGGTACGGGCTCGGGTTCGGGTTCGGGCTCCGGTTCCGGCGGGGTCGGGAGCGCAACCTCCCGCATCCCGGGCGGGAGCTCCTCGGCGGGCTGCGTCATGAACAGATCCGCCTCCGGTTCGGAGACTGCGACCTTGATGCTGTGGCGGGAATCGCTCCGTGTCAGGCTCTTGCCGGGTTTGGTGTGCACCCGCTCCGGCATGGAAACCTCGCCCTTGCGGCGCTTTTTCTTCGGTGCATCCTCATCCTCCGCTTCATCCTCCACATCCGAGCTGCGGAACAGCGAGCGGATGCCGAGCAGCGGGAGCTGTAACATCAGACCGAGCACACAGCACAAAATGAACAGCACCGGCACCACGCCCAGACCGACCCAGTAACGGATGTCGGGATCGGGGAAGCGCTCTAAGATCGCCGGCATCGAGATGTCGATCAGCGGATCGCCGAGCAGCAGCGCTGCCAGCGCACCGCCGGCTGCACCGGCAAAGAAACGGTGAACGCTGCTCTTGCCGTTCTTTTTGCTATGGAACAGACCGAGCAGACAGAGCGCCGTGCCGAATGCCGGGAAGGTCGCCAGACTGTTGAGCCACGGACAGAACAGCTTCCCCTCGGGAAGGCTCGTCCAGGTGACGATGGCGGTCTCCGCTGCGATCAGCAGGAGCAGTACCAGCAGGAAGACCGGGATATGGCGCTTTTTGAGGTATTTTTTGAGGTAGGCGCCAGCGATATAGGCTGCCACCGGGAACAGTCCCATGCACCATTCCGGCAGCAGGTAGATGCCTTCGATATAGAGGATCGGCTGTAATGTGCCGAATGCGGTCGTCAGGCAGAGGAACAGGAGCCGTGCATTGCGGTTCGGGAGCCCCTGAAAGGCTGCGTTCAGGAACGGCGCTGCCAGCAAAATGCCGAAGTACATCCCGGCAAAGGAACTGGTGTCGGTCGTCTGGAAGCGCAGGAAGGCTTGCAGGATCTCCGGGAGGGTCATTTCCTCCTGCAACAGTGTCAGCCGCATGGCGATCGCCACGAGACTGCATATCACATAGACGTAGATGAGCCGTATGAAGATCTTGAAATAGCCCATCGAGAATTTCTTGCTGCTCAGGATATAGCCCGTGCCTGCCGAAAGGACGGCAGCGCCGGACAGGCAGAACCACCGCCATGCGATGGGGGCAGCGGTCGCCCACGATGTCACCGGGTCCTCGAAATACCCGATCGTATCAATATATTGCAGACAGAGCAGCATCATCACGCCCATGCAGCACAGGATGTCAATGCCTAAATTACGTGCTTTATCTGCGGCCATAGGTATCATCTCCGATCAAAAGGGAGGCAGCGGAAAGGCTGCGCTTATACCTATTATACCACATTTTTTGCTTTACTGCAATGATTTTTTTGAATTTTATCAGATTTGGGGGCGGAAACAAAGACAGTGAGGGCAAACGCCCTCACTGATGATGCGTTTTCGGTCGTCATGCCCCGAATACCGAGTACAGCCCGTAGCTCCGGTCGCCGTTGAGTGACCAGATCACGAACCACATGACACCGCCCAGGATCGCAAAGACGGACAGCACCAGCGGCAGCAGCGTCCGGTGCGACTCCCGCTTCATGACCGAGAGCACCAGCCCTGCGATGCCGGCGATAAGACCGCCGACCGGGAAGGCGAAGAATTGCAGGAGCATACCGGCTGCCCCCAGAACAATGGCAGGGATGTGAAATTTCCGTTCCGTCATGGCTTAGCTCCTTTCCCAGAGGGTGTACTCTGTCTTGCTGGTGGCGTCGTAGTAGAAGACCTCCTGCATGGCGGGCTTTTCGTTCTTGTTGAACAGGAATGTCCGCTCCTCGGTCGGCATCGGGATGGTCACGGGTGCGATTGCCTTGAACCGTGCCCACTGGAAGGTGATGCCGTAGCCGTTCTTGGTCTCCTTGTCGAAGTCCTTGTCATAGCCCATGTGGTGCCCCTGTCCGTCACGGATGGTCGGGAAGCAGGTATCCGCTGCCGTGGCAGTATCCTCACGGACGAGCCACAGGTCGCCGTCCTCTTCCTCCTCCACACGGATATGACCGGCAATGCTCTTGTCATAGTCCATATCACAGGCGGTGCTCGTCAGGAAGAACATCGTGAACCATCCGCCCAGCAGGCAGACCGCCGCAGCAGCGCCCGCAATGACGAGCTTTTCGATGCGGATGCGCTTCTTGATGCGCTTGATCGTTGAAATATCATCATCGGGACGGACGGAAACTGCCGTGTTCATCTTTTGCAGCTTCTGCCGGCAGGCGTCACATTCCGCCAGATGCTCTGCCACGAAGGCACGGCTTTCCTCACTGCACATATTTTCAGCATAGAGCGGCAGCAGATCCGCTGCCATATCACAGGATCTCTTACTCATTTCGTTTCCTCCAGTTCATCTAAGATCTTCAGTTTGGCACGGTGAAATGTCACCGCTGCCCAGTTTTCCGTTTTGCCGAACAGCTCGGCGATCTGCCGGAAGGAGAGCTCCCCGAACACCCGCAGCGTAAAGACCTCCTTGTAGGGCTCCTTCATGTCATGCAGGATCTTGTGGATGGAGAGCACCGCCTGTTTGTCCTCGAGGACGGATTCAAGGGCGGGCGCCGCATCCGGGACAGTTTCGGGGATGTCCTCGCCGGAGAGATGCTTGTTCTTGCGGCAGTACGAGAAATAGGTGTTTTTGGCGATCTGACAGAGCCACACACGGACATCACAGTCGCCGTGAAAGCCGTCCACATGCTTCATGGCACGGAAGAAGGTCTCCTGTGTGAGTTCTTCTGCGATGTCATCATTCTTGGAAAGGGCTTTCAGATAGAGAAACACATCATGGAAATATTGACGATAAAGCGCTTCGATCATGTCGGGATGTCCTCCTTTCTGTCTATATGACGCACGGGTTCTGAAAACCTTACAAAAAACTGAAAAAATTTTTAGACTATTCTCTTTTCTTTGATAGACAACTAAAGTTTACCCCCCACCTTCCCCGCAAACGGGGGAGATAGGTGGGTTAAGGGGGCGCAGCCCCCTTAACCCGCTTTTCTATTTTAGTAGTAATAAGTCGAAAACAGCCCCGAAGCAAAGCAGTTCGCCCCGGGGCTATGGATGATCTGTTGATGGAAAAAGGCTCGCAGTCACTGGATGAATGCCGTTTTGTCGTGGCGGCCGAAGCCTGCCTGCTCATTCCCCCAGACTTACGCCGAGCAGTTTTTCGGCATTCCCGGCAAAGATCGCCCGCTGCTCCGCCTCGGAAAGCCCGATGCGGAGGAGCTTGTCTCTGGTGCGGTCGGGCGTGTCCCACGGGCAGTCGCTGGCGAAGAGGATCCGCTCTGCGCCGTGCTTTTCGATGATACGGGCGAGCATATCCTCCGGGATATAGCGCCCTGCGAGGGAGGCGTCCATATAGAGGTTGCCGAAATTCCCGGCGAGGATCTCAGCCACCTCGTCCCAGCACCGGAAACCGCCGAGATGCGCCAGAATGACAGTCGTATCCGGGCATTTTTCGAGCACCTTGGCTGCCATGCGGGGCGTGCAGTGGATGTCATCCGGGCAGACCGGATCCACGCCGGCATGGAAGAGGAGCGGCAGCCCGAGCTCGCCGCATTTCCGGTAGATGGGGAGCATCCGCTCCTCATCGGCATAGAAATGCTGATAGTCCGGGTGGAGCTTCACGCCGTAGAGCCCGAGGGACTTGATGCGTTCGAGCTCCGCAAGGGCATCCTCACCGTCGGGATGGACGCTCCCGAACGGGAACACATGGTCGGAGATGCAGGAAGCCGCCCAGTTGTTGCAGACAAGATGCTGCGAGGGCTTGGTCGCGATGGAGAGCAGCACGAAGGCATCCACACCCCACTGGTGCATTTTTGTTTCCGTATCGGAAAGGGTGCCGTTGGTTGCAGCGGCTTCGGATGCAGTTTCTTCGAGCGCTCTGATCGTGCGCTCTGCGATCTTGTCGGCAAAGGCATGTACGTGAAAGTCGATGTATTTCATGGTGGTACCTCTATATATGAAAAAATTCCCGGGATAATCCGAGCGTGGCTGTGCATACTATCTCCGTGAGCCATGCGGGCTCGCAGAAAAGAGGGAAACAGATGAACAATCACCTGTGGGATAAGATCTTCCTGGCACTGCTGACCATCGGCGGGCTGAACTGGGGTCTGGTCGGACTGTTCCAATTTGACCTGGTGGCATGGCTCTTCGGCGGTGCCGAGTCCATCCTGAGCAGAGCGGTCTATATCTTAGTGGCAGTGTCCGCCGTATGGTGTGCAACGCTGCTCTTCCGCCTGGGCGACGGCGTGGACTCCGAGGAAGTGCATTCTTTGACCTAAGACCCGGTTGGGTCATAATGAAAAGCCCCGTCCTTGTGAGATAGGACGGGGTAACATTATTCTGAGTTATGCATTCAGCAGCTTTGCCAGATGAGCCTTCTTTCTGGCTGCATTGTTCTTGTGCAGCAGATTCTTGGCACATGCCTGGTCAACACGCTTGATCGCAGTTCTAACTGCCTCCTCCTTGTTCGGAGCGTTGGTAGCAGCAGCAAGCTCAGCCTTCTTGATCATGGTCTTGAGATTGGACTTTCTTGCCTTGTTGGCTTCAGCCTTGGTCTTGTTGACCTTGACTCTCTTCTTAGCGGACTTGATATTCGGCATTCCGTAAGCACCTCCTTGTTCTGTTCTCTATCGGCATAAAATAAAGAAAGCAGCGAGACACATGCCGCTTTCGGACGGTACGATCGCCCGTGCATAGTATGCCGTTACTACACCTACATGCTATTATACCACGGATCTTCCGGAAATGCAAGTTTTTATGTCACGAAATTCTCGGGAAAGTTTTTCTGCTTTTTCGGCATAATGTACAAGAGGGCGCCCCACCCCCCCCTGCCCCCCTCCCCGAGGGGAGGGGGAATCAGTTAAGGGACGCAGCCCTTAACTGATTGATTTATTGACCTGCTTGATCTATAAAGAACCAAACTCATTTAGGAAAGGAGAAAACCATGCAGTACAGAACAGACCTTGCTGTTGAGAGCCTTGCAGCCGCACAGAATAGCCCCGGGATCGAGGAGCATCGGCGGGGGAGGGCGTTTTCCGTCACGGAGATACGCATTGCGGATGAGGAGAGCGGGCGGCGGCTCGGGAAGGGGAAGGGGCGCTATATCACGCTCGAAAGCGAGGCGCTCTCCCGCTTTTCGGATGAGAACGAAGCCCGGGCGCTCGAACTGGCGGAGGAGCTGCGGGCGCTGCTCCCGGCGGAGGGCTGTGTCCTGGTGGCGGGGCTCGGAAATCCCGACATCACGCCGGATGCGCTCGGCCCGCGAACGGCGGCGGGCGTCCTGGCGACCCGGCATCTGCGGCAGGAGCTCTCCGAAGAGGAGGCGTTCCTGCGCTCACTCCGGCAGGTGAGCGTGCTCTCGGGCGGCGTCCTCGGACAGACGGGCATCGAGTCGGCGGAGCTGATCATGGCGATCGTGCGGCAGATCGAGCCGTCTGCGGTCATTGCCGTGGATGCGCTGGCGTGCTCCTCGCTCGAACGGCTCGGCACGACCATCCAGATCGCAGACACCGGCATCGCACCGGGGAGCGGCGTGGCGAATCACCGAAAAGCGCTTGATACAGGGACACTCGGCATCCCGGTCATCGGCATCGGCGTGCCGACGGTCATCGGGATACGCACCATTGCGGAAGATCTCACCGGACAGCGCCCGCTCCCGCTGCGGGAGGACATGATGGTCACGCCACGGGATGTGGACAGGCTCATTTCCCAGGCGGCAAGGCTGCTTGCCTGCGGGATCAATTTAGCTTTACAGCCCCAGATGAGCTATGCGGATGTGGCAGGAATTGTGTCATAATTGCAATTTGTGCTAAATCCTGCTCTCGATTCGCTTCTTTTATGACATATCACACAAATATCATGGATTTAACAATTTATTTATAGATAACCTATTGCATTTTTGCACGAAATGCTATACAATAGATACAACAGCTTAAATATTAAGCTAAAAAACGGGTAAATGAAGAATGCTGATCCTCGTGACCATACCGGATCTCCCACTGCCGGCGGCGGTGGGATGGGGGAGGGTGCTGCGCACCCTCAGACCTGCTTTTCTATAGTGGTTCAGAGAAAAAGCAACAAGAGACAAAGAAAAAAGAAAGAATGTGAGGGAAAGCTATGAAAAATTGGAAGAAAGCGATCTCCGCAGTGCTCTGCGCTGCGATGCTGGGTTCTGCGGCGGCTTCACTGCCGGCGATCCCGGCACAGGCGACCGACACCATCGAGTCTGCCTACACCTGGGACACCCTGAAAATGGGCGGTGCCGGCTTCGTTTCGGGCATCGTGACCGGTCAGAAAGAGATGTACCTCCGCACGGACGTCGGCGGTGCCTACCGTTATGACTACGAAAAGAAAGAGTGGGTACAGCTCTTCGGCTTCCTCAGCGAGGCAGACAGAGGTCTCCTGAGCTGCAAGGGCATTGCGATCGACCCCACGGATGACATGACCGCATATTTCCTCTGCGGCTGCGCCTATTTCTCGAACGCCAAGACCGCCATCTTCAAGACCACCGACGGCGGCAAAACCTTCACCAGCGTGGATGTGACCGATATGATCCATGTACACGGCAACGGTGACGGCCGTGAGTGCATCGAGCCCATTGCCATCGACCCCGACAACACCGATACGATCTATGCGGGCGGCGATGTGGCGACCGGTGCGTCTGCGCTCATCAAGTCCACCGACGGCGGCAAGACCTGGAAGCCGGTCGAGGGCTATGACAAGCTCGGTTTCTACGACGGGGAGATGAAGTATCCGCACTGGACAGATCACATGGTAAGAGCCATTGAGCCCAACAAGTTCTATAATGAGCAGAATGGCGTTGCCTGCATCCTCATCGAGGACGGCAGAGTCTATGTCGGCACCTCCATCACCGGTGAGGCGAACGTCCATGTGGCAAGCGTCAAGGACGACAAGTTCGAGCCCATCGAGGCGCTCCCGAATGACAATTTCCCGCTCTCCATCACGAGCGACCACAACGGCAATCTGTTCTTCACCTACATCGGCGGTCTGGCATTTGCCGGTGCTGCGGGCGGTGCCTACAAGTATTCCGTATCGTCCGGCAAGGTCGAGAAGCTCTCGGTTTCGGATAATTCGATCGGTATGATCGAGGTCGACAAGAAGGACCCGAACAAGATGTTCGCACGTACCTGCGGCGTTTGGGCAGATCAGTGGTGCGGTACCGAATGGGTTCAGGACGATCCGAGCACCCCTGAGAACGAGGGCACGATCGCCTGGGGCGACCACTTCTTCCGCTCCAGTGACGGCGGCAAGACCTGGGAGGACATCACCCCCGGTGTCGGCCCGACGGACTATTCGACCGGCAAAGGTGTGAAGAAGTTCATCTCTCTCCCGCTCGATACCAACGGCTATGACTGGATCTACGGCAAGGCCTGCCACTGGGGCAGCGGCATCCTGATTGATCCGAGAGATCCTGAGGGCGACCGCCTGCTGCTCACATCGGGCAACGGCGTATTTGCCTGCGACAATGCGTGGGCTGAGAAGGACATCCAGTTCTACTTCCAGCCGGACGGCGTGGAGGAGTGCGTGAGTCTGGACTTCGCAAGCACGACCGACGGTCTGGATCTCTCTGCCATCGGTGACTATGACGGCTTCATCCACGAGAGCATTGACCGCATCCCGCAGCAGTACAACCCGAATATGGGCTCCACTTCTGCAATCGCTGTATGCCCGCAGAATACCGATGTCTGGGTAAGAACCGCCGAGGGTGACGGCAATAACCAGGGCAGCGCCTACGTTTCGCTTGACCGCGGCAAAACATGGACACCCTTTAATGCTGCCTTCAAGGGCGGCAAGGTCGCTATCACAGAGCTGTCCAAGGGCAAGTACAGGATCTTCAATACCGGTACAGGCGGAGACAAGGGAGCTGGTGTTTCCTATTCCGATGATCTGGGCAAGACCTGGACGAAATGCGAAGAGATCCAGGCTGCACTCGGCGCGTATCCGCTTGTTGACCCCGAGGATCCCAGCACGATCTATATTTCGGCCGCGCAGCACAATAAATACTGGAATTCGGATAAGACCAAGGAAGCACCTACGTTGGAAGAATCGCATTATTCCGTCTATATCAGTGATGATTACGGCGCTACCTTCAAGGAAGTGCGTGTCTGCCCGTACAACTATGAGCTGGACTGGCTGTTCCAGAATACCGGCGATCTGGCTTACCTGGGGGGCGGCGTTGTTGCCCTGGCAGGTGCGAACCACGGTCTGTACCTCATCTCCGACAAGGGCGAGAAGGTCGAGAAGCTCGACTCGGTTGCCTATGCAAAGTGCGTTGGCTACGGCGCTCCCGAGAAGAAGGGCGGCGTGAACACGCTGTTCATCTTCGGCAGACCCGAAGCAAATGACACCGAGGGCATTTACCGCTCCACAGACGGCGGTAAGACCTGGGTGTGCATCAACACCGTGCATCTTTATGGCGGTACCGGCAACGGCAACTACCTGACCGGCGACATGGACGAGTTCGGCAAGGTGTACATGTCTACCGTAGGCTGCGGCATCGTCTACGGCGAAGTGACCGGCTCCGAGAAGCCGCAGCCTTCGACCCAGCCGACAGAAGCGACCCAGCCCAAGACCGAGCCTACCGACAAGACCGAGGCGACCTCTGACGGCAAGATCCTCTACGGCGACGTAGATTGCAGCGGCAAGGTGGACATCGTGGATGTCATCACGCTGAACAAGAACCTCATGGTCGGCGAAGCCATCACTGCGGATGGCAAGAAGAATGCCGACGTGGACAACAGCGGCACGATCGACGAGACCGACGCACTGAACATCCTGAAGTATGTGGTCGAGTTGATCGATCTCCCTGTTGTATAATCAAGCTTTCTTTCCCCCAAGCCTGCATCCAAACTGCGTGGATGCAGGCTTCTTTTTTGCTACAATTTGCATGCAGAATGTAAATGGAACTACAAGCTGCGGCGGAACTGTTGCAAAAGCGACAGATTTGCGTGAATTTGACGATTGTATTTTCCGGAAATGTGTGGTAAGATAGAATCATGGAAGGGGAACAGCCCCAGGAAATAAACAGATCAGGGAGGAAACGATGATGAATATGATCAAAGAAATGCTTGCTGCTGTATATCAAGCCCTTATGGAGTCCGCCGCGGAGCCCGAACAGAAAACCGGCACCCTCGCAGACATGGCAGGGTTCTTCGATCCGTATGGTTCGTTTGCTGCGATGAATCCGGACATGGTGTTCTGGCTGATGCACGGTACGACCTTTAACATTTGACGATGACCTTCTTATAAAAATAGCAGGATCGCCGCTGTGCTGTGCAGGCATGGCGGCGGTTTTGTGCCGGAAATTTTTTGAAAAAACCTCTTGACAAACGGAGCGGGATGTGGTATATTGTATTTAGACGGATATCTAAATAACCGTCATTCTTTCGGCTATGTATTTAGACGGACATCTAAATAGCCGGTTTTCTTTCGCTTTTGTATTTAGACAGATATCTAAATACCACAGAACAGGAGGCAAGTATGGAAATTCTGCAATTTTCGGCTGCAACACTGGCTGGCTATGGCGTCAGCGGTGTCTGCATGATCTTACTGACGGTCGCCGTGGTGCTTATCTGGCAGAAGCGCACCCATGCGCCCATCCCGCCGATGGTCGCAGGTGCGGTCGTGTTCCCGGTGTTCGCACTTGGGCTCAAACTCCTTCCGGCGTATTTTCTCCTCTATCACGACAACCCGGTCGCCAAGGCTGTGACGGGAAGCACGCTGCTGACGGCGCTGGTCGCCGGGGGCTTGGCGGGCGTATTCGAGGAGACGGGGCGCTTCATTGCATTCAGTCTGCTGAAAAAGAAATACACCGCCCGCGAGACAGCCATCTCCTACGGCATCGGTCACGGCGGCATTGAGGTGGTCTATATCGCCATGACCATGATCTCCTTGATCGCAATGGGCATCATGGTCAACACCGGGCATATCGACGAGCTGACCAAGGATCTCCCCCCGGAGCAGATCCCGGTGGCAATGGAGCAGATCCGGGGCTATGCTTCCCAGAGCTTCGGCATGTCGATGCTCGGCATCGTGGAGCGCATCTTTGCGCTGTGTCTGCATGTGGGACTGTCCGTGATGGTGTTCCGGGCGGCGTATGACAAGCCTTGCTTCTGGCTGTATCCAGTCGCGGTCGTGCTGCATACGGCGGTGGACTTCTGCGTTGTGATGTTCAAGAGCCATGTACTGCTGGTCGAGGCGGGATTTGCGCTGTGCAGCATGCTTTTGCTGGTGCTGGCGATCCGGTTCCTGTACCGGACGTATGAACCGAAGGAGGCGAGCGCATGAAGGACATCTGGGGCGCAATGGCAGACCCGACCCGCCGGCAGATCCTCACGCTCCTGCAAAAGCGGGACATGACCGCCGGGGAGATCGGGGAGCAGTTCGAGGTATCGGGGGCGACCATCTCGCATCATCTCAAAATCCTGCGTGAGGCGGAGCTCATCACTGCCGAAAAGGAAAAGCAGACCATCACCTACAGTCTGAATACTACGGTGTTTCAGGAATTTCTCAAGGGCATTGCTGCCGCATTCAACCAGGGAGGGGAATCTCATGAATAAAACCGAAAAGACCATCTTCATTGCCGCATTGCTGATCGGGATTGTAAATCTCGCAGCATCTGTGGTGTATATTTTCCAGCTTCCGGAACAGATCCCGACGCATTATGACATCAACTGGATCTGCGACGGCTACGGCTCCCGCTGGATCGCACTGCTCATCAGTCCGCTGGCACTCATAGCAGCGCTCTTCATCCCGCTGACGATCAAAATGCAGAAGAACGAGCTCAACCGCAAGCCGGCAGGCATTTTCATGCTCATCATGACCTGCTACTGCACGGCAATCAACTGGATCATGCTGTATATGTTCGGCCACAGCCATGTGCAGCTTGGCGAAAAGATCGATAATCCTATGATCGGCTGGGCGCTGCCGCTGCTGTTTGCAGGGCTGTTCATCGCCATGGGCAACTACCTGCCGACTTTGCGCCCGAACAGCGGCATCGGCATCCGGGTGAAGTGGACGATGGAGAACGAGCAGGTCTGGAAGCTGACACATCGGTTCGCCGGGAAGCTCTGGGTGGTGATGGGACTGCTGATGACAGCAGCGTGCATCGCAGCGATCCTCTGCAAGGCGGAAATGGGCATCTGGGCGTTCATCCTGTTCTTTGAAGTGCTGATGGTGGGCGTGATCGTGCCGTGCATCTATGCGTATATGCATCGTGAGGGTACGTGAGAAAAGAGAAGCTGAGGGGCGCTTTGAATGGCGCTCCTCAGCTTCGTTTTGTATGATCTGTCACCGCTTAGCGGTGAGGTAGGGGACGGCTCTCTTGCAGAGGCTTTGCATAAGCGACCAGCAGCGCTCGTTCCTCGCTGGCTGTCTGCTTACGCCTTCGGGCTCAGGAGATTTCGCTCGCTGCGGCGAGCGACCAGGGCTTTCAGCCCTGGACCTGACCAGCTTTTTGAAAAAAGCTGGACCAAAAACTTTTATCTTTTGCTCCGCCTTATGATCGTGAGTTTTTACACAACATGCGGATGACCTCTCCGGCGATGATGAGCCCTGCCACGGACGGCACGAAGGCTGTCGAGCCGGGGACACTGCGCTTGCCGGGGACGGTCTCTGCGCTCTCGGCGGGCGTGATCGGCGGCTCCTCGGAGTAGACCACCCGGAGCTGCCTGATGCCGCGCTTCCGGCATTCCGTCCGCATGACCCTTGCGAGCGGGCAGACTTTGGTCTCATAGATGTCCGCTGCCTTGAAGGCGCTTGGATCGAGCTTGTTCCCGGCGCCCATCGAGCAGATGATCGGCACGCCGGCTTCCTTTGCCCGCATGACGAGTTCGAGCTTGCCGGTCACGGTGTCGATGGCATCGACCACGCAGTCATATTGGGTGAAGTCGAACTCTCCCGCTGTCTCCGGCATGTAGAAGCAGCGGTGTGCATGGACGACGGTATCCGGGCAGATGTCGTGGATGCGGGCAGCGGCGGCATCTACTTTATATTGTCCGATGGTGGAATGCAGTGCGATGATCTGGCGGTTGAGGTTCGTCAGGCTGACGGTGTCGTTGTCGATGAGGTCGAGCGTGCCGACACCGCTCCGGGCAAGTGCCTCGACGGTGTAGCCGCCCACGCCGCCGATGCCGAACACGGCGACCCGTGAACGGGCAAGGCGCTGCATGGCCTCCTCTCCGAGCAGCAGCTCGGTTCTTGCAAATTGATCCGGCATGGAGTTCTCCTTTCTGATCGGTAAAAATAGTGATGGCTTTATCATAAAAAACCGGTTGCATCTGCCCCGGCATTGTGCTATAATGTAAAAAACGCAGCCTATGGCAAAACACAGAGGAGGATGCATATGGGTATGTTTTCAGGTGCAGGCTTTGGCGTTCTGGTCGATCTGGGCGGTTCCGGCGCAAAGATCGCAGCGTACAGCGGCGGGAAGATCGGGGCTGTCCGGAGATGCAGCGTCTCTTCGGAAGCAGAGCTGTTTGCCGGGATCCAGAAATCGGCAGAGGGCAAAACGGTGACAAGTCTTGCATTTTCCGTGGCGGGCTTTGTCAATGCCGGGGAGGGGAGCGTACTGAGATCTGCCTGCTATCCATTTTTAGAGGGCGAGCTTGCCGCCCATGCTGAAAAGGCATTTCCGAGAGCAAAAGTGCGCGTTGTGAATGACGGTGAAGCGCACGCCCGGTCGCTGCTGCTCCAGCCGGATGTCCGGTTCGGGGCGATCCATCTGGCGTTCGGCACGTCGGTGGCATTCGGTGTCATCAACGAGAAAAAAGAGGTCATCCAGACGGTGCGGGGCGAAAACTGGGACATCGGCTGTATTTTGCTCAACACCCGAGCCAGCGAGAAAGATGTCTGGTGGGCGCTCGGCAGCAACGGTCTGGCGGAGCTGGAGAACACGCCAGGCGTGGATCCGTATCTGCATTTCGGCTGCCGCATGGGCACACTGCTGAACCAGCTTGCGGTGATCTTCCGCCCGTATACGATAGGTATTTCCGGCGGTATCATCACCGCCCATGCCCGGGAGATCGAGCAGGGCGTCCGGGAGGAGCTGCGTGAGCCGCCCTTCTCGGAGAAACCGGAGATCCGCTTCCTGCCGGGGCAGGACACCGTGATGCAGGGACTGACGACTTTGCTGTAAAGCAGAGCCGTCAGACATAGGCATAAAAAACATCCTGTCTTTTGCAAGACAGGATGTTTGGTGGGAGAAGATGGATTCGAACCATCGAAGCACGAAGCAACAGATTTACAGTCTGCCCCCTTTGGCCACTCGGGAATTCTCCCATATGAAATTGTTGGAGCTGGTAGACGGACTCGAACCCCCGACCTGCTGATTACAAATCAGCTG
>JAIKWY010000224.1 GCA_024684395.1 Oscillospiraceae bacterium
ACAGATACCTCATGTGAAGTATCTGTCTTTTCATGTTATAGCCTGCTGTAAAAAGTCTTGCTTATTATTGGTGGAATAAAACTTCTATATTAGCGCAGTCCTTTCTGAGGAGGTCTTTATAAAATCAATTGTGCCGGCTGAGCTCCTTGTAGACTGCCACATAGGCATCTGCCGAATTGCTCCAGCTGAAATCGCTGCGCATCGCACGATCCACAAGCGCCTTCCACTGCTCCGCATCGTCGTAGCATTCCTTTGCACGGCGGCACGCATCGAGCATGTCATGTGCATTGTAGGTCTTGAAGGTGAAGCCGTTGCCGTCTCCGTCGCCGTTGTCCTTGACGGAATCACGCAGGCCTCCGGTCTCCCGGACGATCGGAACGGTGCCGTAGCGCATGGAGATCATCTGTGCCAGACCGCAGGGCTCGCTCTGGGACGGCATCAGGAACATGTCGCATCCGGCATAGATCTTCTTCGCCAGATCCGGCTGGAAGCCGAGCGTCACGCTCACCTGATGCGGATAGCGGAACTGCATCTCGGAGAAGAAATCCTCATAGATCTTCTCGCCGCTGCCGAGGATGGCGAACTTGTACCCGAGATTCATGATGTCCTCAAAGACAAAGCGGATCAGGTCGATGCCCTTATGCGATACGAAGCGGGTCACGATGCCGATCACCGGCTCGTCGCCCTCCTGGAGAGCCAGCTCCTGGAGCAGCGCCTCCTTGCAAGCCTTCTTGCCCTCCGGCTTGTCGGCGGAATAATGCGCCGCCAGCAGGGCATCCGTCTCCGGGTTGTAGAGCTCCTGGTCGATGCCGTTCAGGATGCCGGTCAGCTTGTACTGCTTGTTGACAAGGATCCGGTCGAGCCCGTGCGAATACCACGGGTCGAGGATCTCCCAGGCATAGCTCGGGGAAACGGTCGTGATCTTGTCAGCCGTCTCGATGGCGCCCTTCATCATGTTGATGGCACCGTCATATTCGAGGATGCCCATGTGATAGAGCGGGATGCCCATGACTTCGTTGAGCACCTCTCTGCCGTAGCTGCCCTGGTACTGGATATTGTGAATGGTGAACACATGCTTGATGTCCTGGTAGCCCTGCTGGTATTTGTAGAACACCTGATAGAACACCGGGATCAATGCTGTCTGCCAGTCGTTGCCGTTGATGATATCCGGCGCAAAGTCGATGTAACGGAGCATTTCCAGGACGGCTCTGGAGAAGAATACGAATCTCTCGCAGTCGTCATAGAAGCCGTAAAGCCCCTCACGCCCGAAATAGTATTCGTTGTCGATGAAGTAATAGGTCACGCCGCACCAGATGGCGGTAAAGATACCGCAGTACTGCTTGCGCCAGGAGACATCGACCGTGATGTTGGTCAGGAATGTCAGCTGGGCACGCAGCTCGGGGCGCATGGATCTATAGAGCGGGATCACGACCCGGCAGTCATGCCCCTTATCCCGGATCGCCCGGGGAAGGGAGCCGATGACATCTGCCAGGCCGCCGGAAGCTGCGAAAGGTACAGCCTCACTTGCGGCAAACAGTATATTCAAGTCATTCACCTGCCTGATCAGATTTTTGCATTCTTGCCGATATACAGCGGATAGCTGTCGGAGCCGGTCAGGACTCTGCCCTCGGTGGCTTCCACGTTCTTGTCCGTGATGACAGCGGTCAGTGCGCAGTTATTGCCGATGGTCGTGCCCTGCATCAGGATGCAGTCACGGACGATACTGCCCTTGCCGACCTTGACACCTCTGAACAGGATGCAGTTCTCGACGGTACCCTCGATGATGCAGCCATCGGCGATGAGGGAATTGCTCACCTTCGCATCCAGACCGTATTTTACAGGGCCGTTGTCGCCGATCTTGGTGTAGATCGGGGCATTCGGCTGGAAGAGCGCTGCTCTGTTCTCCGGCTGGAGAAGCGCCATATTTGCCTCGAAATAGCTCTTGACAGAGTCGATGCGGGAGAAATAGCCGTCGAACTCATAGCCCATGAGCTTGAGCTCGTCCACCTTTGCCTGGAGGCAGTCCCGGATGAGGCTGTACTTGTTGCGGCTGACAGCATCCTTGACGAGCTTTGCCAGCAGATCCTTGCGCATCACGTACATATCGAGGCAGATGTTGCAGTCGCCTGCGATCTGCGGGTCGATGAGAACGGACTTGATGCGCTTCTCGGCATCCATTTCGAGCACATCCACGCAGGCACCGGATTCCTCGGTATAGCGGAATCTGCCGTAAACGGCGGTGATGTCCGCACCGGTCTCGATGTGCTGCTTCAGGACATTCTCAAAGTTGATGCTGCAGACATAGTCGCAGTCTGCCAGGATGACATACTCCGCAGAGGAGTGCTGTACGTAGTTCCACACATTGTTCAGCGCTTCGAGACGGCCTCTGTAAACGCCGTCGCCGATGTTCTGGCTGAACGGCGGCAGCAGGTGCAGACCGCCCTTCTTGCGGGAGAGATCCCACTCACGACCGGTGCCGAGGTGATCGAGCAGAGAGCCGTAGTTGGACTTTGTGATAACGCCGACCTCAGTGATGCCGGAATTGACCATATTGGAAAGCGGGAAGTCGATCAGACGGTATCTGCCGCCGAACATGATCGAGCCCATCGTTCTCTGCTTGGTGAGCTCTACCACTGTCGAATCATGCAGAGAAGCAAAGATCAGACCAAGCACATTATTCTTTACGCCCATGATAAGCCTCCTTAAACATTCTCAGAAATAATCGCCTTCGGCTTGATAACCGCACTGCCAGAAATAGTTACATTATGACCGACAACGGCGATGCCCCAGTCATCTCTGTTTTCGATGTTTTCAGGGCTGATACCGATCTTTGCACCGGATTCTACCACGCAGTTCTCGCCGACGATCGCATACTCGACCACAGCGCCGGACTTCACGACCGTACCGGGCATGAGGATGGAATAGTTGACAACTGCGCCCTCCTCAATGGTGACACCGGAGAAGACGATGGAGAAATCCACCTCGCCGTTGATGTTGGAGCCCTCGGTGATCATCGAGTTCTCGATCTTGGCGTTCTTGCCGATGAACTGCGGCGGCATGTTGTTGTGGCGGGCATAGATCTTCCACTTGGGATCATACAGATCGAGCGGCACAGAGGGGCTCAGCAGATCCATATTGGCTTCCCACAGGGAATCGAGCGTGCCGACATCCTTCCAGTAGCCGTCAAAGGTGTAGGCGAACAGGCGCTCACCGTTGCCGAGCATCGCAGGGATGATGTCCTTGCCGAAGTCCTTGGAACCGGTATTGGCATTTTCGTTTTCAATGAGGTATTTCTTGAGCTTTGCCCATGTGAAGCAGTAGATACCCATAGATGCCAGCGTAGATTCCGGCTCCTTGGGCTTCTCCGTGAAGCGGACCACACGGTTCTCCGCATCACATGTCATGATGCCGAAACGGGAGGCTTCCTCCATCGGCACGTCAATGACAGCGATGGTACCATCAGCCTTGTTCTGCTCATGGTATTCCACCATCTTGGAATAGTCCATCTTGTAGATATGATCACCGCCGAGCACGATCACGTATTCCGGATCGTAGCGCTCGATGAACCGCATGTTCTGATAGATCGCATTTGCCGTACCCTGGAACCAGTCAGCGCCCTCCTTGGTCTCGAACGGAGACAGGACGTGTACGCCGCCGTACATTCTGTCGAGGTCCCACGGCTGACCGTTGCCGATGTACTCGTTGAGCACGAGCGGCTGGTACTGCGTCAGGACACCGACGGTATCAATGCCGGAATTGGTGCAGTTGGACAGTGCAAAATCAATGATGCGGTACTTACCGCCATACGGTACTGCCGGCTTTGCCACATTCTGTGTCAGGGCATACAGTCTGCTGCCCTGACCGCCAGCCAGCAGCATGGCGATGACTTTCTTCTTTGCGTTCATAATAATCCTCCTAAGTCAGATTCACTCTAAGCAAGCACTGAACAAATCAGTCATCCAGTGCTTCGGGGATAGCAAATGGGCTATATGTGGGGCTGCGCCCCACGCCCCTGTACTGATCGATGGATCGATCAGCACTTCACTTCCCTAAAAATCAGGTCAGCAGGTCATTCCTTAGCCTTTGCCTTTTCGTCAGCCTTTCTGTCAGCAAGCTCTGCGAGAGAAGGTGTCTTCTGCTTGACAGGCAGTACTCGTCTGAGATAGAGCACCGAAAGTGCAGGCAGTGTCAGGGAGATGCACTGGTCGAAGCCGTGCATACCAAACTCGATCGTCTCATAGTGCTGGAGTGCCAGACCGTTGCCGCCGAACTCCTTGTCATCCGTGCTGAATACGAGCTCATACTTGCCTTCGAACGGCACGCCGATCTTGTAGTCCTCACGGGTCACCGGCACGAAGTTGCAGACGGCGATCAGCTCGCTGCCGTCATCGGCGATGCGGCGGAACGCAATGACGCTCTGCTTGTAGTCATCGTGGGAGATCCAGCTGAAACCGCCCCAGGAATCGTCATTGTCCCAGAGAGCGGGCGTATTCAGATACATGGCATTGAGCTTTGCCACGAAATCCTGTGTCTGCTTGTGCTCCGGCTTGTCGAGCAGCTCCCAGTCGAGATCCGTCTGGTAGTTCCACTCGTTGCGCTGGGCAAATTCCTGACCCATGAAGAGCATCTTCTTGCCCGGATGCGCCATCATATACGCCAGGAATGCACGGTAGGAGGAGAACTTGTCCCCTTCATAGCCCGGCATCTTGCCGATCATGGAGCACTTACCGTAGACGATCTCGTCATGGGAGATCGGGAGAATGTAGTTCTCCGAGAAGCAGTAGAAGAATGAGAAGGTCAGCTTGTCATGGTTGAACGCTCTGTAGAGCGGATCGAGGGACATATACTGGAGCATGTCGTTCATCCAGCCCATGTTCCACTTGAAGTTGAAGCCGAGACCGCCAATGTCCGTGGGCTTGGTGACGAGAGGCCATGCGGTGGACTCTTCAGCGATCATCAGCACATCAGGATGCTTGGCAAAAACAGCTTCGTTGAGGTGGCGGAAGAACTCCACAGCCTCAAGATTCTCGTTGCCGCCGTTGATGTTGGCAGTCCATTCGCCGTCTCTCCGGTCGTAGTCCAGATACAGCATGGAAGCCACGGCATCAACACGCAAGCCGTCAAGGTGGAACTCATCGAGCCAGTAGCACGCACTCGAGATCAGGAAAGAGCATACCTCTCCCCTGCCGTAGTCGAATACTCTTGTGCCCCAGGACTTGTGCTCCATCTTCTTGGGATCGGTGTACTCATAGCAGCATGTTCCGTCAAATTCATACAGACCATGCGCATCCTTCGGGAAGTGCGCCGGCACCCAGTCGAGGATGACGCCGATGCCTGCCTGGTGGAACAGGTCGATCATCTGACGGAAGTCATCCGGGGTGCCGTAGCGGGACGTGGGCGCATAATAGCCCGTCACCTGGTAGCCCCAGGAGCCGTCAAACGGATATTCGGTCAGCGGCATGAACTCGATGTGCGTATAGGACATCTGCTTCATGTAGGGCACAATCATCTTGGCGAAGCTCACATAATCCGGCGCTGTGTCGTCCGGGTTGTGCTTCCAGGAATCCAGATGCACCTCATAGATGTTCATGGGGCGCTTATAGACAACGTGCTTTTTCTTCTCTTCAAACCACGCTGCATCCTGCCATTCATAGCTACTTTCGTAGATCTTTGTAGCAGTTGCAGGGCGTGTCTCGAAATGGGTGCCATACGGGTCAGACTTCATCAGGATCTGCCCCTTCTGCGTCTCGATGCTGTACTTGTAGGCATCGTACTGGGCAAGTCCGGAGATGGTCGTCTCCCAGATGCCGTCGGCGATGAGCATCATCGGGTTTCTTTCCCGCTTCCACTCGTTAAAATCACCAACGACCGAGATGCTGACGGCATTCGGAGCCCACACACGGAAACGGTACTTCTTCTCACCGTTCTCGATCACGGAATGTGCGCCGAAAAACTTATAGCTCTCGCTGTTCTTGCCTTGGTAGAATAAATACAGCGGAAAATCATTCGGGTTGCTGGTAGTAGAATTCATAGCTGTAACCCCCTTTATACTTCTATTTTAACAGAAAATGATAGTTGTTGCAAGTCTTTTCCGAAAGCGTGTCAAAATTTCATATAGAGTGATAATTTTAACGGTTAGATTTTGTATAACACTAACAAAGTTTACGAGGTCGATAGGGCAAACCTCCCATGCTGATAGGTTGCCTCTCTGTCGCTTTTTGTCATATCTGACAAATTTTCAGTCCGGATGCGGGCTGCGATGACCGTCATGTCATCCCGCACCTGACCGCCGTTGAAAACCGCCGCCTTCTCACAGATCGTGCGGGTGATCTCCTTCAGCGGGAGCCCTTGTTGCAAAAGTTGCCGGATGTAAGGGTACTCCCCTTCGCTGATGCCGTCTGAGAGCATCACGAGGCTGTCCCCGTCCAGCCCGCTGATCTGCCGGACGGAGGGTCTGGCA
>JAIKWY010000009.1 GCA_024684395.1 Oscillospiraceae bacterium
GCTCAGATCGTAGTCCACGCCCTCTACAAGGGTATCTTCATTCAGCTTGTCGTTGCTGTCGGTCACGATAACGACCGGTGTGATGTCATTTCCGGAATAGTTATATTTAGACTGTGCCAGCTTTGCGGTGATCTCGTCCGTATGTGCAGCATAGGCTCTGGGCGTGATCGAGAAGCTATCAGACAGCCAGTAGTCTGCTTCTTCCACTCTTGCGCCTGCGGTCACGGTGTAATCGCCGACATAGAACGGAGTGTCATTCACAAGTGCTACGTCATTGGTATCGGGCGTAAATTCATATGTCACGCTCTCCACATTCAGGAAAATGTTCTCAAACGGCGTTACAACAACCTCGAGCGGCTGGAGGTATTCCGTATTGTTGACATTCAGCTTGGCAAGCTCAAACATGCTGGAGGAGCTATTCTGCGTGTCGTTTCTGTCATAACCGATCAGCAGCGTGCTGTCGTTTTCATCGGTCGTGACATAGTACAGGTACTCATGATTGACCTTGACCTCGGAAGTGCCCTCCGGGATCGTGAAGGTGTAGGTGTAGATGCCGTTTCTCTTCGACTTGCTGTAATCCAGACCCTCCGGGAACTTGAGGACGCCGTGCGATTTCAGCACGATCTCCTTGCCGCAGAGCACTTCGTATTCATCAGCAAAGTCAGAAGTGATCGTTGTGCCGTCGTAGGTGTAGCTTGTGATGTAGGTGACAGGAGACAGCGCATCCGTCAGATCGAGCTTGGTCAGGATGGTGAAATCCTTCGTCGTGCCGTTCGCCGGGAGCTTGTAGTTGCTCGCATATGCGCCGGTAATGCCGGTGACTGTTGCGGTGTGCGAACCGGATGCAGCGGATGCACCGGAGATCACCGGTGTGCAGAAATTCGCATCACCTGCCAGAACGTTGGTGAACGTTGCAGTCGGGCAGTGCTCGTCGCCGTCACAGCTGAATACATCCGTGTCGCCCCAGCTGATGCCGACCTCTCTCTTGGCGATGCGGAACTCTGCGCTGACGGTCTTGGAGGAGCCCAGAGAAGCCGTAACAGTGTAGAGACCTGCCATCGTAGGCGCAGTGGTGTAACCCGAGATGATAGCGCCGCTTTCGGTCGTGCCGCTGTAGGTATAGGTCACAGCCGCAGTACCTGCATAGCCTGTAACGGACGGAGCATTCGGGGTATTGCCGTAAGTCCAGCCCTGGATGGTCACAGCAGGTTCCGCAACGCTGACAGATGCTACACCGGATGTTGCCGTTGCAGTCTCGGCGTTGTCCGCTCTGGTCGCAGTCACTTCGCACTTGTAGAACTCAACTGTACCGCTGTCCTTGCCGGTCGGAACAGTATAGCTGGCAGAAGTCGCACCCGTGACTTTCTCAAAGCCGGATACAGCGCTCGTTGTGCTTCTGTACCACTGGTAGGAAAGCGTATAATCCGTATCGGTCGCAGCCTTCGCTGTCACGCTCAGCGTATTGCCGGAGGTGTAGCCATAGTCCAGCTCGAGAGATGCGGGATCCGTAACGGTGGGAGCAGTTGCCGGGAGGGCTGTCCACTTTGCATAGAGCGTCGTATGGGCAGTGATCGCAAATGTATTGCCTGCCGCATAAGTCGCACCGGTGCCGTCAGCCTTCGTGTTCCAGCCTGCGAAAGAATAGCTTGTTTTTGCAAGATTGCCGTCGTTGCCCAGAACTGTTACATTGCTGTTGCGGTCATAGCGGTTGGCATCCGTCGGGACTGTGCCGCTTGTTGCGCCGTTTGCATTGTAGGTGACCTTTGCCTGGATCGTTGTGCTGCCGTTCAGGCTGTTTGTGACAGCTGCACCGCTGTCGCCGAATACCTGATCGCCGTACTCGACAAAGTAGCCTTGTGCTCTGTAGCCGCTTGCAGAATCCTCATTCCAGTAAGGAATATCATTCCAGCTATAGTCGGCAGGACTACCATTGCTATACTGGTATCCAGTACCGAAAGGCAGTGTCGTCAAGCCCTGTTCATCGCTTCTGTTCGTATATTTTGCGCTGTTACTGGGCTCACCATCGTTCCAGTTAAAATAATACCCTGCATCAAGAGAAGTCTGATGAGAACTGCTGTTAACTACATAGGAAGAATAGAAAGTCTGTCCTCTCTCAGGTCCGCTTGCCCAATACCAGTGATCTTCGCTATACGACATAGGCAGATAATAACGGCTGTGTGTGGAATCCCATGTTTTAGCGTTATTGATCGAAGTAACATCGTAAGTCGAATACATTCCTTCCGAACCAGATGCCTTGATCGTTGTACCGCCAAGCCAGCCAACAGTCTGAGCTGCATTATAGATGAACTTATCTTCTTCCAGACTTGTGATGGTAGCAAGATAGCCTTCACGCCCTGCATAGCTCAGATTCTTGGCGCCGTAATAAGCATCGAACCAGCTTCTGTTAGTTGTAGATGTAAACGGAACGTACTGATAATAATGCCCTGTACCTTCAAAGTAGAAGGTCTTGTCACCAAGCACCTCATCCGTGATCGCAATATGGATGGTCTGTCCGGCGTGGTCAGCAGTCTTGTTGAATACGATCTGCTTTACATACGCTGCGATCTCAGCAGGCGTTTTACCGTTCGCCATTGTGATGGCAGTGGAATAATTCGTGCTTGCGTTGGCATTCTTTACAAATCCGCTCACGCTCGGCAGAGTGAGGCTTTCGCCCGAGATCGGTGCTTCGCCGTATGCGATCAGAAGGCTCTTGTACTTCTTATCTCCTGTACCGGCAGCAGCAGGGAATTTTCCGGTGGATTCGTCGATATCACCAAGTGTGAATGTAGCGATCTCCTCCCAATGTGCATAGAGGGTGGTATCTTCAAAGGACTCATATGCCGATGTACTCGTAACGAGGTCACCGCCGGAAGACTTGGTGTACCAGCCAAGAAAACCATAGCCTACTCTTGTCGGTGTCGGCAGATCGCCGTAAGCGAGCGTATAGGTCACGGTCTTGGTGGAATCCACGCCCTGCGGGAGGGAACCCTCGTTTGCATCGAACGTCAGTGTGAACGTCGGAACGACTCTCTTGGTGTAGGTCACGCCACCGACAGTGACATTGACCGGGATGACCACACAGGACTCCTTGATGGAAGCAGCAGCCGGCTCATTCACAAAATAGCCGCCGCTGATCTCATAGGCATTTGCCGGACCGTTCAGATCGCCTGCATAATAGCCGCCCTTGATCGTCATCTTGCCATCGACGGTAGTGAGGTCTTTGTAGAAACCGCCGTCGAACGTGATGGGATGATGCGCATTGTTGATATCTCCGGTCACGGTCAGATTCGTGAGCTCGACCGCACCGTTACCCGATGTCAGATCAAGATCGCCTTCGATGGTACCGTTGCGGACGATGTCCGTTCCGGGCGAGTTATTGGCGATCGCAAATTTGTACGCACCGGTCGTCAGTTTACGCTGCGAAAAGTCCATCACAACATTAGATGCTGAAAGGGTGGCATTGCCAGTGAGGACAGAATCCTGAAGCAGCAGGATGTTGCTGTATGTAGCACTGTTCTCATTGACCTTCGCAAAATCAGCCGCCAGATCCTGATAGCACGCCCATTTGACTCCGGAACCGATCATCGCAGGGGCAAAATTTTCATGTGCATACTCACCGCTATTATTTTGATTATTGCCAACAGGATTCAGAGTGCTGCCCGGATTGATCTGCCCACTTTCTGTAGAAAGGTTTTGGATCGTAGAACCATTTACGACCCATGCAGTGGTATTGCCAAGCCATGCGTCGTTTTCCACTTTGACGTTACAAAGGATGATGATGCCCTTTGCGTTGGTGTTATCGGTATCGAAAAAGTCCATTGTACCGTCTTTTACGATCAGTGCCGAGCCTTCCAGTACGCCGAATACATCGCCGCCGCCGCCAAATGTGATCTTATGACCATTCAGGTCGAGTGTTACAAGACAGCCCGTCGGGAGCGGCACCTTCTTGTTCCGCAGATTCGGTGCAGAAAAATCTGCCGTAACTTTGATGATATCGCCGTCACTTGCATTTCTCAGATAGCTTTCCAGCTGCGTTTCACTGCTGCACTCCTTGACGTGCGGATCGGTCGTGCCGGTCTCAGCCTGTGCCACGATCTCGGTGTTCCCAGTCAGGAAACCTCCACCGCCTACGTTTGCAGGCAATGTCGTTGCCGCTACAGTGAGTACTGCGAGGACACCAGCCAGTGTTCTCTTCATGACGTTCAGCTTTCTCATACTCAATTCCTCCTTATCAAGTATCACTCAATTTTTCACCATGTTTCATTACCTTTGCTGCGGTAATGATTTGATAGTTAAATTATAGCACATAGAGTGTTACAACAGTGTTACAAATAACACAAAATTTCAGCTGATTTACAGAATTTTCTGTAAAACATTTGTGAAATTTTTGTGAACTTTGGCATCCGGATGCTTTGGCATTTCCCTTCCGCAGCGCAAAAAACCGGATACTGCGTCATTCTTTCCCACCCGTTTCCGAAAACGGTTAAGCCAAATTGCAAATAATTGCAGTTTTTTTCTGAGAAGCGCTTGACAAGCGGCATATTTCGTTGTATACTGTAACATACGACCCTGAAAAGGGACACGCTTCGACCCAACAGAAAGGGGAACCAATATGCAGGAAAACCATAGCTTTCGTGACATCTACCTGACCGCCGAAGTAACGGACGCCGTGCCTGCAGCAAGATTCTGGTGGTACAACAAAGCGACCGACGAGAAGGAGCCCGTCCACTACCCCGATGACCTCGATGACCCCGAGCTGGAGCTGCTCGACAACGAGGACGATGTCGAGTACACAGACGTCTCCGTGCTGGCATGTCCGTTCTGCCAGAAGGTGTTCCGCTACAGCGAGATCACCGAGCTGCCGGACGAGATCCGGGAGGATCTGCTCCCCTACTACGGCGACGGCTGGAAGGATGCCGCTCTGATGTATGACGTACCGTATACCTTTCTATCCAGATGCCCCGCCTGTGGTCACGGCTGGGACATCACCGAGGAGAACCTCTTCCCGATCGTGAGCGGCAAGAACCGGGAGATCGTGCAGCACTTCGGTCTCACCGATGACGGCGACTGCGTGACCGCCACGGTCGAGACCGTCATCCCCGCCCTGACTGCCGAGGAGCTTCGCATCCAGAAGCAGACCTACCGGCTCGTCTTCCATACGGCGACCGGCGAGACTGTCGAAATGACCCCCACCGGGCAGAAGGATGTCACCTATGTGCAGCCGTGGTCGGCATTTGATACGGTGTTCGGGGATCGTGCCAATGTACAGCGCACCGCCGACAGGATCGGCGACCTGACAGGGCATCAGCCGCCGGAGCTGGAAACATTGCAGCAGCTCTGCCTCTGGAACCGCTTCCGCTGGATCAATGCAGAGAGCGCCGAAAAGCTCCTGACCGTGAAGGATCCGGCATCCTATTTCACAGACATCGCCCCCGATGAGCCCCGCAATGTGATGCTCCAGAAGCTCACGGCTGGCATCGGCATCCGGGACTGCAAGAGCATCCGCCGTGCCCTGATCGACGACATCAGCATCATCGAGGACGCCCGTGTCTTCGCAGTACTGGGCTTTACATCCGTGGACGTGTTCCGCTATGCACTGGAGGAGCGTAAGCTGCGGGAACTCATCCGCTACGAATTGCCGCCGGAGCAGACATGCCGCTTCGCCAGAGCGCTAATCTCCCGCAAGGGCGAGAAAGCGGCGCTGCGCTGCATCCTCTCGGATCCGGATTACGTGCTCCGTGACACGGCGAATTACTACGCCCGTGCCCTCGGGCAGATCCCGGAGGAGCAGTGCCTGCACATGCTGCGCGGCTCCCTCAGCGAGATCCATGACCGGCTGATCGAGCATGTCCGGATCGAGGAGCGTGCGAACGAGACGATCGAGTATACCATGTACCAGCATGAACGTCTTGATCACATCGTGAACGGCATCACCTACCGGCTTGCGAAGGACACCGACGAGCTCTACGAGGTCGGCAGCCGGATGCACAACTGCGTGGCGACTTACTGCGACGATGCGCTGCGTGGCAAGAGCCTCATCGTCGTCGGGCGTGACGAGAAGCACGTCCCGGTGCTGTGCATCGAGCTGAACGGCTTCTCGCTGGTACAGCTCAAAGCCGACCGCAATGCCATCCCGGCAGGCGACCTTGCCGAAGCAGCGCTGCGCTGGGCGGATGCTGCGCAGGTGTACACCGGTGCGTGTGAGGACTACCGTGAGGCACTGCAAAGATGCTGAACAAACAGAAAGGGAGCGGACATCAGTTGCCGCTCCCTTATATTATTATAGTATAGGACAGTGCTGTCAGCCGATCTCGTAGAGCACTTCCCCGTTCTGTCTCAGGATGAACTTGCCGCTGTTGATCACAAAGTTTTCCTCATCCGGAGGTGCGGGCAGCACTTCGGGGCTGTCGATGGTGATATGTGTATCCGCCGTATCCTGCACAAAGCTTGTATTGTCGGTGAAGCCGCCGAAGCCGAACACCTGCTTGCCTTCCACCGAAAGCCGTACAGAAGCCCGCTCCACCGCAAGATCCGTCTTGCCGTCAAGCGCTGCGATCGCAGAACAGCATTCGCCCTTGATGTTGATGATGCAGCTTGCCTCCTGCATGGTGATCTTGCTGCTCTCGCCGCCGACGGTGCCGATGCCGATCAGCTCCACGCCGGACATGAAGATCTTGGCAGAGGTCTTGTAGATGTCGATGCTGCTCATCCGGTTGATCGAGCCGATGGCTGCGCCCCGTGCAAAGGTCAGCTCCATGCCGATGTCACAGTCGTGGATGACCATCGCCGACTGCGAATACATCGCACCGATGCCAAGTCCCACATCGCCCTGGAGGTTCAGCCGGTACTGTCCCTGGTTGATCCGGATGATGCCGCCGCTGCCGGAACCGATCGCCACGCCCGACTGACCGTGCGCATTGACCGTGATCCGCCCGGACTGCTCAAAGACCAGCTCGCCGTGCAGCAGCCCGACACCGTTGCCAATGCCGTAGTATTCCTCGCTGGCAAGCTCAATGTCGAGCTTGCCGTCGCCCATGACCGTCAGCTTCGAGGACTCCGGCACACGGATGCCGCCTGCTTCGAGCTTGTTCTCACCGATCAGGACGAGGGTCACATCGCTGTTCTCGCCGATGTCGATACAGGGCTTGTTCCGGATGCTCGTGAGCCATGCATTTTCGAGGACGATCTTGCCGGTGAAGTCCGTTTTCGTCTCGACACGCAGCTCTGTATCCGTATTGGCATCGCCTTCGAGCGTGACATCGCCGTTGCCGTGCGCACCGATGACGATGCGCTTCATGCCCGTCTGTGTCAGGCGTTCGAGCAAAATGCGCTCGGTGCAGTCTGCCATGTAGACCTGCTGCCCGATGCCGTTTTCACGCTCCTGATGATACCGCCTGATAAGCTGGCGGATCTCCTCCGGGATGGAGGTGATGATCTCAGGGGACGGTCTTGCCGTAAAATAGCCCTGGATGAGATCTGCGCCGAGCATGATGACCGTGTGCAGCTCTTCTGCCGTTTCCACGCCTTCTGCCAGCGCAAGGATGTCATTGTCGTGGCAGAACTGGATGATCTCACGCACGAAATGGCGTTTTTTCGGACTTTGATGGATCTCCGTCAGCAAGGAACGGTCGATCTTCACGAAATTGGGCATATACCGCAGCAGATTGCCCACATTGGAATAGCCGGAGCCGTAATCGTCGATCGCCATCCGGATACCCATGTTCCGGTAGCGCTCCTTGAGCTTTTCGAGGCTCTCGTCATCGACCTCGGACTGCTCGGTCATCTCCACAACTGCCGTATCAGCGTGTTTCAGGAGCATTCTCGTGACGCTCTTGAAATCATCCGCATTCAGCTTGACCTCCGGGATGCTGTTGATGAAGACGAACTTCCCGCTGAACTCATTCTTCCGCTGGTCGATGATGCCGAGCACGTTCAGGAAGGTGTCCTTCTCGATGTCATCCAGCCGGTTCACAAGTCCGGCATAGCGCAGTACCTTCAGCGGTGACAGCTTCAGATCGCTCCGGGGACGCATCAGCGCCTCATAGGAATAGATCTCGCCGTTGATCGTGTTCACGATGGGCTGGAAATAGTAATCAAACAGGTTCTCATTCAGGATATGCTCGGTCTCCTCAAGCTCCTCACGCTCCGCATCGGAGAGTGCGGCGATCTTGTTCAGGGCACCGCTTGCATATCTGGACTGGATGATCATCTCGGCAATCACGTCGGCATCTCTTAATATCATTCTGTCAATATCGTCGGTGTGCTGTTCTCTGTAGGTACTCAGAAGCTCTGCACGCTTCTGTTCCGATGACAGCGCAATGACGCCGCTCAGCAGATCATGGATCCATAGATTCGCATTGTCCTTCTGATCCAACGAGCTCACCCCCTTGATGTTTGGTACATACCTATCATTATTATAACATATCTTTTCCGGTTTTGCAAGAAGCAGAGCATAAAAAATCACACATTTGATGGAGTTTTATTCTATTGCCTCAAAAACCGCCGGAAAACCGTCCTCCGCAATGACTCAAAAACCGCTTGACAAATATTTCGCAATGTGATATAATAAATACTGGTGAGCTTTGCCGTGAGGCGGGCTCATATCCACAGTGTCTCCGGACACACAGGAACCATACCTCTGTCACAGGAGGTATGAATAAACGCTGCTTTCCACGCAGCAGATAGGAGAATCATTATGAATTACCTGGAAATCGAAAAGGTCGTTGGCAGAGAAATCATGGACTCCCGTGGTAATCCGACAGTTGAGGCTGAGGTTTACCTGATGGATGGCACCGTAGGCAGAGGTACTGCTCCGTCCGGCGCTTCCACCGGTGAGTTTGAGGCTCTCGAGCTCCGTGACGGCGACAAGTCCCGTTACCTGGGCAAGGGCGTACAGAAGGCTGTTGCCAACATCAACGGCAAGATCAACGAGGTCCTGACCGGCATGGACGCTTCCGACATCTATGCGATCGACGCTGCTATGATCGCTGCTGACGGCACCAAGGACAAGTCCAACCTCGGCGCAAATGCGATCCTCGCTGTTTCTATCGCTACCGCAAGAGCTGCTGCTACCGCTCTCGGCATTCCGCTGTACAGATTCCTCGGCGGCATCCAGGGCACCAAGCTCCCCGTTCCGATGATGAACATCCTCAATGGCGGCGCACATGCTGACAGCGCTGTTGATACCCAGGAATTCATGATCATGCCGGTAGGCGCTCCTTCCTTCAAGGAAGCTCTGAGATGGTGCGCAGAGGTGTTCCACACCCTGAAGAAGCTCATCAAGGACATGGGCGACGTTACCGCAGTTGGCGATGAGGGCGGCTTCGCTCCCAACAAGCTCGACAGCGACGAGGCTGCTATCGAGAAGATCCTCGAGGCTATCAAGGCTGCCGGCTTTGAGCCTGGCAAGGACTTCATGATCGCTATGGACGCTGCTTCCTCCGAGTGGAAGAGCGAAAAGGGCAAGGGCTTCTACAAGCAGCCGAAGTCCGGCAAGGAGTTCACTTCCGACGAGCTGATCGCTCACTGGGAGTCTCTCGTTGACAAGTATCCGATCATCTCCATCGAGGATGGTCTGGATGAAGAGGACTGGGAAGGCTGGCAGAGAATGACCGCTAAGATCGGTCACAAGGTACAGCTCGTTGGTGACGACCTGTTCGTAACCAACACCGAGCGTCTGTCCAAGGGCATCCAGCTCGGCGCTGGTAACTCCATCCTGATCAAGCTGAACCAGATCGGTTCCGTTTCTGAGACCCTCGAGGCGATCAAGATGGCTCACAAGGCTGGCTACACCGCTATTTCTTCCCACCGCTCCGGTGAGACCGCTGACACCACCATCGCTGACCTCGCAGTTGCTCTGAACACCTGCCAGATCAAGACCGGTGCTCCGTCTCGTTCCGAGCGTGTTGCCAAGTACAACCAGCTCCTCAGAATCGAGGTAGAGCTCGGCGCATCTGCATGCTATCCGGGCATGGGCGCTTTCA
>JAIKWY010000020.1 GCA_024684395.1 Oscillospiraceae bacterium
ACTCAGAGAACGTGTCGCAAAGGAGATCTACTACATGGGGCTGGAGATGAGCAGTATGACCGCCAAAAAAAGCCAGAAACTCGCAGACACTCTGAACCCTGACGTTGTAGACCACCACGTTGCAAGGATCATGCAGTCGCCTGCTTTCAAGCAGATCGCACAGATGCCGGATGATGAGCTGCGTGCCCTCGGACAGTCCGATCAAAAGCTGATGGACAAATTTTTCAAGGCGCGCGCTAAGGAAAAGCAGAACGCGAAGACCGTACAGGAGGCAAAGCAGAAGGCGGCTCAGGCAAAGCAGAAGGCGGCTCAGGCAGATCTGAACAAAGATAATCCGAACAAGGCACAGCAGTAACGGCCGCACAGGATAAAAAAGTTTTTTGCACCCGAATCCCGGCTTTCAGGGTGTTATAGACAGAAGGACAAGCAATGAGCCCGAATACAAAATGAGATACTAATTTCTAATCAAGCTATTGATATATCTTGATTAGGGTGTGTTGACACTAAAATAATGTGCAGTTTTTTGAGCAGAATTTCTGCTCAGACAAGGAGAGTAAACGCAGGCGGGATGCCGCCCGGCAAGTTTTCTGTAAAATTCTGCCAAAATATGCGTTTTAGGCTTAGTGTCAACACACCATAGAAATGGCTGTAAAACAGCAACCCTAAAAACAACATCTGACAAAAGCAGCCGCACAGGAACAGCGATTCTCTGTTGTTCTCCTGTGCGGCTATTTCTATTATACCGAGTTTTTATCATACCGTCCAGCGGCTGCCAGATCCGCCAGCCGCTTTTCTTCTGCTGTCACAGATATAGTACAATCAGTGTATTAACAGACATTGCTGTATACATCCACCTGATGATCGGGGAAGATAACCTCCTCAAAACCTGAACAGTGCAAAATACACCTGCACGCAAACGCTGACAGTTTTCCGGGAGCTTTACCGATTTCAGAGACTTGCAGTTTGAAAGCAAATTAACCTTTTCCATCGTGGTTCTCATTTCCGGCCATGCCGGTTCTTTGTATTGGCTGCGGTATGTTTTGACTGTTTTTTAGCTGAATCAGACTGCTCCTCTTTTCCAAGGCGATACATCTGTCCCGGCATGTGCTTTTCAAAAACGGAAACGGTTCTGATGATCGACAGCAGGGAAAAGATCGACCTGCTGCTGTAGGCATACAGCACCGTTTCCGGCCCGCCTTCAGCCGGCTGCTCTGCAAGCTCGAGCACCACGGGACGAAAAAAGAAATGCTTGACCAGGCATGCCGGATGCTCGGGTGCCGTTTCCAGATATACGCTCCTTCCGAGCTTGCCAAGCATCTTGCCTGTTTCATAGTGTATGCGGATGCGTTCCCGTTTCGGTGAATCATACACATATCTCCTGTGCATCACCCCGAAAAGAAATGCTTCCGGCGCTCCGTCCGTAAGTCCCCACGGATTTCCCAGCACACCTCTGGATACCACCAGACGCTTATCAGAGCCGACTACAACATTGCCGTACAGCACATCCTTGATCTCCCGCAGATGTACCTGATTGTCCGCCGTCTGGTTTTTCTGTTTTGTCTCTCTGTTCATCACGATTCCTCCGAAGCAACCAGATGCAGATTACCGTTTTCATCATATTCCACACCGATCCGTTCCTTGCGGCCGAGTGACTTGCTTTCGAGGAGGATCCCTGCCGAGAGCAAGTCTTCTATCTTTTCTTCATCCAGGGTTTCCAGAACAGAGGGTTGTGTTCGTACCTGCACATAGCTGATCGCACCGTCAAAGCCTTCGCCGAGCAGATAGTAACCACCTGCACTTTCCTCCGGTGCAGCCACCCAGTCGCCGCCGTTCGGGAATACGATACGGTCATCGACAAGCAGATACGGATATTCTGTGTCGGATGCGCCTGCTGCACTCAGTGTCTGGTACACCTCGGTCAGCGAGATCTCCAGCGCATTGTGGGAATTCTCCGAAACGACCACACTCACATGGATCTCGGCGATCGGGAGGGTCTGCCCGCCGAGCTCCATGCTTCTGACGCAGGTCAGGTCTGCATAGCCCGGCATCTGCGGACGGATCAGGAAGCCGAGTTTTCCCTCGGTCTCCTCGCCGTCAGCTTCGACGGTGACGATCTCCTCCTGCGCACAGGAGACCTCCCATTTCAGCTCGGGCGTTATGCTTCCGTCAAGAACGGCCAGAATACCGTTGCCCTCAATGCTGAACTGCACCGGATAGTTACTGTCCTCGAAATAAGACTGCTCCCGGATGAAATCCTCCTCCGTCTCGGAGGTTTCCGCGCTGTCGGCCGGCGCATCCGGCTTGGGCTCTGATGTGGCAAGCCTTATGATCAGTGCGATCAGAAACGCAAGCAGAATCACGCATATGACCGAAAATACGGCCGCACGCTTCTTGCTGCCCAGCAGCTTCCGGATCAGTTCCTGGATCTTTGTTTTCATACGATCTCTCCCTGTTGTTACAGGGATCCCCGACCTGTATCAGAGATCCCTGTCTATTCAAGTGTTCTGTTTTTGCTGCATATTGTCTGTCACGGTGCCGGCGGGGGCTGGAGTGTCGTTTCCGTTGACTCTGTTCCCCAGTCTATTCCGTCACTCACATCATTGGGCTCTGTGGTGGTATTACCATTGGAAGGATCCCTGTTCGGATCCTCCTCGCTGCCCGCTACGGGCACCGTGATCTCAATGATATCCTCCACAGCGTCATTATCCATATGTGTGACCTTGATCGCATAGGTCTGCGGATCATCGTTCTTATTGATCGGCGCCACAAAATCAAATCCACCCTCAGTAAAATTATAGAGGAAGTCATCGGAATAGATTGTCTCTGTGCCGTTGACCAGCCAGATCACACTTGCCGTATAGCCCGATCCGCCGTAGACATTGACGGTCACATGACCTGTTGTTCCGCCGACCATCATGATGCTTGCCTTATGGTTCGTTACAGGCAGCATCGAGACGGTTTCCGTGGACAAGGTCGTTGCGATGGTCGCAGTCTTGACCATGATCTGATTCACAGACCGGTCATCCGCCATTGCCGCAGCATCCACCTGCATGAACTGCTTGCCGACCTTGCGGCCGAGCGGCTTATCCAGTCTGGTGGTACCGCTGATCCTTTCAATGGTCCAGCTTGCCAGTCCGTCCTCACTCATCGGGTTGACCTGGATCGATTCAAGCGAATGGCAATCCGGCAGCAATACCTTGATGGTCACGGTCTCACCGGGCGCAAATTGCTTGACTTCATCCTGGATATAGGGACGGATGTCCATATATCTGGCGCGTACATAGTTCGTGTAGCTGTTCTGGTAATTGAAATACATCATGATCGGTGTATCCGAGAGATTGTCCATATTCTCCTGTGCTTCCGCAGTTGTGATCTGCAGCTCCAGAGGCATCAGGGAACCGGGGCCGTCCATGCCGACAGCCGTGCGCTCCGGATAAGCAGCCTTGCCGATCTCCAGATCAAACGCCTTGTCGAAGCAGTAGCTCTCCTCGAGCTTCATTGCTCTGTCCGCTACCGTTTCACCGGTCTTCGGAACCGAATAGCTGTAATTGTTGATAATTGCCGCATTGACCTTGGCATTGATATTACCGAAGGATATGATGCGGTAACCGGTGATCTCCATGACACCGGGTACCTCAAACGGGATCTCCGCCATCATGCCGGGGCTGATCTTTTCGATGCCGACATCCGTCAGATAGATGTAAGGCGAGAAATATTCCTTCTGTCCGTTGTCGATCGTGGAGCGGTATTTCAGTGCGACCGCGATGTCATTCTTTTCGGCAAAAAGCGTTGCCTCCTCGGTCTTGGCGCCGAACGAGAGCAGCATTTTCTGCTTTCTGGGAGCAATTGCATCTTCAGGGACTACATCTTCCGGTTTCTTCTCCAACTCAAAGATGGCCGAGGTATTCAGTTTGATGTA
>JAIKWY010000038.1 GCA_024684395.1 Oscillospiraceae bacterium
CGTCATCCTTGGACGATTCCAGCACGAAGAGCGTATCGCCCTCGTTCACCTCGTCGCCGACCTTTACAGCCACACTGCTGACCTTGCGGTTGCCCTCTGCCGTCACCTCATAGTTCTGGTTGGCAGAGACGATGCCGGAGCCCCTGACCTTCTCGCTGATATTGCCATAACCGCCATACTGCGCCGAAACTCTCGGCAGGCTGTGGTTCATGATGGTATTCGAGAAAAATGTCAGCACCAGCAGAATGGCTAAAAATATGATCAGGATCGTCTTGATGCGCTCCCGTCTTTTCACACTCGGATTCTTTTCTTCCATGATAATTCCTCCCGGTAGTATAGGTCAGCCTTTCACGCCGCCCGAATAGGTAATGCCCTCCACCAAGTATTCCTCGCCATAGAGGAACAGCAACAGGGCGGGTATCATATACACAACTGCGACTGCAAACGCAAGTCCCACATCGCCGGTATTGATCTGCGAGAGAAAGACCGACAGCGGGTATTTTGTCTCGTCATCGAGCAGGATGAGCGGCTGCTCGACCATGTTCCAGTAGTCGATGAACACCAGCAGCCCGACCGAAAGCATGGCGCTCCGGCAGAGCGGCAGACAGATCTGGAAAAAGACCTGTATCTCGCTGGCGCCGTCCAGTCTGGCGGCTTCAAAGTACGCCTTGGGGATGCGCCGCATCATCTTGGTCAGCAGATAGACCGAGAACGGCGAGAAGATGCCCGGCAGGACGATCGCCCACCGTGTCCCTAAAATGCCCAGCCAGTCCGAAACGAGGTAGTTCGGCACAAGTGTGACCTGATAGGGCATCAGCATCAGGATGATGTACGCAAAGAAGATGATCTCCCGGACACGCCCCCGGTAGCGGGTGAAGCCATAGGCTGTCACCGCCGCAAGGAGCACCTGGAACACGGTGATCGGCACGACGAGGATCACGGAGTTCCAGAATTTCAGCAGGTAGTCCGGGCTTTTGAACAGCACGGTCGTGTACTGCTGGAGGCTCACCTTGTCGGGGATGAATTTCAGGTTCAGATCCTCGGAGATGTAGCTCTTCTTGTCGTTGGAGGCATTCTCGATCATGGCGCCGTAGTTGGCCATGATCTCCTTCTCCGTCATGAAGCTGTTGCTGATGGTGAGCACCGTCGGCATGATGAACAGGAGCGCAGCGATCAGTGCTAAGATGAACAGCAGTGCCGTTGCAAGGTGCTTTTTGAGAAAACGTTTCATTCCTCCACATCCTCCCCGTATTTACGCTCGATCAGGAAAAGGATGCCGATGATGACGATCATGGCGATCGACAGCAGCACGGCAGCGCTGGACAGCTTCTGGTAATCGAGGGACTTGAACGTATTGTTCATGAAGTGCTGTAAGAGGTACATGCTTTCGAGGTAGTCGCCCGACAACAGGTAGACCTCACGGAACATCTTGAACGAGCTGATGATGGACAGGATCGTCACAAACAGGATGGACGGTGAGAGATAGCGCAGCTTGATGTGCAGGAAGGTGTAGAACCGGCTGGCGCCTTCGAGCTCTGCGACCTCGATGATGTCCTGCGGGATGCCGGCGATGGCGGACATGAAGAGGATCATGTTATAGCCGAGGGTCTTCCAGAGGAACATGACCGTCAGGACGCCGTATGCCCAGTTGGTCTTGATCCAGTCCACCGGCGCCATGCCGAAGAGCTCGGTGATCTGGTTCAGCGTGCCGTGGTTGTGGAAGATGACCTGCCACACCAGCACGACCGATGCGATCGGCACCATCAGCGGACACAGGAAACACGACCGCAGCCAACTCTTGCCGGGAATCTTGGAATTGAGCGCAAACGCCATCCAGAGCGAGAGCACCACGGAGAGCGGCACGGCGATCACCGAGAAGATGACCGTATTCTTGACGGCGAGCTGGAAGGCGGAGTTCTGGAAGAGCTTGATGAAATTCTCAAACCCCACAAAATTCGCAAAGATCGGGTTATCCAGCACGGAATAATAGATCACGACGCAGAACGGCAAGATGAAGAAGATCAGCACGCCGATCAGGCTTGGTGTGAGCCAGACCCAGCTTGTGATCTTTTCCCGGAGCTTTCTGCGCTTCTTTTGGGATGTATCGGACAAGGTATCCACTTCCTTTGTTTAACTGTATTATTTATAATAGCACAGTTAGTGTAATTTGTCAAGTCCTTCCTGGACTGCTTTTTTGTCTGTCATAAAAAAAGACACCTCAGAAGGTCAAAAATTGACACATTATTTGAAGGAAGACACAAATTTGTAGGAATGCACAAAAACAGATGCAGAATTCTATGCTTCATCCACAAGTGCTTTTCGCTTTTGTGGCAGGAGCCCCCATCTTTTACTTGCAAAACCCGCCGGAATGTGCTATAATAGGAATCGGAGACTGTACTGCTGCATATCATGTGGCATAATCATTTCATCCTGATCCTGGTGTATTGATTTCCCGCCTTCGGCGGGAAATCAATACGGAACAAAGCCGTTTTGAAGCAACGCCAATACTGAACAGGATCGGGAAATCTTTCATCAACGAGGTGCATCTATGATCGAAGTAAAAGAATACCGTGGACATATCCGCAACTGGGAGGCGCTCTGCGAGGAGCTGGGGCTCTCCAAGACCATGACCCGTGAGGAGCGGGAGCCGGCGATCCTTGTCAAGGCATATGAGACATGGGGCAAGGACATGGCTGACCACATGTACGGCATGTTCGCCTTCGCCCTGTATGACACGGAAGCAGACGAGCTCTTCTGTCTGCGTGACCAGTTCGGCACCAAGCCTTTCTACTATTATCAGACGGCTGACGGCAAGCTGCTCTATGGCACCATGATCCGCAGCATTCTCGAACAGCCCGGATTTGTCAAGGAGCTCAACATCGACATGCTCCAGATCTACATGACACTGACCTATGTGGCAGGCGAGGATACCTTCTTCAAGGGTATCAAGAAGCTGATGCCGGGGCACTGGCTGCATTTCAAGGACGGCAAGCTCGAACTGCACCGCTACTGGACGCCCACCTTCCACCCGGATGAGAGCAAGAGCCTCGAAGACTGGGCGGACGAGATCCACACGACGCTGCAGCAGATGATGCGTGAGGTCAAGACCGCAGACGAGACGGCTGAGTCCTTCCTCTCCGGCGGCGTCGATTCCTCCTACGTGCTGGCGATGAGCGATGCCAAGCGTGCGGATTCCTGCGGCTATGACGAGGAGCGTTTCGATGAGTCCCGCATCGCAGCCAAGACCGCAGAGCTGCTCGGCGTGGAGCACAGCGTTGCCAAGATCACCCCGCAGCAGTTCTTTGACATCGTGCCCTATACGATGTACAACATGGAGCAGCCCCTCGGCGATGCTTCCGCCATCGTGTTCACACTCGGCTGCAATGCCACCGCACAGCACACCAAGCTCTGCTATTCCGGCGAGGGCGCTGATGAGTTCTTCGGCGGCTATAACATGTACCGCAACGCCGAGCGCTACGGCGACAACCTCAAGACCTTCTATGTCGGCAACACCAACATCATGAAGGAGGACGAGAAGCAGCGCATCCTGAAGCACTATAACCCCGATGTCCTGCCGATCGACCTGGTGAAGTACATCTATGACGAAACAGAGGGGCTCGACCCGCTGACCAAGATGTCCGACGTGGACATCCAGATCTGGCTCGAAGGCGACATCTACCTGAACGTTGACAAGATGAGCACTGCTGCAGGGCTCGAGATCCGGATGCCGCTGACCGACCGCCGCATCTTCGACATTGCAAGCCGTATGCCCTCCCGCTTCAAGGTGACCGAGGAGCAGAACAAGGTCGCATTCCGCACGGCTGCCGCAAAGGTGCTCCCGGACGAGATCGCCTTCCGCAAGAAGCTCGGCTTTATCGTACCTGTCCGCATCTGGCTGGCTGATGAGAACTACAACGGCGATGTGCGCCGCCTGTTCGCAAGCGACTTTGCCGCAGAGTTCTTCAACATCGACGAGATCCAGGCGATCTATGCCGAGTACATCGGCGGCAACTCCGACCTCTGGCGCAAGATCTGGACGATCTATACCTTCCTTGTATGGTATGAGGAATACTTTATCAAGAGAGCATAACAAACGAATCAAAAACCTCTTCATTTCGCTGAAATGAAGAGGTTTTTCGTTATATCATCCAAACAGAGGCGTGGAGAAATAGCGCTCCGCCGTATCGGGAAGGATCGTCACGACCGTCTTCCCTGCCCCGAGCTTTTCTGCCATTTTGAGCGCAGCTGCCACATTGGTACCGCTCGAAATGCCGCACATGATGCCTTCAAGGGAAGCGAGCTGCTTGGCAGTCGTGATCGCCTCCTCATCGGTGACGATATGGATATGGTCATAGATCTGCTGGTTCAGGATGGTCGGGATGATGCCGTCGCCGATGCCCATCTGCAAATGCGTGCCGATGGTTCCGCCGGCAAGGATCGCCGCATGTTCCGGCTCCACCGCCCAGATCTCCATGTCCGGATTCTGGGATTTCAGCGTCTCGCCGATGCCTGTGATCGTGCCGCCCGTGCCGATGCCGGAGCAGAAGCCGTCGATCCGGCAGGCTGTCTGTTCGAGGATCTCCAGCGCCGTGTAATATTTATGCGCATAGGTGTTGTTGACGTTCTCAAACTGCTGCGGCACGAACACATGCGGATCGTTGGCAGCCATTTCAAGAGCCGTATCCAGACATTTCTGGATGCACTTGCCGATGTCGCCGTCATCATGGATCAGAATGACCTCGGCGCCGTAATGCTGCACCAGCAGACGGCGCTCCTCGCTGACGGAATCCGGCATGATGATGACCGTCTTGTAGCCCCGCACAGCGCCCACCAGTGCCAGACCGATGCCCTGGTTGCCGCTCGTCGGCTCCACGATGATCGTATCCTTCGTGATGCGTCCCTCTTTTTCAGCGTTGAGGATCATGTTATAAGCGGTGCGGGTCTTGATCGAGCCGCCGACATTCAGCCCCTCAAACTTCACGAGCACCTGCGCATTGCCGGGCTTATTCATGTGGTTCAGGCGGATGATAGGCGTATGCCCCATCGCTTCGAGAATATTGTTATAGACCATATACAATCTCCGTTCTGATACATCTGTTAAAAAAGGGATCGGATGCGTTCCGATCCCTTTCTTTGCATTTGCTAACGATTACTGATTTGCACGCTTCTTGGCAATGTCAGCCAGTGCTTCCTTACGGGAGAGATTGATCCTGCCCTGCTTGTCGATCTCGATGACCTTGACAACGATCTCGTCGCCGATCTCAACAACATCCTCCACACGCTCTACTCTGTGGTTGTCGAGCTGGGAGATGTGTACCAGGCCGTCCTTGCCGGGAGCGATCTCTACGAATGCACCGAAGTTCATCAGACGAACGACCTTGCCCTTGTAGATAGCGCCGACCTCGGGATCATTTGCGATGGTCTCGATGATCTGGATCGCCTTCTTGGCATTGTCCATGTTCACGCCGCTGACAAATACGCCGCCCTCTTCGTTGATGTCGATCTTGACGTCGCACTCAGCGCAGATCTTCTGGATGACCTTGCCGCCCTGACCGATGACCTCACGGATCTTGTCCACCGGCACCTTGGTCTGGAGCATCTTGGGTGCATACTCGTTGACAGTCTCACGGGAAGCCGGGATCGCCTTCAGCATGATCTCATCGAGGATATAGAGACGAGCCTTGCGGGTCTTCTCAAATGCCTGCTCGATGATAGCCGGGGTCAGGCCGTCAACCTTGATATCTACCTGGATGGCAGTGATACCCTTGTGTGTACCGCCTACCTTGAAGTCCATGTCGCCGTAGAAGTCCTCAAGACCCTGAATATCGACCATCGTCATGAAGTCGTCAGAATCCGGGAAGGTGATCAGGCCGCAGGAGATACCTGCTACCGGAGCCTTGATCGGCACACCGGCATCCATCAGAGCCAGCGTAGAGCCGCAGATGGAGCCCTGGGAGGTAGAACCGTTGGAGCTCAGTACCTCGGATACCAGACGCATTGCATACGGGAACTCCTCCACGCTCGGCAGAACGGGAACGAGAGCCTTCTCAGCCAGTGCGCCGTGACCGATCTCACGTCTGCCCGGGCCTCTGGAGGGCTTGGTCTCGCCTACGGAGTAGGACGGGAAGTTGTACTGATGCATGTAGCGCTTGGAGGTCTCCTCATCCAGACCGTCGATCTTCTGTGCATCGCTGATCGGGCCGAGGGTCGCGATGGTCATGACCTGTGTCTGACCTCTGGTGAACAGACCGGAACCGTGTACTCTCGGTACAAGACCAACCTCAGCAGCGAGCGGACGGATCTCGTCGATGCCTCTGCCGTCTACGCGCTTACCGTTGTACAGCCAGTTGCGGACGATCTTCTTCTGGAGCTTGTACAGGCACTCGCCCAGCTTTGCAGGACCGTTCTCGCCGTACTGCTCGTCAAATGCCTCGTGGACCTCATCGGTGATGGGCTTCATGCGGGCATCTCTTACATTCTTGTCATTGGTGTCGAGTGCGACCTTGACCTTCTCGCCAACGAGTGCCTCAACAGCGTCGAACATCTCGTGCGGGATCTCCTGGGACTCGAACTCGAACTTCGGCTTGCCGATCTCCTTCTGGATGTCGGAGATGAAGGCTACCATCTTCTTGATCTCCTCATGACCGGTCATAATGGCGTTCAGCATGGTCTTCTCATCGACCTCGTTAGCACCTGCCTCGATCATGACGATCTTGTTGGCAGAACCTGCAACCGTCAGGTTCAGGTCATTCTTCTCTCTCTGCTCCTTGGTCGGGTTCAGCACGATCTCACCGTCTACCAGACCAACGCTGATGCCGGCGATCGGACCGTTCCACGGAATATCGGAGATGGAGATAGCGATGGACGTAGCAATCATGCCGGCGATCTCCGGAGAGCAGTCCGGATCTACGGACAGTACGGTCATGACAACGGAAACGTCATTGCGCATATCCTTCGGGAACAGCGGACGGATCGGGCGGTCAACCATACGGGAGGTCAGGATCGCCTTCTCGGTGGGCTTGCCCTCACGCTTGGTGAAGGAGCCGGGGATTCTACCTACGGAATACAGACGCTCCTCGTAGTCCACAGACAGCGGGAAGAAGTCGATACCGTCTCTCGGCTTTGCACTTGCGGTAACGTTCGCCATAACAGTGGTCTCACCATAGCGTACCCAGCAGGAGCCGTTGGACAGCTCGCAGGTCTTGCCGGTCTCTACGACCAGCGGACGGCCTGCATAGGTCGTTTCAAACTTTCTGTAATTCTCAAACATAATTTTCCTCCTTGTGCCAGACAGCGTTTTCGCACAGTCCTGCACCGGGATCCATCTTGTGGTGATGTCCTTCCCGCAGAGGCAAGAACTTAGAAGTAAACAGTGAGCGTCTCACTGCTTGCTTCTAACCTCTTACTTCTTCATGCATATGCTTGAAAACCGCTGCCGACGCAGCTTTTTTGATCGGAATGCACAGAAAGGCAGACGGGTCGCCCCGCTGCCTTCTCCATACTTCCTTACTTACGGATGCCCAGCTTAGCGATGATCGCACGGTATCTGTTGATGTCCTTCTTCTTCAGGTAAGCCAGCAGATTTCTTCTGCGGCCGATCATCTTCAGCATACCTCTTCTGGAGTGGTGATCGTTCTTGTGCATCTTCAGATGCTCAGTCAGATCGTTGATGCGACGGGTCAGGATCGCGATCTGTACCTCAGGAGAGCCTGTGTCGGTCTCGTGGGTACGGTTGTTCTCGATGACAGCCGTCTTCTCTTCCTTACGCAGCATGTTCATTTCACCCCTTTGATATTTATTCTCCGTAACATAGAGTGGGGCAGGTAAGTTCCCTATCGGGCGTAACCCCCAGTCCAAGTACACGGAACATTACATATTATATCACATTTTCAGTGATTTGTAAAGAGCTTTTTCAAAAAAATTTCGGGATCAGCCATTTTTTTCTTGGATCGCCCGGATATAGCCCTCTACCGCTTCGAGTGCAGGGATATATCTTGCCCGGAGCCGGGAGTGATCCGCCCCCGCCGGGAGCCTGGTACTGTCGAGATTGTGCAGCAGGTCGGCACGCTTCACCTGCAAGGCGGTCAGATTCCCCTGCATGTTGGCGACATAATCCGCATAGGGCATGTCCTTGTCATGGCAGAGCAGCCGCAGCGCCGTGACGGCTTCCTCCGGGATCCCCTGCCGGCGCATGTCCTCAAACGTGACCGGCGTGTCCTCTGCCACATCATGCAGCAGCGCCACGACCGTGGCAAGCTCCGTGTCCATCTGCTCCGCCAGGTGCAGCGGATGATGGATGTACGGATAGCCCGCCTTGTCCACCTGCCCGTTATGGGCATCAAATGCGATACACATCGCTGTTCTGACAAGCTCCGAATAGATCATAGTACCCTCCTCAGGAAACGATCTTTCCTTTTCTGCTCTTTTTCTTCGATGTGGGTGCTTCGATCGGCTTTTCCTTGCCGCCCTGATCCTCAAAGAGATTCTCGCCCTCGGTCTCCGTGAAGCTCATCTCCGGGTTGACCTCGCCGAGCTGTGCATAGTAGGGGTCAACGACATATTTCTGGATCACCGGATAGCTGTTGAACACCACGATGAACGCCGCAAAGCTTGACGGCATGAACAGCAGCACAAAGATCATGATATACGGGAAATAGATCGCCAGCACCGTGAACACGCCCATCACGATACCCGCCAGCAGCAGCGTCAGCAGGTTGCGCTTGAGTGCGATAAAGGTCAGCGCCAGGGAGTTTTTCATGATATTCTTGAACGAAAGATCCGTCGAGACCATCATCAGATAGGCATAAAAGCTCATCATGATGACGACAAAGGCGATGCTGAGCGCCGCAATGAACAGGATATAGTACACCAGCGAGCCGCTCTCGCCCGTTTCTTTCAGACGCTGGATGAACAGCGGGTACACATAGGAGCCGCTTGCCGCCGAGGACAGCACGAGCAGGTCGATCAGACCCATCGGGCAAGCCTGCTTGAAGCTCGACTTGAATGCCCGGAAGAAGGTCTGCATCATGAAGCAGGGCTTTTCGAGCGTGAACTTCCGCAGCACCTGCGCCGTTCCCGCCATCCACGGTCCGAAGAGGACGGCAAACACAACGCCCATCGCACCGGCGATGACCGTCGCAGCCGTGGTGTTGCGTTCCGACAGCAGCAAAACCGCTGCGCCGCCGATCGCCAGCGGTATCATGAGACACATCATCAGCAGATTCAGTTCGAGCAGCTTCCAGAACTTTCTGCCGACGATCTCCCAGAACCGGAAAAACGGCTTTTTCTTCGGCGCATCCTTGGCGATGCCCGGACCGCTTTGCTCATAGCCACCAAATAATGGCATCAAAAACATCCTTTCTATTGTAACATACACGATAAAAATGCAGGGTACAGGCGCAGAACACCGTATTGTGCGGCTGTCAGGGCAAGCTGGATCGCTGCGAGCAGCCAGAAGGCGGCGGCATAGCGTTTCAGCGGGTACTCCCCTGCTGTACGATGCAGCACCGCACCGGTCAGCCAGCGAGCGCCGGTACATGCCTCCCTTGCCGCAAACAGGAGCACCACAATGCTCCCCAGTGCAAACGGCATCACGAACAGGAGCGACGTCAGCAGACCGCCGGCACCGCCATCCCGGTAGAGTCCGGTCAGCACCGCACCGAGCGCCATGCCCTTGCAGAAGACCGCCCCGAAGGCACCGACCATGCCGAGCACGGACAGCCCGGATGCCGCCGTCACCGCAAGTGCGAGACATGCCAGCCCGAACAGATGCAGGAAATGCAGCGACTCAAGCCCCATCCCCTGCCGGAACACAACGCTCCGCCAGAGCGGCAGCGCCGGATACAGCGCTGCAAGAATGCTCCCTGCCGCCGTACCCATCACCGCAAAAACTGCCGGCAGGATCAGACCTTTGCCCTGTTGTTCCATGCCATCAACCCCTTCGTTGACAGCATATGTGCCCGTCCCCGGAACTATGCGTTATTTGGAGAGCTCGTAAGCCCTTCTTGTGCAGGCTGTGCAGGCGGCATCGACCGTCTTCTCCAGCTCACCCTTGTACAGCTCATCGAGACCCGCCAGCGTGGTGCCGCCGGGAGAGGATACCATCTTGATGAGCTCCTCAATGCTGTAACCGGAATCCGTCAGCATCTTCGCACTGCCGATCAGGCTCTGTGCAAACAGCGGGAGAGCCGTCTCCTTGGCGATGCCCTCCTTTGCCGCATAATCCACGAATGCCTTGGCAAACAGATAGATGAATGCAGGGCTGGAGCCGTTGATGGCGATGATCTCCTTCATCTTGTTCTCCGGCAGCGTTGCGGAAATGCCGCAGGCGTCGAAGAAGCTGCATACTGTTGCAAATTCCTCATCGGTCGTCGGCTCAGACTTTGCCAGCGCAGAAGCGCCCACACCGAGCAGCAGAGGGGTGTTCGGCATCACGAGGATGACCTTGGCATCGGGGAGCGTCTTGGAGCGGATATACTCCGCCGTGATGCCCGCCGCAATGGACACGATGACCGTATCCTCCGTCACAGCACTGCCGATCTCATCCAGCACGGTGTCAAACATCTGCGGCTTGACGGCGAGGAAGACATACTTGCAGGTATTCAGCACCTCGGCACCGGTCTTGCAGACGGTCACGCCGAGCTCGGCAAGTCTTTCCTGCTTGTCCGCTGCCGGGTCGAAGGCAGAGAGCTTCGTCTCAGAAGCCAGTGCGCTCGCGGCAATGCCCTTCATGATGGCATAGCCCATATTGCCTGCGCCAATAAATCCTACAGTATTCATAGTATCAGATCCTTTCATGATTAGCTCCCGGTTCTGGATTTCTATGAGGTTCAGAATCAGGATAAATAAAACACTTACTTAATTATACTACAAAGTGTACAAAAAAGCAAGTGTTTTTTCGTATGTTATTCTGGTCTGCGGATTTCTCTGCCGGATACGATGCGCTTATATGCCAGGAGCGCCGCCGGAAGGATCAGCAGAAGCAGCGGGATGTCCGCCGCAAGTTCGAGGACATTCTTCAGCAGTCTTGCGGAGATCGCCGTGCCGAATGCCTGCTGCGGGATAAAGCCGTAGTGCATGTTCAGCCATGTATTGCACAGCAGATTGATGAGACACACATCCAGAAGCCGTGCGATCACGATACGGATGCACATGGAAGCGGTGTCATTCAGCCCGAACAGCGAGATCTTGTCCTGCTTGTAGTACAGCAGGATGCCGTAGATCAGACCCTGGATGCCGGCTACGAGCGTGTATGCCGGGAAGAAACCGCCGTCCGGATTGGCGATCCAGCCGACGATGTCGCAGAGCATACCGGCGACAAAGCCCACCGTCGGACCGCACAGCATACCGATCACGGCAATCGCAAGGAACGCAAAGTTGATCTTGAACAGCGGGAAGTTGATCGTGAATTTCTCGATGACCATCGAGATGGCAATGAACATCGCCGTCACGGTCAGCGACCGCAGGTCATAAAATTCCTTTGCGGAGCGGGGAAACATGGAAAAAAAGCTCTTCATAAGAATACCTCCTTCAAATACGCAGCCTCGTGTATATCTCAAGGTATCTTATAAAGAGCTTTGAAATAATACATTCAGCGGGATGCGGACACTGTACCGCAAGGGTTCGCCCCTTTTCGTCCCCCCGGCAACTCCCCGTCCGGGCGGCACTTAACGCACAACGTCCTACTCTGTGTATGAGTCTAAGATCAATAAGCCGTCTCTGTCAGGATGTCATACAGATGGTCGATGAACGGCTTCTTCATAGCCAGACCTTCCTGGAGATCCACGTCATAGATCTTACCGTCCTTCATGCCAACGATGCGGTTGCCGATGCCCTGCTCGAGCAGCTCAACTGCATGGTAGCCCATCTCTGTCGCAACGATACGGTCACGCATGGTCGGTGCGCCGCCTCTCTGCACATGCCCCAGAACGGTAGCTCTCGACTCAACGCCGGTCATCTCCTGGATCTCGCGTGCGATGTTCTCAGTCTGGCCTACGCCCTCAGCCACAACGATGATGAAGTGATGCTTGCCGCCTTTTTCGCTCAGGGTCTTGGTCATCTTGGCAGCGATCGCATTCAGGTCATAGGGGCGCTCGAGGGTCAGTGCAGCCTCTGCACCGGCACCGATGGCAACATTGACAGCAATGTAGCCGGCTCTTCTGCCCATTACCTCTACAACGGAGCAGCGGTCGTGGGACTGGGTGGTATCACGGAGCTTGTCGATCATCTCGACAGCGGTATTCATAGCGGTGTCATAACCGATGGTGTACTCCGTGCAGGAAATGTCGTTGTCGATCGTGCCGGGGATACCGATGCACGGGATGCCGACACTGGACAGATCGCCTGCGCCACGGAAGGAACCGTCGCCGCCGATGACTACCAGACCCTCGAGGCCGATCTCCTCACAGACAGCCTTACCCTTCATAACACCGTCCATGTTGCGGAACTCGGGGCAGCGGGCAGTGTACAGGCAGGTACCGCCTCTCTGGATGATACCGGAAACGGTTCTTGCTGTCATATTCACGAATTCACGGTTCAGAAGGCCGACATAACCTCTCTGGATGCCAACGACCTCCATGCCCTTAGAGAGTGCCGTGCGGGTCACCGCTCTGACAGCTGCATTCATGCCCGGCGCATCGCCGCCGCTTGTCAAAACACCGATTTTTTTCATAGCTATTCATTCTCCATTCTGCTGATATTGGAAAAAACCTTTACTTATCTATTTTACTACATTTAGCCATGCATGTCAAGCCCTTTTTTTGATTTCTTTGTTATTTAAATCACAAATCTGCATTTTCCGCGCTATTTCCGGATCATCCGGATGAGTCCGAGCGTCTCCGGGCGGAACAGACTGCACAGCTTTTCGTACAGTTCCTCGCACGGCTGGACACGCAAAACCGGCTTGACTGCGGCATATTTGCGCTGCTGCATCAGATAGAGGATGACCTCTGTCTCCCCCGGATAGTCCGCACAGACCGCTGGCAGCTTCCGGAGCGCTTCCTGCTCCTCCGGGGTGCCGCTGAACTTGATGCAGAGCTGCCGCTGTCGGAGCATCAGGGGAAAATCATCCTCCGAGAGGATGCTGCCGCAGATCAGGCTGTTCTCGTCGTCCTTCCGGGAGATATTGCCCGTCACATACAGCACCTTGTCCGGCAGCAGCCTCCCGCCGGAGATGCTCAGCAGCTTCGGGAACACGAGTGCCTCGATCACGCCGGAGGTGTCCTCGAATGTCACGAACGCCATATCCTCGCCGCTTTTCGTCCGGTACTTCTTCATGCTCTGCACCAGGCACAGGATGCTGCATTCCGCCTTGTCCGGTGCTTCCGTCAAGGCGCCGATGCTCCCGCAGCGAAGCAGCTTTGCCAGATATGCCGTGCTTTCGAGCGGATGCCCGGACAGATACATGCCCGTGACCGCCTTCTCCATCTGCAATTTTTGCAGCAGCCCGAGATCCGGTGCAGGAGCGATCTGCAAATCGCCCTCCGTGGAGATCTCGCCGTCCCCGAACAGGCTCATCTGCCCTTCGATGCCGCTGTCGAGCGCATCACTGACCGAATCCATCACAAATTCGTAATTCAGCAGCATCTGATGGCGGTTGCAGTCGAGCCCGTCCAGAGCGCCCGACTGGATCAGGCTTTCGAGGATGCGCTTGTTCATCCCGCAGCCCGACATCCGGCGGCAGAAATCCACAAAGCCACTGAATGTGCCTTTGTTCCGGCGCTCCATGACCATGCGGTCGATCAGCCCCTTGCCGAGCCCCTTGATGGCAAGCAGCCCGAACCGGAGCTTGCCGTCCCGGTAGGAAAAGCTCCACTCCCCCGTGTTGACATCGGGCGGGAGCACTTCGATCCCGGCTGCACGGCATTCCTCCACATATGCCATGAGCTTTGCCGTATCACCCATCACACTCGTCATGAGGGCTGCCATATATTCCCCGAAATAGTGCGTTTTCAGATACGCCGTCTGGTAGGCGACCAGCGCATAGGCTGCCGCATGGGATTTGTTGAAGGCATAGGACGCAAAGCTCTCCATCTGGTCAAAGATCTGGTTGGCGATGTCCTCCGGCACACCGTTCGCCACGGCACCCGTGCAGCCGTCGTCCTGCCCGGAGCCGTAGAGGAATTTCTGCCGCTCCTTTGCCATGATGTCATGCTTCTTCTTGGACATGGCACGGCGCAAAATGTCCGCCTGTCCGTAAGAATAGCCCGCTAATTTCCGGCAGATCTGCATGACCTGCTCCTGGTAGACGATGCAGCCGTAGGTCATGCACAGGATGTCTTCGAGCAGCGGGTGCAGATAGCGCACCTCCTCCGGATGGTGCCGGTTCCGGACATAGGTCGGGATGGAATCCATCGGGCCGGGGCGATAGAGCGCCAGCGCTGCGATGATGTCCTCCATGTTCTCCGGCTTCAGCTGCATCAGAAATGCCCGCATCCCGGCACTTTCGAGCTGGAACACGCCGGAGGTATCCCCGCGGGAAATGAGCTGGTAGACCGCCGCATCATCGGTCGGGATCTTTGCGATGCTGAACCCAGGCACATGCCGTGCGATCGAGCGCTCCGCCTCCCGGATGATCGTCAGGTTGCGCAGCCCGAGAAAGTCCATTTTCAGCAGCCCGAGCTTGTCGAGCACGGTCATGGTGTACTGCGTCACGACCGTCTCATCATTCTTCTGCACCGGGACAAAATCGCTCACCGGCGCAGGTGCGATGACCACGCCTGCCGCATGGGTGCTCGCATGGCGGGGCATCCCCTCGATCTGCGCTGCCATATCGAGCAAGCTGTGGATTCGTTCATCGCTCCCGCTGAGCTGTTTGAGCTCTGGGATCTGTTCGAGGGCTTCATGGATATCCATCCGCCAGTCGATGAGCTTTGCCGCCTTGTCGCAGAGGGCATAGGGGACGTTCATCACCCGCCCCACATCCCGGATGGCTGCCCTTGCCTTCAGCGTATCGAACGCGATGATCTCCGCCACATGGTCGGCACCGTAGCGGCGGACGACATACTCCTTGACCTTGCCACGCCCTTCGATGCAGAAGTCGATGTCAAAGTCCGGCATGTTGCCACGCTCCACGTTCAGGAACCGCTCAAAGAGCAGATTGCCCTTGATCGGGTCGATCTGCGTGATGCCGATGCAATAGGCGCACAGGCTCCCCGCACCGGAACCACGCCCGGGACCGACCGGGATGTCCTGGCTCCTCGCATAGCGGATGAAATCCCACACGATGAGGAAATAGTCCACGAACTGCATCGTTTCGATGACATGCAGCTCGTGGGCGAGCCGCTCCCTGACCTCGGGAGCAGGATCGGCACCGTAGCGCTTCTGCATACCTTTATAACAGAGCGCACGGAAATAGGCAACATTGTCCGGTACGCCCTCCTGCACGAAGCGGGGCAGCTTGCGCTCGCCGAAGCGGAACTCCACCCGGCACCGCTCTGCGATGCGGCAGGTATTTGCCAGCGCCTCGGGGACAGTGCGGAAGAGCTGTGCCATCTCCTCTGCCGATTTCAGATAATACTCATTCGTGGTAAAGCCCATGCCTGTCGGCTCGTCGATGGTCTTGCCGGTCTGGATGCAGAGCAGCACCTTCTGCATGGCGGCGTCATTCCGCCGGAGATAGTGGACGTCATTCGTTGCCGCCAGCGGGATGCCTGTCTCCCTTGAAAGCCGCAGCAAAAGCGGCAGCGCCTGCCGCTCCTCCGGAACACCGTGATCCTGTATCTCCAGATAGTAATTCTCTTTCCCGAACAGCGCCTGATACCGCAGCGCCGCAGCCCTCGCCGCTTCATAATTCCCGTCGAGCAGCAGTCTCGGGATCTCGCCGACGATGCAGGCGGACAGGCAGATGAGCCCTGCATGGTATTTTTGAAGCAGCTCCCAGTCGATGCGGGGCTTTTTGTAGAAGCCCTCTAAATTTGCCAGCGACACGAGCTTGACCAGGTTCCGGTAGCCCTGCTCGTTCTCACACAGCAGGATCAGGTGATAGCTTTTCCCGTCGAGCAGCGGATCCTTGTCGAAGCGTGTCCGCTGTGCCACATAGACTTCGCAGCCGATGATGGGCTGGATGCCTGCCGCCTTTGCCGCCTCATAAAAAGCAACAGCGGCGTACAAATTGCCGTGATCGGTCACAGCGCACGCCGTCTGTCCAAGAGCTTTTACCTGCTCGCAGAGCGCACCGATCCGGCAGGCCCCGTCGAGCAGACTGTATTCACTGTGTACATGCAGATGTACAAATCCGTCATTCGTCACAGACATCCCTCCTCCGGTATGTCTCTGCAATCGCCGCAAGGCGGCGGAACCGGTGGTTCACGCCGGAACGCCCGATGGGCTTGCTCAGCATCTCGGACAGCTCCGCAAGGCTCAGATGCGGGTTTTCGAGCCGGAGTTCGGCAAGCTCCCGCAGATCGTCCGAGAGCTCCTTCATGCCGCCGTGCTCCACAATGAGCCGGATGTCCGCACACTGCCGCTCCGAGGCGGAGATCACCTTGTCGATGTTCGCCATATCGCAGTTGTTCTGGCGGTTGATGCGGTTTTTCATCTCCTTGTCGATCTGCACGTCGATCAGACCGAGCGTACACTTCTGCGCACCCATGAAGGTCAGCAGATCGCCGATCTCCTCGCTGACCTTCAGATACACGGAATAGCCGCATCTGCGCTGGATACAGCCCGGATGCACCCCGACGCTGTACAGCAGATCGCAGAGATCCTTGCCGAGGTTCTCGGTCGGCACCGCAAATTCGAGGTGATAGTCCTTGGAGGGATCCGTCATCGTGCCGCAGATCAGGAACACACCGCCGAGGAACATGCCGATGCTGTTGGTCGGCAGATTGCGCATGTCGATGCGGCGTTCCTCATGGATGTGGAAGCGGTGCCGGATTGTCGTCACGGCTTCCTCGCCTGTGATGCGGTAGATGTGGAGGATGCCGCCGTCCTTGCGGGGGCGGCTCTCGATCGTCAGCGGCACGGAGGCGCCGAAGACGGTCTTCATCAGCACCGGGAACACGGCATCGAAGATCTCGCTCTCGCTTTTCAGCACGATCTCGGTGCGGGTGACGGTGCGCCCGTACAGCAGCATACCATACAGGCAGGCAAAACGCCTGTCGTGATCGTTGATCGTTTCACGGATGCAGGAACGTACCTGATCGGAAAATGACATGCTGCTCCCTCCTTCTTATGGTTTGTCCTTCGTGATGTCTCGGTGCATCTTATGCACCTGATAGCCTTCCTTGCTCAGCGTATCTCCCACCAGCTCCGCAAAGGTCACGGAACGGTGCTTGCCGCCGGTACAGCCAAAGGATATGACGACCTGGCTCTTTCCCTCAGCCACATAGAGCGGGATCAGGAATTTGAGCAGGTCAATGATCTTCTGCATGAGCGTCTCTGAATTTTCTGAGTTCATGACATAGTCCTGCACACATTTTTCACAGCCGGTATGCGCTTTCAGCTCCGCTACATAATACGGATTCGGCAGGCAGCGCACATCAAACACCAGATCCGACTCTCTCGAAACGCCATATTTATAGCCGAAAGACGTTACCTTGACCTGGAGCGAATCGGAGCTGTTCTCGAGGAACACGTTCCGGATCTCCTCGCCGAGCTGCGAGGTACTCATCTGGGATGTCTCGAAGTAGTAATCCGCCTTGTCACGGAGCGTCTGCATCATGTGGCGCTCCTGCCGGATCGCCTCACGCAGAGAGCTGTATTTATCGGCAAACGGATGCTTGCGGCGGGTCTCCTTGTAGCGCTTGATGAGCACATCATCCGCAGCCTCGGTAAACACGACCTTGAGTTCCACGCCGGATTCCTTGCGCAGTTCGTGCAGTTCCTGCGAGATCTCCGAAAACAGCTCGCCCGTCCGGATATCCATTGCCACAGCGACCCGGTCGAGCGTGCCGCTGGACTGATCACAGAGATCGAGGATCTTCGGGATCAGGAACGGCGGCAGATTGTCGATACAGTAATAGCCGATGTCCTCCAGCACACGCATAGCGGTGGATTTACCGGAACCGGACATGCCGGTCACGATCACAAGCTGCATGGCTCAATCACTCTCCCACTTTACATTTCCGAGCAGAACAGGCTCGAGCTCGAGCACGGTGCCCGTTTCTGCCTTCACTTTTTCACGGACCTGTCTGCACAGCTCCGTCACATCGTCACATGTCGCATCGAACCGGTTCACCACGAAACCGGCGTGCTTTTCGCTCACCTGTGCGCCGCCATAGGTCAGACCTTTCAGACCGCACTGGTCGATCAGCGCCGAAGCATAGCCGACTTTCGGGCGCTTGAAGGTGCTCCCGGCGCTCGGATAGTTGAGCGGCTGCTTATCGCTGCGGCGTTTCAGGAGCTCCTGCATCTTGGCGGAGATCTCCTCACGGTTTCCGGGGGCGAGCTTTACCGTCACAAACAAAATGACATTTCCCGGATGATCCGTGAACCAGCTGTGCCGGTAAGCAAACTCCAGCTCCTCCGCTGTCAGCGTGTGGAGCTCGCCGTCCTCGTCCATGTATTCGCAGCAGGTCACGATCTGGGACATCTCATAATTATAGGCGCCTGCATTCATGAACAGCGCACCGCCGACCGTGCCCGGGATGCCCGAAAGCCCCTCCATACCGGTGAGCCCGAACTCCTCGGCGGTCTTCGCCGCCTTGACGAGGGAGCCTGCGGCACCGAGTTTCAGCACGCCTGTGCATTCCACAGGAGCCTGGAGCTCTGAGCCGTCCTCATTGACCATCTCGCAGTTCGTGAACGCACCGTCCAGATGGATGATCAGCCCATGATAGCCCTCATCCGAAGCCAGGACATTGCTCCCCTTGCCCATGATGAAATACGGGAGCTCCTCTTCCTTGCAGAATCGCAGAAGGGCGCTGAGCTGCGTTTTCAGGGAGACATTCACCCAGTAGTCCGCCTTGCCGCCGATGCGGAAGGTCGTATGCTCCGACAGCGGCACCTGCTCTTGCAGCTCCATCTCATAGCGTTCGCAGAGCGCAGACAGCTTTTCTCTCATAGCAGCCTCCTGAATCAATAGAATGCGTCGTAATCCTTGACAGTTTCGGTGGATTCCATATCCATGCCCAGACGATCGAGCAGCTCGGTCGCAGCATTGTAGCCCATCTTCTTCTGGCGGTTGTTCATCGCAGCGACTTCGAGGATGACGGCAAGGTTACGACCGGGCTTGACCGGGATGGTCAGCGACGGCACCTTCACGCCGAGGATGGACACATACTGCGTATCCACGCCCATGCGGTCATAGATCTTCTCCGGGTTCCAGAGCTCCATCTCGACAACAAGGTCGATCTTCTCCGTCACCTTGACGGCACCCATACCGAACAGGCGGCGGGCATTGATGATGCCGATACCACGCAGTTCGAGGAAGTGCCGGATGTTGTCCGGAGACGAGCCGACAAGGCTGATGTTGGACACCTTGCGGATCTCCACGGCATCGTCTGCCACCAGACGATGACCTCTCTTGACAAGCTCGATCGCCGTCTCGCTCTTGCCGACGCCGCTCTCACCGGTCAGGAACACGCCCTCACCGTAGATCTCGATGAGTACTCCATGCCGTGTGATGCGGGGCGCCAGGTTCAGGTTCAGGAATGCGATCAGACCGGCGATGAAGTTGGAGGTGCTCTCCTTGCTGCGCAGGAGCGGCACTTCGTACTTCTGCGCCATTTCGAGCATTTCGGAGAAGTACGGCAGCTCTCTGGCAATGATGAGCGCCGACAGCTTCTGCGAGAACAGCATCTCCAGACGATCCTTGCGGGTCTTCTCGTCAATGGTCGATAAATAGGCAAATTCCATCTTACCGATGATCTGGATACGCTCCGGGTTGAAGTACTCATAGAAGCCCATCAGCTGCAAGCCCGGACGGTTGACATCGTTCTCGTCGATCAGCATCTCAGCGGGATCCTTCGGGGTGTAGATCACCTCTAACTTGAACTCGTCGATGATTTTTTTCAGGGAAATCGTAAATTTTTCGGACATCGCCCTCACTCCTTTATTCAGCAGCCTCAGCCGCTTCTTTTTTGGTTTCCGTTTTCAGCGTCACGGTAAAGCTCTCCTCACCTGCCGGCAGATCCGCTTCCTCCCACGACAATACACAGGGATGCACGGACGAAATACCACGCAGGATGTCGGTATTGTCTCTCGATGCCGCATTGACACCGACCAGCAGCGCACCGATCTCGAGCTGATCCGCTGCCGTGACGGCATCCATGCGGTTGGTCAGCACATCGAGCCCGTCGATGCGGATGAAGAACTCCGCTTCGGGCGCCGCCTGCTGCATGGATTCCACCAGCTTCACAAGGGAGGTATATCTGTCCGGTGCCGTGCAGCGGGAATCGAGGTTGTTCACATCCGCTGCCGGGAAATCCGGATAGACAAGCCCCTCACAAAGGATGGAGCGGAACCCGGCGTCATTGGCTTCCTTTGCGATATTGGACAGATAATCCACCGCCAGACCGCTGAACGGTGACATCCAGACAGCCCCGGAGGGATCCATCCAGCGTGCCCCGCTGCCTGCCATGCGGTAGGAGGCATCCTGATAATTCAGCGGATAGATCTGATCCTCGAGGGTATTGATGACAGCGACCGGTTCAGCGCCTCTTGTCTTGATCGTCTCATAGACCGATTCGAGCGGCATGGCAGCCTGCACCGCCTTGATGCCGTCCTCGAGCTTGGTGGCATAATACAGCCCGCCGCCCTTGACTTTCAGCGGCACAAGGATATGTGTGGCGCCCTCCGGCACCTGTAGCAAGGCAGCTTCCAGCGCCGTTTTGGTGGCGAGTGCCGAGGTCGGGAGCTGATAGCCACGCATCGTGATCTGCGCCGGCGGCTCCACTGCGACAGGCTCGGTCTGTGCCGGCTCTGTTTCGGCAGGTATCTCGCCGTTCTCGCTCTCCGCACCGCTCTCCGGGGGCTCGGTCTGCTCAGAAACGGAGCTTTCGGGAGCTTCGGATGAAGCATTCGGCTTGGCGATGATCTCCTTGTCCTGCAAAAAGCGCAGCACAGGACCACCGGCACTGTAGCCGACAAACCCCAGCACAGCGATCAGCACCACAGTGCCGACGACCGCACCGGTATTGCTCCAGAAGGCCCGCAGACGTTCAAACCGGCTCTTTTCCCGGTAGATCTTTCGTCCTTTTGGTTTCAATTTCATGGAATTGGGATGCTCCTCTCAATAGACTTACTCGGGATCTGGAGAAGTGCCAGATCACGCTGGATGTTTTGTTCTGTGCGAAGTGACCCGGCAGCCGCAATACTTGCTGTATTGCAAGGTCGGGACGCAAAGCACAGGGCAAAAGAGACAAGCGGGATGGAACTTCGGAATGTTCCGAGAAAGTCAGTTGTTCTGCAAATTCTCTCTCTATAGATCAGGCGCCGGCTGCCATCGCATAGACAGCCATAGAGATCACACCGATAAAGATCAGCACAGCCGGAAATCCCCGGAAGGCTGCGGGTACCTCTTTATCATACAGACGTTCACGCACTGCCGACAGCATGACGGATGCCAGCACAAAGCCAAGCCCTGCCTGCAAGCCGAACAAAATCGCTCCGATCGGGTTCAGCGTATCGGAAAAGATCCTTGCCATCACAAAGGCATCGCTGCGGAGCTGAAGCGACTTCAGCGAATCCACAGGCTCGAATGCGAGGTACAGCGTGCCCATGACAGCACAGTTGAACGCAGCAAGATGGATATATTTCTTATAATTGGCAAAGCGCTTCCTTGCGAATCGGAACAGCAGGAGCAGCGTTGCCACATAGATGACCGAGATCATCAGCGTATACAGCAGCGGGAGTCCGAAGCTGTAGGGATATTGCAGCAGGATCGTCAGCCCGAACAGCCGGAACAGCAGACTTGTCAGCAGACAGGACACTGTGGAAAAACCGGTCATGACAGATGCCAGGATCAGCAGGTTCGAGCGGTTCTTGGACGCTGCGAGCAGCGTGCTGGTACCGAGCGCCTTGGTAAAGATCAGATTAGTCGTGAGCAGTGATACCACCGCTGAAAAGATCCACATACTCAATCCACCTTCTTCCGGAAGACCACCCGGTGCAGTGCGCACAGGACGCCAAGCACGATGAAACCGCCCCAGGGTGCCGCAAATCCACGCATCAGAAGCGGGATGTCCACCACATGTCCGGCGATACTGCCGTGTGCAAGCAGCTCCCGCACTGCGGCGCAGGCACATGCTGCCAGACAGAAGCCAGCCGTATGGGCGATCAGCGACACGAGCATCACGGGCTTGCGCATATGATAGAAATGCAGCTCGGAATGCAGCACGATGAACGAATTGACCGACAGCAGCGGCAGATACATCGCAGCTGCCTCCGGCACGATCCCCTGCCCCGGTACGGGCATGGAACCAAGCGCCCCATAGACCGAGGGGCTGATAAACTGACACAGCAGCGCCGCCGGGATAAAGATCACCGCCGCCGTTACCGCATACAGCACGATGCGCATGGTATAGACCAGCTTTTTCGGATAGAACGACCCGATCGTCACGGTCAGGATCGTCACGATCGCAAAGACGAGCGACAGCAGCAGCGCCTTCGGGAGCGTATCACAGCACGCCACGATCGGTGCGATGACCATGCCCTGCGAAAGGACAGCGTTCCGGCGAAGGAAGCCGTCGGAAAGTGAATGCTTATTCTCCATCCTCGTCCTCCTCTTCCTCGTCATCATACCTGTCGATAAACGGTATGCGGATCTTGCTGAAATCTGTACTGTCTATGATATGCTGTTCGAGCATCCCCAGCCCACGCCAGAGCGGACAGCCAAGGATCACAGCGATCACCGGCGCATATTCCATGCCAAAGGCGGAGATCAAATAGCTGGTGAACAGACCTACGACCGCAGCGCCGACCCAGCCTGCCGACGGTGTGCATGGGTTCACTGCCGGATCACTGATCAGGAACAGCAGCGAGAACAGCACCATATTGGCAGCGAGCAGCTCCTGGAGCGAAACACCGTACAGGAAGACAGCGAGCGACATGCCGAGCAGACAGCCCAGGAATTTCCAGGGATCGAGCTGTCCACGGAACAAGAGGACAAGCCCGCAGACGAGCAGCAGCAAAATGCAGCCCGTGCCCATCGGCGTGCGGACAAAGCCCAGGAGCGTATCATAGAGATCCGCCTTCTCCAGTCCTTCTTTGTTCAGAAAAACGCTGAACGACTCCTCCAGATCCTCCGGATTGTGGAACAGATGCAGATCCGCTCCGACCGGCGGGAAGTTCAGGACGGACTTCCGCCAGGAGATCAGCGCAAACAGATACCCCAGCGCCGGCGGCGGGAACAGATGATCCCTCCGGTAGCCGAAAACATGGCTGCCGACTGCCGTTGCAAAGATCGTGCTCAGCATCAGGATCGAATACGGGATCGTCGCCGGGAACATCATCGCCAGGATCAGCGCATAGCCGACATTGGACAGGTCGATCCGCCGGTAGCTGCGCCCTCTCAGGAACAGACAGACAAAGTCCGTTGCCACGGCTGTCACTGCGGCAAGAGCCAGAACTGCCGCTGCCCGTATTCCGTAAAAGCAGACACAGACGATACAGAACGCTGCGATCACGACCCAGTATTCCTGCCGCCGCAGGGGGCGGCTGAATCGTTTCTTGATCAAGGCAAGCCCTCACTTCCGCAGTGTCTGCACTGCCGCCTTCATATCCGGATGAGTGAAGAGATAGCTGCCTGCCACCAGCAGGTCGGCACCTGCTTCCACAGCAGCGCCGACCGTATCCGCATTGATGCCTCCGTCTACCTGCACGAACACAGGGCGCTCGCCGACTGCATTGCGGACAAGGCGCACCTTCTCCGTCATATCATACATAAAGCTCTGCCCGCCGAATCCCGGCTCCACCGTCATGATGAGGATGTTCTCCACCTGGTCGATATACGGGAGCACCGCTTCCCCCGGCGTACCGGGCTTCACGGAGATACCCGCCTTGCAGCCCGCCTCGTGGATCATGCGGATCGTTTCGGCAGGATCGCTCTCACTTTCAAGGTGAAATGTGATCATATTTGCACCGCTGCGGGCAAAATCTGCGATATACAGATGCGGACGGGCGATCATCAGATGGACATCCATGAACAGGCGGCTCTGCTTTGCCACAGCCTGTAACACCGGAATGCCAAAGGAAATATTGGGGACGAAAATACCGTCCATCACATCAAAATGCAGCATATCCACCTCTGCCTGCTCGAGCCGGCTGATCTCGTCGGCTAAATGCAGCAGATCGGAATTTAAAATAGATGCGGAAACCTGGAGTTTCAAGTCTGCACCTCCGTAATCATCTCATTCTGGGATGCTCTGAAAGAGCATTACAGTCCAATTCTATTATACCGAAAAAAACGGATCCCGTCAATAGCTCAACTCGTTTTTTTACAAATTATTCTGATTTAACAAAATCGGGGGAGCACACTTATGCTGTAATAAGTATGTGTAATATAAATGCTGCGCCGCATAGCAGAGTGCCGTCCGACATACATTAAAACGAATACCTGATACTACTCCCCTTTACACCGATAGATCAGTAAAGCTTGCCTCCTCCGCCATTCGGCGGCACCCGCCTTACGGGCGGCGAGTCCCCTCTGTCCTGCGGACATCTCCCCACCCCGTGGGGAGTCACCCCCGCATACCCATCCGGGCACAGGCGCGGGGGAGGAATGGGTTTTAAGGGGGCTGCGCCCCCTTAACCTGCTTTATCTATTATTGTTATGAGGATTAGTAAGAAAGAAGTGGGAGGTCTATGTGCATGAAACGAAACATCCTGAAGGACACCATTCTGCTGACAGTCATACAAATGACACTCGACGGGCTGGCGCTGGTGCTGAATGTATTTCTGACCCGGCGGCTCGGCACAGAGGCGATCGGCATCCTGACGCTCACGGCGTCCTTTTTCCGCCTTGCTGCGCTGACCTCGAACGGGAATGCCTTTCTGTGCGTGAGCCGGTTCATCTCCGAGGAGCTGGGCAAGACCGAACGGGATCCCGGCGGTGTGATGCGCCTTTGCATCGGCGTGAGCATGGCGCTGAGCGCAGTCTTTACTACCGTTCTCCTCTGCTGTGCGCCGTGGTGCAGCGTCCACTTCCTGAAAAGCCCGGCACTTGCCGCTCCGATCCGCCTGATGGCGCTTTCGCTACCGCTGGTGGCGCTGACCTCCTGCGTGCGGGGCTGGTTCAATGCCTGCTGCAAGTCGGGGCTCTGTGCGGCGTCGGATACGGTGGATTTCGGCGTCAGATCCGCTGTGATGGTCGTTGCCGCAGCCCATCCGCAGACAACGGAAAGCCTGTGCCGCCTGACCGCCGTGAGCATGATCGCCGGTGCAGCAGCGCAGCTCCTGTTTCTGCTCTGCTTCCTGCCGTCCTGCCATGCCGACAAGACCGGGCGGGCTTCGCTGGATCTGGGGCGCTACCTGCGGCTGGCGCTGCCGGTCATGGGCGGCTCGGCGCTGACGTCCTTCCTCGGCTCTGCCAATGATGCGCTGGTACCGATCACGCTGCGGCAGGCGGGCAATTCCACCGCCGAGGCATTCAGCCAGTTCGGCATCTTCGAGGCGATCATTCTACCGACGCTGTTCTTTCCGTCCACGGTGCTCTGCTCGCTGGCGGGCATCCTCATCACCGAGACCGCCCGTGAGAAGGCAGCAGGACGCTCTGCCCGCATCACCCGTCTGACAGAGACCGCCGTCCGCAAGACGATCGTGTTCGCCGTCTTTGTCACTGCCATTCTGATGCTCGTCGGCAGGCAGCTCGGCGAACTGCTCGGCGGCGGAGATGTTGCCGGAAAGATGATCGTCCTGCTGGCGCCGGTCGTGCCGTTCATCTATCTGGAGATCGTGCTGGAAAGCATCATCAAGGGCATCGGGGAGCAGGTGTTTTCCTCGGTCAATTACCTCTGCGAGTACATCATCCGCATCTCGTTCGTGCTGCTGTTCATCCCGGTGTTCGGGTTCTACGGCATCGTCATCTCCTACTATGCCAGCAATGTCTGCGGGAACCTCAGCCGCATCGTCTGCATCATCCGCAAGACAGGAATGCCGCCGGATCCGGTCAGACTGGTCGGGATACCGGTCTTTTCGGCAGTCTTTGCCACGCAGCTTGCCAGGATGGTGCTCTCGCTCTGCCATCTGGAACCGGGCGGCAGCATCCCGAGCATGTGTCTGTTCACGGCGATGGATGCGGCGCTGTATCTTCTGGTGCAGCGGGGGCTGTTCCGGCTCTGCGGGACGATCCCGGCTTCCGGGGGCATCCCTGTTTTGGGCAATATTCACAAATCAAAAGCGTGATGTTTGTGCAATATCCCTCCATAAAAACCCATCCGCCCATCCGTATCATAGGACAGAAGCGCAAAAAACCACCGGGCGACCGGTACACATATCTGAAGGAGGATGTCCTATGAAAAACAGAAAGTATTATGCATTTTTGACCGCTCTCATGATGATGTGCGCCTGCACAGGCTGCGGCAGCAACAAGGAAATGACCGAGACAAAGAAGACCGAATCTCCCGTGATGAACGGCATCGTTGCCGACGGCGGCGCATCTGCGGCTGCCGATGCACCGGCAGCCGAGGCAGAGTGTGCCGGGGAAGCGGTCGCCGATGCTGCCGGCAAGGAAGCGATGCGATCCGCTGCGCTCACAGCCGACGAGCTCGCCGATGAGGGATTTGCACCGGAAATGTATGCCGGAGACGCAGCACCGGGTGCCGGTGACGTTCTCCCCGATGAAGGCGACCCCGGCGAGGGAGATCCCGGCGAGATCGTCCCCGAGGAGCCGCCGGTAGTCGTGGAGCCGGTCGATCCCTCTCCGAGAGAGATGGTCAGCATCCTCACCGCCGGCGAATGGAAGGATCACGAGAACTGGGGCTTCTTCGCCAACCTCGTGAACAACGGGACGATCAGCTTCCCGAGCTTCGGCGTGGATCCGACACAGCGCATCGCCGTGACCGTGAAGGACGGCTCGGGCAACGCTCTGCCGAACGCTTCCGTACAGCTCCTGGATGCCGGACACAACGCCATCTGGAATGCCGTGACGAACAAGGACGGCGTGGCATATCTGTTTGAGACGAACGGGCGCACCGGTACGGCTGTCTCTGCGACGAATCCCGGCGGCGGTTCTGCGGAAACTGCCATCGAGGCAGCGGCTTCCGATTCGCAGGGCGCACGCCTTGTCTCCGACCGTTCCGCTTCGCTGACGATCGAGGGCAGCGCTGTGTATTATCCGGATACGCAGGTCATGTTCATCGTGGATACGACCGGCTCGATGGGTGACGAGATGTTCTATCTCCAGAGCGATTTCGCCGCCATTGCAGAGGATGTCGGCACAGACGGCACGAGCTATTCTGTCCGCTTCTACAAGGACGAGGGCGATGCGTATGTCACCAAGACCGGCAGCGGCTTTACCACGGACGTTGCACAGATTCGCTCTGCCCTGAATGCAGAATATGCAGACGGCGGCGGCGATGAGCCGGAGGCTGTGGCAGAGGCGCTCTCCGAGGCATTCTCCTCCGATGAGTGGAGCACAGAGTCCGCCAAGGTCGCCTTCCTGATTTACGATGCACCGCCTCACTACGGCAAGGAGGACATGCTCTCTGCTGCCATCGAGGAGGCTTCCCGGAAGGGCATCCGCCTGATCCCGGTGGTATCCTCCAACGGTTCGAGAGAGACCGAGCTCTTCGGTCGTGCCGCAGCCATCTGCACCGGCGGCAGCTATGTCTTCCTGACGGATGATTCCGGCGTGGGCGGCTCTCACCTTGAACCCATCATCGGCGACTACGAGGTCGAGAAGCTGCACGACATCATCGTCCGCATCATCCAGCAGACACAGCAAAAATAAGCACGGAGCCCGTGCTGGCAGACGCACGCCAAGTTCCGTTCGGGGTGACAGATCAGTTCATACGTTGACAGCTTTGTATCACCATAAAAAAAAAGAAAACCGCCGGCAGGTCCTCCCCTGCCGGCGGTCTGTGTTATTTCAGTACCTTTCGTTTCAGAAGTCCGAGGTCGAAGATATCGCACTCCCCGTCATTGTTCATATCCGCTGCATCAAACTGCATCATGCTCAGACTTTGCAGGTTCAGCAGATACTTTTGCAGATAGATCACGTCGAGCACATCCACCCTGTTATCCATGTTCACATCGCCCTTTTCAGGCAGCATCGGCACCAGTCCGGTCGGATCCGGCGTATAGTCCTGCGTGGGCTCGGTCGGTTTCTCGGTAGGCTCCGTCGGCGCTGCGGTGGGCTCGGTCGGATCGGAATGCTCCTCGATCGGCGCAAGGCTCGGGGTCAGCTCGCCGAACCATTCCCACGGATTGCCTGTGCGGTAGGGATCGACACGCTCATCCGTCGTCCAGGAGAACGCATTGTCATACAGATGCCCTTCCTCATAATACCAGCGGGCAAGCGAAGCGATCTCGTCCGGATAATTCTTGTAGTAGCCGTCTTCCTCGCCGGTATACGTGACCCAGCCGGTGTTGAAGCCCTTGAGCGCTCCACGGATGACCTGATAGCCCTCCAGACCGTCATCCGTCATGCCGACAACGCAGAAATGCATGATCTTCCGCACGCCCATGTGGTCGGAGATGATCGCATCATAGAAGGTCGATTCCGAGAGGGAGTACTGGTACATCTCCGGAACGTCCTCCTCCTTCATGAAGGTCGGATCCGCATCCGCAAAGGCAGTGACTGCCGTCTGGAGCGTTCCGTAGGCATGTGCCGAGCTGACGCCGAAGCCCTGTGCGAAGGCTGTCTCGATGTCCGCACCGTCGCCGTTGCCGCCGAGGGTCGATTCTCTCGTGCCAACGCCGAGGAACAGCGCATAGACCTTCTCACGGTCGGTCGTGCCGATGCGGGTGGAGATCAGATCCCAGTGCTCGTCGATCTCCTTATACAGGGCATACTTGACCTCCTGCACCGTCATATTGTGGTTGATCTGGCGGATCTCCTCGGTGGAGGCATCCGCCGGGGTGTTGCGCTCGCCGAAGTTGAAGGGATTGCCGACACCCTGCGTCTGCACATCCCGGGAAGGATCGTGCTTCATCTCGCCCTCTGCATGTACCGGGACGGCGGAAAACAGCATGGCGGCAGAGAGCAGGATAGCACCTGTCATACGGAAAAATCGTGATCTCATGGGCTTTACCTCCTTAACATTCTGTAGCAATGCCGAAAGACAGCATGGAAAATGCTGCCAGACGGATCATGTATTTTCGTGGATGCAATAGTACCTCGGTCCGAGCAGCCGGTTCTCGAACGTATCATGCGGCAGCGGCTTGTCGAAGAGATAGCCCTGCGCCATGTCGCAGTGGATCTCCTTGAGGAAATCTGCCTGCTCGACACGTTCAACACCCTCCGAGATGATCTGGAGGTTCAGCGACTGTGCCATGCGGACGATGTTTTCGATGACGATCTCGTCCTGGTGGCTCTCCACATCATTCCGGGCGATGCGATCGAGGAAGGATTTGTCGAGCTTGATGATATCCATGTCGAACTCACGCAGCATATTCAGCGTAGAATAGCCCGTTCCGAAGTCGTCAATGGAAGTGGAGATGCCCTTGCTGTGCATCTTTTTCAGGAACGCCATCATGGCATCGTGGTTCTTGACACCGCTCAGCTCCGTGAGCTCGATCTCGATCAGGTCACTGCTGATCTGGTAATACTCCATGATCGCTTCGATGCGCTCTGCCAGGTCAAGGCTCCGCAGATGCTGCTGCGAGAAATTGACAGAGACACGCACCGGCTTGACGCCCTTATCCAGCCAGTTGCGCAGATCACTGCACACCCGGTCGAATACGTAGAAATCGAGGCTGCATACCGTGCCTTCTTTTTCCAGAACAGGAACAAATTCCATCGGGGGGACAATCTTGCCGTCACGCGCCCAGCGGACAAGCGCTTCGCAGCCGCAGAGCATCCCTGTGGCGAGATTGACCTTCGGCTGATAGAATACGAGAAATTCCTGATCCCGCAGCGCCCTCGGGAAAAGCTGGGAGACCTGCTTTTCACGCATGAGCCGCTCCTGCATGGACGGATGATACCAGAGCTGATCGGTCGCCTGGTCGGAATGCTTGACGATGTTGAGGGCGATCGTTGCCAGATTCAGGGTCTTGCCCATATCATCCTCCGGACCGATGTCATAGATGCCCGCATGTGCCGAGAGCAGGAAGGTCAGCTCGCCGTTCTCCGTCGGCAGATGCACCGGCACCTCCGTAAGGTGTGACAGAAAATCATCGGCGTTCTCTTTCCGGATGAGCGCAAAGAAATTGTCTCCGCCCGGTCTGGCGATCTCTTCCTCACCCTGGATATGCGCCATCAGGTCACGGTAGTAATACAAGAGGATGTCGTCGCCACGGCGACCGCCGACGGACTGGTTGATGTACTTGAAATTCTTGACATTCAGGAAGATGCCGACATATCTGGAGAGCTGCCCTTTCGCATGAAGCATCCCGCCGTGACGCATCAGACCCGGCGTGTTGAGTGCTCCGGTCATCATATCCCGGAACATCGCATTGAACAGCAGACTCTGCATCCGGACACGGCTGATAATGGAAAACAGACTGCCGCTCAGGAAGCGGATCTGTCCGATGTCCGGCTCTGTCCAGTGAACCCCTTTCACAGGATACATTTTTACTGTGAACATGCCCTCTTCGCCGGTCGGGAACATGCTCTCGATCAACTGTTCTTCATCATAGCCGTTTTCATCAAGGTAGATGTCGCTCTCATGCAGCTGCCCCAGCGGGGTCATTCTGCTGGCAGGCTGATGATGACGCAGATACAGTCTGCCGATCCGCAGCGGTCTGCACAGCTTCGGGATCTCACGGACGATAACTTCAACCACATCAATATCCCGTTCAAAATGCCCGCTTACAGCCTGAATAAATGACATAAATTCTAAGGATGTTATCCGGAAAGGCATATTATTTTCAGGCGGTTTTCCGATCATCATTCCTAATTCTCCCAACTGTTTCTGTACGATACAGGCGCCGATCTGCGTCAGCGCACACTTACTCCATAATATTATACCATGTTTCATCGCAAATGTAAATAGCCTTAACAGTATTCGTACAAACTTTGTTGCTTTTGACAAATGAAGTACCATTGTTTCTGTGCAACTTTTCGGAGAACCGGCTTTTCCGAAGAAAACACCCGGCGGATGCCGGGTGCAGGAAAGATACGTTCAGTTTCGTGCGGGAAGGAGCACCTCTGCTGTGAACTGATCGCCAGAAGCGGCTTCCTTGCAGGATAGTTCCAGCGTGCCGCCACATTTTTCCACGGCTTTCCGGACGCTTTTCAGCCCGAGCCCGTGATGGGCACTGTCGGGCTTGGCGGTCGGGATGTCGCCGGAAACAGGGACCGGCTCCGAGGTCGGATTGGTGATGCAGAGGTAGTAAAAGCTGCCGGATCTTCGGGCGGAAAGGGTGATCTCCTGCCCCTCGCCTGTCGCTTCGATGGCATTGTCGAGCAGATTCGACAGCACCGTGCAGAGCGTGACGGCGCTGATGTCAAGCCCTTGCAGGCTGCCGTCTGTCAGGAGCCGGATGCCCTTGCTCTCGGCAAGCGCCCGCTTCTCGGCAAGGATGGCATCTGCGATCTCGCTGCCGATGCTGTTGACCGCCTGCATCTCGGCAAAGCTGCTGCCGAGCGTTTTCAGATAGGCGCCGAGCTCCTCGGTCTTGCCGGCGGCATAGAGCCCGTTCATGACGGTGATGTGGTTCTTCATATCGTGGCGCAGCATCCGCATTTCCGTGTCCGCTTCTCTCGCCTGCTCAAAATGCCTTGCCTGCGCCGTCATATAGGTCTCGCTCATAGCATTCAGCGCCCGGAAGCGCTCTGCCTGTTCGGTCTTCACGGACAGGAGCAGCAGCACGGACGCCGACATCAAAATCAGCACGGCAGGGAGCGCCGCTTCGAGCGAAACATCCGGCACATACAGGGAACTGCCATAGTTCCGGAGGTTATACACAGTAACAGCGCCTGTCACGCCGGTCAGGAGGAGCATTTGCAGCTTGCCGAGCGGTTCCCGGTCATCGCTGCGGACGAGCCATTGCAGGAAATACACAAAGCCGACCGAAACAGCGTAGATCAGGGCATACAGCAGCGTGACAGCCAAAAAGCCCCGCTCGCCGCCTTTGGTGATGGCAAAGACTGCCATCTGCACGCTGCTGATAAGGCTCATGGAGAAGATCTCCGCCATCACAAGAGACAGCAGATGATCCCACTTCCGCCCGGTCAGCAGCAGAAACGCCGCTATCGTATGGAACACGACCATCACGCTCGGTAATAATGCGCCGAGCAGCAGCTGCTGCACCAGGCACAGGAGCACATTCACGATGCCGAACAGGAGCGGGAACAGCACCGGATGCTTCACCTTCCGGTAGAACAGCCCGCCGAAGGTCGCCAGTGAACACAGGCTGAACGCCGTGCCGTACAGCAGTTCAAGCAGCAATGGCATCAGGATGCTGAGCAATGGTTTCTGCATAGGCTCCTCCTATCTTGCGTTCATCCGCACATACTCCATCAGCCGCTGTTTCAGCTCGTCCGTGTAGCTTTTGCTGACGGGCAGGATCGCCCCGTTGTCGAGCTTCACTTCCCGTTCGGTACGGCTGATGATATGCGGTAGTCCGACGATCACCGAGCGGTGGATCCGGCAGAAATGCTCGGAGGTGCCTTCGAGCATGGCAGCGGCGTCGGTCAGCTTCATGCGCATCTGGTAGGTGCGCTCCGAGGTGATGAAGCGCACGGTGTTGTTGTCCGCTTCGGCATAGAGGATGTCATCCGGCGAGAGGTAGTGCTCCTCGCCGTTCTCCTTGATGCAGACGGTCTTTTTCAGCCCGCAGAGCTGCCGGATGTCCCGGAGCGCAAGCTCCAGTTTTTCCGGCACGACGGGCTTTTGCAAGAACCGGAACGCCCCGACCTCGTAGCCGTCCATTGCCAACTCCGTATGGCTCGTCAGAAAGATCACGGGCAGCGCCGGCGAAAATTCATGCAGGCGCTTTGCCGTCTCCATCCCATCCGGCGGCGGCATTTCTATATCGAGGAAGACCGCATCGAAGCGGTTCCCCTTCTCAAAAGCAGAGATCAGCGCTGCGCCGCTCTCATACGCAAGGCACAGCACATCCAGGCTCCGGTAAAAGCGGTCGATCTCCTCGCAGAGCATCTCCCGGAAATAGGCTTCATCATCACAGACTGCGATACGCATCTCCTCACCCCCTTACCAGTATACCACATCCGGGGCGGGAATGCAAGGCACTTACTTGGTGATGTACAGGTTCCAGTCGTTGTCAAGACGCAGGCGGTCTGTTCCGTTCACCTCGTGGGTGTCGCAGTAGATCACATAGCCCTTCTTTCTGACAAGAAGCCCGCCTGTGCTCTCGTAAATGAAGGTCACGGTATTGCCGTCGGAGCGGATGGCTTCGTGGTCTTCGCACATGAGCTGCATCCAGCCGGACATGAAGGCATCGTAGGCATCCGAATCCTCGTATACGATCCCCAGATATTCCTCACCTGCCATCGGAATGTCGGTCAGCTCCGTTGTGATATGCCTGGAGTGCAGATAGGATGCCACATCCTTATACGCCTGCTTGTGTGAGTTGAAATCCTCCGTCAATCGCTCCCGGGAGACCTGCTCCGGACGCAGCAGAATGAACCATGCAGCAGCACCCAACACCAAAACGATCAGCACCGTGATAATGACCTTTTTCATACAGATCAGCTCCTTTGTTTTTTCTTATGATAGCACAAAAGAGCATGAGCGGGGGCTTTTTGTGGTGAAATGCGCTTTTTCTGTGGTGAAATGAGAAAAAGACCCCGGCGTGAAACCGGGGTCTTGTAGCATGATCTTAGTCATTCATTCCGAAATAATCTGCCAGCAGCTCTGCTTCTGCCTCTGCCATGCGCTTGCAGTTGTCATCATTGAGCAGCCACATGGTCGCACGGTAATTCGTGTGATAGCTGTGTTCGAGCAAAATCGCCGGTGTGCCGACATTGGTCGCACCACGCAGTACGCTGTAATAGTCGAAGTCAGGCTCCTTGATGCCGTGGCGCTTCCAGATGGTACCGCCCTGGTTGGTCTCCATGACCTCAGCGACCAGATCCGCCATCATCTGTCCGAGCTTATCGGCAGAACCGTTGATCGCACAGCACGCAAGCGGTGCATCGACCGAAGGATCGCCGCAGGCATTGCTGTGGATGCTCAGGAACAGGTCGCAGCCCTTGGAGACCTCACCTCTCGGTGCAAGACCCATGTCTACGTCCTTATCGGCACGGGTCGTGATGACCTCGATGCCCTTGGCTTCGAGCGCTGCCTTCAGGTGCAGGTGCATCCGCCATGTGAAGTCAGACTCCCAGTACGCATCAACGACCGGGCTGTGGTTGTACTTGGCGTAGTGACCTGCGTCGAGGCAGATCTTGATCGGGTTGTAGATGCCGTCATCCTCGAAATGGTACTTGATGCCGTCCATCACGATGTTGCCGGTCACCATCACGCCGTCCTTGTCGAAGTAGTACTTGTTCGCCTGGTACTCTGCCCAGCCCACTGCCATCAGACCGATGGAGTTGAAGTAGTGCGTGCCGTCCTCAAGCTCTACAAAGCCGACAGCCATCTCGCCGTCTTCCTTATAGTAGCGCTTGCCGCTGTCGGAATCCTTCAAGCCGGTCACCGGAACGCCGTTCTTGTCGAACAGATAGGTCTTGGCGCCGATCGTTGTTTCGCCGGTCGCAAGGACACCGTTGCCGTTGAAATAGTACTTGTTGCCGTCGATCGTCTGCCAATCCGTCGCAAGTACGCCGTTCTTGTCGGCATAGCGCTTGCCGTCCGTGCAGTCGAGCCAGCCGCCGTAGCCGAGGGCGCCCTTCTCATCGAAATAATAGGCATAGCCGTCGATGAGCTGTACGCCGAACGCCTGGGAACCATTTGTCACATCGAAGTAGAAAATACCGTCATTGGTATCGAGCCAACCGGTCGTCATGGCGCCGTCCTGACCGAGGTGATAGGTCTGATCGGCAAGCTGTACATAGCCGGTCTGCATCTTCGCATCCTCGGAGAAATAATAGGTCGCACCGTCAACTTTTGCCCAGCCCTCAGAAAGGGTATAGTCGCTGTTGGCGTGGAGCTTGTCTGCATCGTCATTGATCCAGCCGGTCTGGAGCACGCCGTTCTCGTCTGCATAGTACTGCGCACAGCCGAGCGGCTTGACCTCCTCGCCCGCACCGCAGCGGGATGCATAGATCAGCACCTCTGCCGCATCGGATGCGTTGATATTGCCGTCGTTGTTGATGTCGGCGATCTGGGTCGCCTGGAATGCATCACTCACCGAATCATAAGCATCTGCCAGCAGCTCGCCTGCGGTCTCCATGCTCGTACCAGCCGTGGAGGATGCGATCAGGATGCAGGCGGCATCGCTTGCATCGACATTGCCGTCACCGCCAAGATCGCCCTTGAGGTAATCCGGGGTCACGCTGAAATGTCCGGTCAGCTTCTTGCCGTTGTTGATATAGGAGGTCTCGCCGTTTGCCTCGTGAACCATGCCGTTCTTTGCATTCGGGTCAGAGGAAAGGCTCAGTGTCACGGAAAGGATGCCGTGATCCACAGCCTGTGCAAGCGGCGCCTCTGCGATCTCCTGAGCTGCGGGAACGTTCTCTTCTGTATTGGCAGCCTCCGTCTCCTCGGCGGGAGCTTCTGCCGTTTCTGCTTCGGTCTCTTCCTCAGCAGCTGTCTCATCTTCCTCAACTGCCGCTGTTTCGGCTATTTCCTCTGCTGCGGGAGCTTCTCCGGCAGTCAGTGCAGCCGGCTCTGTTTCCGGCATTGTGTCCTCTGCTGCAAACGCACTCATCACTGTTCCGTTGGATACAGCAAGCAGGCAGCTCAACAGAACACACGCCAGTTTTGAATGCTTCAATTCTTCCATCTCCTTAGTAATTGTAATTGAATTGTAATATCTATCAATATTACTATACCATATTTTGCAGTATTTGTCAAGGGTTTATCTTTATTTTTCGCAATTTCTATGTTAGAACGACCTAATTATCGGAATGTTACAGGATAGAAACTGCTGCTCTGTTAGGGCATATATCCGGGGTGTGAGCGCCCGTTCGCTGCGCTCCTGGCGCTCATGGGGGGCGGGGCTGCGCCCTGCGACTGCATTTTCATACAACTGTCAAGCAGCATCTCGCTAAGTCGGTTTTCATAGCTCTGACGTTCTCTCCGCCGCCGTTCAGCGGCATCTCGCATAATCGGCACCCGTTCCCTCGTCCTTCGGACATCTTCCAAAAATGTGGGGAGTCACACTTGCCCCGCTTTTTCTAATTAAACTCTGAGGATCATTATAATCGACAGATGGTATATGCGTAGAAAGCTTGCAGATCACTGCACAAAAACTGCTGCACCAAAGCGATGCAGCAGTCCGGTCTCTTATACAGCGGGGAGCTCGGGGATGATCTCCACCACGAATTTCAGGATCGTCAGGGCGTCCGCCTCGTCCGGGTTGCCGCCGGAGGCATTGGCATCGGCGTTGATGCGTCCCTGCGCCGGGATCGGGTCGCCGGTCATCAGGTTCTTGTTCAGGCAGATGACATCGAGGATGTTGACAACGCCGTCACAGTTGACATCGCCGCAGATCTCGGAATACGGCTCATCCGGCTCGGATGTGGCAGAAGTCGGCTCCGTCGGGGCATCAGTCGGCTCCTCCGTGGGCTCGGTCGGCGCATCGGTCGGCTCTTCCGTGGGTTCGGTGGGGGCATCGGTCGGCTCAGTAGGCTCTTCGGTAGGCTCGGTCGGTGCGATCGTCTGCGAAGGCACAGCCTGTACCACATAATTCACACAATAGGCGCTCTGTCCGTTGGTGCCGAGGAGCACGCTCTCCCCTGCTGCGACCTGCTTGCTGTAGTACTCGAACGTCACATCATTGGAGGTCAGAGCGGTCAGTGCCGTCTTGGTATAGCCCTCCATCCACACCGGGACATTCTCCAGACGGGAATCCAGACCGACATAGACGGTCATATCCGCAGCAGCCGTGAAGGTCGCCGCATCAGAGTTCCAGTTCTTGGAGTCGCACGCCGTCAGGATACCCTCGGAGCCCGCAAGCTCTGCCGGATATTCCGTATAGGTGAACGTTCTGTCACCAAAGACGAGCGTCCCCGTATCGGAGGCAGGTGTGATGACCCAGGAGGCTGCGTGATCTGCATCCTTGACGGAAAGCTCTGTGATCAGGCGGTTTTCGGGCAATGCATCTGCATTGAATCGCAGCCAGTTCAGGTTCATCAGATAGCCCTCGTCGCCGACAAACCGCAGGTACAGGTTATGCATCCCCTTGAGCTCCGGGATGTTGAAGGTCACGGTCTGCCAGTCGGAGAAGCTGCCCGTCCCGGCATAGGGGATCTTGGCGATCGGCGAGCCGAGCGTATCCGAGCAGACCTCGATCATGCAGGGATTGCCGGATGCCCGCAGTGTAAGGGACTTTGCACCATCGCCGAAATCAAGGCGCTTGTACATCACATAGTCGCCGTTCTCGATGAAGCCGACGTTCTGGTCGCCGTTGTCATCGGAGGTGTCCTCGGTCTGGACGCCGTCCATCGCATCGTAGTCCTCGGCTTCGATCTTCTCAAAGGCGGACTTGCCTGCCGCTGGACCTGTTGCAGGAGACAGCCCTACAACACCCTCCGGGAAGGCATCCACGGTCAGGTCGTTGATGTAGTACTCGATGTTCATATAGCCGTCACCGAGATAGTCGCCTTTATAGTCGGTCGGATCGGCAGGGTTGAGACCTCTTGCGGTCTCCCACTCGTCATCCATGCCGTCATTGTCGGCATCGGTGATGGTCTTTTGCAGCACGGAGCCGGGATACTCATAATTCACGCCGCACTTGATGCTGTACTTGTTCAGGTCGGAAACAGAGCCGTCATAGGCTGCGGTGCCGGAGCAGGTGCCTGTGCCGGTGCGGGTCTCGTAGGCGCACTGCTGGTCGATGGCGGTGCGCTTGTCCGGGGCGATTCCGTTGCCGGCGAAGCTGATGACATGCTCATAGGACGCCTCGGCGCTCTCGCAGGTGGTTGCCGTGGAGACATTCTCGCCGTTGACATCAATGGAGAAAGGCGATGCGCTGTAGAGGTTGTCCTTGGTGATGCCGATGCCGTCCTTGACGGTCACGCCGTCCCAGTTATTATAGGTGATGCCGTTCAGGGAGCCGTCCTTGTTGATAAGGCGGTTCCCGGCACAGTAGACCTTGAAATTCTCCGGCTTGGTGGTGCTGTCCACGTTCATCCAGTGGTAGCCGCCGGTCGTGGAATTACCGGCTTTCAGGGTGTTATTGACATAGTTCACATGTCCGATCGTGCCGTATGCCGTCTGATAGCCCCAGTCGTAGATGATGTTGTTGGTGAAATCCGCCACGCCTGTGCCCGGGATCTTGCCACGGAAGTTGCGGGAGACATTGTGGATGATGAGGTTATGGTCGAAAGTCAGACCGCTGTTGCCCATCATGATCGCAAAGCCGTGGATGCCCTTGTCATGACCGCCCCACGAATTGGCGGGACCGATGACGGTGTACTGCACCGTATAATTGGTGTTGTTGGAGTACAGACCCCACTGCTCATCCGATGCCCAGCCGATGGAGCAGTGATCCACGATCGAGTTGGCGCCCTTGGAGCCGCCCCATGCATCGTTGCCGGAGCTGGTCGCCTTGTAGGGACCGGGACGGGAGCTCAGGAAGCGGCAGATGATATTGTCGCCGCCGAACGCCATCTTGTAGTTTTTGAGGGTGATGCCGGCGCCGCCCGGTGCGGTCTGTCCGGCGATGGTGACGTTGCCGGCGCTCGACACGGCGCTTTCCAGTTCGATCGTGCCGCTGACGTCAAAGACAACGATACGCCCGGACTTGCTCACGGCATCGCGGAAGGAGCCCTCGCCGCTGTCATTGAGGTTGGTGACATGGTAGACCTCGCCGCCACGCCCGCCGGTGGCATACTTGCCGCCGCCGACAGCGCCCGGGAATGCAAGGAGCTGCCCTGCTGCCTGTACCTTCTCAGTAGGGGCTGCGGTGACAGCCATCGTCAGCGACATGGCGGCAGCTGTCAGTGCGGAGAGGATCCTTTTCAGAGAGAGATCCATAACTACTCATTCCTTTCCTATTATGCAGTATTCTATCATTATTGTGAACATTCTATATCTTTGTTTTCATTCTAACATATGGGAGCAGGAAATGCAATAGCACATAGTGGCTTTTTTATTGCAAAATGCGATATGTGGGCTATCAGCTTGCCATGTAAAAAGGATGACCCTGGCATCTGCAAAGAAAAGGCATGCCTTATTCTTTCATATCTGTTATAATACAATCAGGCACGAAAGCGGCAGCGCTTTTGGCTTTAACTTCGTATCCTGCGGATGCGCTGTATGAAAACACCAAAGGAGGAACAAGTATGAGACGTTTCGGAAAGAAAACAACGGCGTTTCTGCTGGCGGCAGCGATGACGGCTGCTCCGGTGGCGGCGGAGATCGGTAGCTTTTTGTCGGACAGTTCGGGAATTATCGCAAATGCCAAGCAGGAAGGAGCCACTTTCGTCAAGTTTACATCCGAAAGCCAGCTCGCTGAGGAATGCATCGCTCAGTGTACATTCGAAGAAGCCAAAGCATGGTGCAGCGCTCATCTTAATGAGATCAAAGCTGGTCTGTCCGACTACGAATATGCCATTGTTGGCTATTCTGACGCTGACGGAATGTATCATGCTTTAAAGATATTCTCTAATACGGCAACGGAGGATTTCAATAATCAGTATGCATCGAATGATAACACATTCGATGACTTTGATGGTTGGTTAAGTTGGTCTTACTCTGATGATGCCATCTTTTACCTTTGCGTGCCTACCCCCACAGAGCTCACGGTCGGCGCTGTTTATAACATTGGTGATGCGATCCAGTTGAGCAGCGATGCATGGATAGTGAACTGTGACTTCTCTGACGGATCTGTCGAAGAAATAGCCGCCGGATGCTATATCCTGCCTTCGTTTGGCTATGCATCTGCTATGGATACATATTTCACCGATTCTTTTTTAGATGACAAAAACTCATCGTACCGGGTATCTCTCGAATATGTCATGCGGGATGGTCATTCCGAGTATGATACGGTCCAGGGCATCCGGTGTACAGGCGGCGACGGCTCTGAGAGTGACCCCTATACATTTGCCTATTTCGTATCGCCTGAGATCAACAATGCCTCTCTTGCCCTGACGGACGGCTTTGAGTTCCATTTCTATGTGGACAACATCAAGGATGCGACCGGATACACGATGGCATTTTCCGGTGCCTGCGATGAGGACGGCGCTGCGCCCGTCGCACTCTCTTCCAAGGTCGTTGACAACCAGACTCTCTTCTACGGCACTGCCAATGTTGACCCCAAGAACATCAAGAAGAATGTCACCGCAACGCTCTACAAGAACGGCGACACGACCACCCCTGTCGCTTCGCTCACCAGCACGGTGGACAAGTACCTCGACGCCGCACTGAGCATCAACAAGGATAGATATACCGAGCTCATGCTGAAATCGACACGGATCTACGGCTATGCAGCGGATGAGTATTTCAACGGTGCCGACGACAATGTATCCCAGCTGATCGAAGATAATTATGTGCCGATTTTGCAGCTGAACAGCGAAGACTTTGTCAAGAATCGGCTGGGACAGGACGGGAACGGTATCGCCACGCGGAGCGAGCAGCTCGGTTCGAACAAGATCTCCCTCGTGCTCAATTCCAAGGCGATCCTGCGTGTCTACAGTGAAAACGGCTCGTCCGGTGAAAATGCTGCCGGCAAGTACATCGATGTGAAAGGTCTGACACCGGTGACAATGGGAGTGCCTGTCACGATCGACGGCTATAGCGTTTCCGGCTTTGTATGGGTATACCGTGTACTGACAAGTGAGGATCAAGCATTCCATGACCGGAATGTCAACATGGCAAAAGCACTGTGGGCTTACATGTTTGCCGGGGCGGTCATGGCGGATGACTGATGTCACAAGCAGCCGCTCATCACAGATCGCCTGACATATGAAAGGAGTTACCTGACATGAAGGAAAACTATACAGTTGCGGAGCTGGAGATCATCCGCTTTGACACAGAGGACATCATCACCGCCAGCCCCGCCACCAGAGATCCGAACGAGATCGAACCTGCTTAACAGCAATGATACGGAAGCGGCAGAACATTTTTGCCGCTTCTGGTTTTGCTTTTCATTGACACACACCGGTTTTTATGGTATAATAGAACCAGAAAAGCGCACGACTTTTAGGAGGTAAAACATGAAACAGGATTTTTTCTTCCCTTCCCATGACGGAAAGACCACGATCCACGCTGCCGCATGGCTGCCGGAGGGCAAGCCGAAGGCGATCTTGCAGATCGTCCACGGCATGTGTGAGCATATCTGGATGTATGATGCATTTGCCCGCTATCTTGCAGAAAACGGGTTCTGCGTTGTCGGCAACGATCACCTCGGACACGGCACCTCTGTGACAGGCGAGGAGGAGCACGGGTATTTCGCAGAGAAGGACGGAGATCTCATCGTGTTGAAGGATCTGCACACCCTGCGCCGCCGCACCGAGCAGCGCTTTCCGGGTGTCCCCTACTTCATGCTCGGGCACAGCATGGGCTCGTTTTTGCTGCGGCAGTATATCGGACGCTGCGGGAAACGGCTGTCGGGAGCGATCCTGATGGGAACGGGCAATTCCCCGCTGAATGTGCTTGCATCCGTCAAAAGGCTGTGCAAGTCCATTGCCCTCGTCAAGGGTTGGCACGCCCACAGCCAGATGCTGGATCGTATCTCCTTCGGCAAATACAACCAGCCGTTCGAGCCGGTGCGCACTGCCTATGACTGGGTGAGCAAGGATGAAGCCTATGTGGATGCCTTCCGCAATGATCCGCTCTGCAACTTCCACTTCACGGTCAACGGATTCTACAATCTGTTCTCGATGCTCGAAGACTGCCAGCTGCCGCCTGTTGTGGCGGGTATCCCGAAGGATCTGCCGCTGCTGCTCATCTCCGGCGAAAAAGACCCTGTCGGCAACCTCGGCAAGGATGTGCGGGAGCTGTTCCGCACCTATCAGGGTGCCGGCATCGTTGATCTGGAGATCAAGATCTTTGAAAATGACCGGCACAACATCCTCGGCGAGACAGACCGGGATGCGGTCTTCGCCTACCTCCTGCGCTGGCTGGAGCTGCATATCTCCGAATAATACCAAAAATGACGCTCTCCGGATCATCTCCGGAGAGCGCTTTTTGCATATCTCAGGAAAAGCTCAGCTTCTCCTGTACCAGGACACCGAAGGTGCCGGGACCGCAGTTCACGGCGATCGCCGGGGATGCCTTCTGAAAAAAGATCTCATCAAAATGCATATGTCCTTCGATCTCTTCACGGATCCAGTCCATCTCACGCTTGCTCAGTCCCACATAGGTCACAAATGCGATGCGGGTGTCGATCGCTGTCTTTCTCCGCAGCACACCAGCGATATAGGAACGCCATGCCTTCTCCCGTGAGCCAAAGCAGATGCCGCCGACGACCATTTTCCCCTTCCGGAGCTCCAGGATCGGGCGCACCATGAACGACCGTGTCAGCTCGGCGACCTTCTGGCTCACCTGACCGGAACGGTGCAGAAATGCCAGATCATCCACCACAAAGCTGGTGTGTACTTTGGAGCTGAGTCTGGCGAGGTGGGCGGTGATCTCCGCAGCACTCTTCCCCGCTTCGACCATCCTGCACGCTTCGATGACCATGAGTCCCTGTCCGCTCGACAGATGTCCGGTGTCGATGACCTGCACATTGTCAAATGCCTTGGCGGCTTCCATCGCTGCCGGACAGCCGCTGTGCATGACCTTGCCGGAGATGGAGACATGCACGATATTGTTCGCCTTGACGAGCTGCTTGGCAAAGAATCCCTCGTGCATCTGCACATCCGGCGGCAGCGTGATAACAGTCTTGTCGGACGACTGCATGTAGAGCAGCAGTCCCTGTGTGTCGATCTCGATGCCGTCCCGGAAAACGCCCTCTCTCGTGCAGACCATGTGCGGGATCACGGCGATGTGGTACCGTTCGAGCAGCTGCTCCGGCAGGTCGGCGACGCTCTCGGTCGTGATCATGACAGGCAGCTTCTTCTGGGTGTTCTGCATCCACGAGATCGTCTCTTCGAGGATGTCCTGCCCCTCACCGGTCACATAGACCAGATCGCTCGGCAGCAGGCGGAACAGCTCACGTTCGAGAACTTCGCCCGCAACGGGCTTTACGATATAGCCGTCAAAGCCTTCCTCCTGGTAGAGGGTGCGGTTCTCGGCACCGGCATTGGCGGTCAGCGCCACGATCTTGGAATGCCGGCACAAGCCGCCCGTCTGGGCAATGATGCGGCGGCGGCACTCCACGCCGTCCATCTCCGGCATCAGATGATCCATGAAGATCACATGATACGCCGTATTCAGCGTTTTCTGCAATGCCTCGGCGCCGCTCGATGCGGTGTCGATCTTCACCTTCGTATCCCGCAGGAGCTTGGTGACGACAAGCAGGTTGGAGGCATTGTCATCCACCACAAGGATCCGGGCATCGGGGGCTTCAAACTGCTTGCGGTATTTTGCATAATGGGCTGCATTATGGCGTGCTTCGAGGTCGAGCTTGCCGATCTGCCGTTCGGTGATGACCTCCTGCGGCAGGTCGATGATGAAGGTCGTGCCCTTTGTGTACACGCTGTTGACGGTGATCTCGCCGCCCATCAGGTCTACGAACTGCTTCACGATGGACAGACCGAGACCTGTGCCCTCGATATGGCGGTTCTTCTCCTCATCCACACGCTTGAATGCCGTGAACAGATAGGGGATGTTCTCCTTCTTGATGCCGATACCGGTATCGGTCACGGTGTACAGGATGTGCAGGATGCCGCCCTCCCGTCTGCCGCACTGGATGTACAGCGAAACGGAGCCCTCCTTCGTATACTTGATGGCATTGTTCAGGACGTTGATCAGGATCTGCTTGATGCGCACCTCATCGCCCCGCAGCTCAGCCGGGATATCGGGCGCCACATTCACATGAAAGGCAAGCTGCTTTTCCTTCGCCCGCAGCCAGAGCATACCGACGATCTCGGAGAGCATGTTTCCCGGCTCGTAGGCGACCGGGGTGAGCTGCATCTGACCGGACTGGAACTTGGACATATCCAGAATGTCGTTGATCAGGTGCAGGAGCATCTGGCTGGCTGACTGGATATTGGCAGCATCCTCGGCAACTTCGTCGGAGATGTTCTCGCGGAGGATCATCTCGTTCAGACCGATGATGGTATTGATCGGCGTGCGGATCTCGTGGCTCATGCTCGAGAAGAACTGGTTCTGGGAGGCGATGAGCGACTCGATCTCCTGACGGCTGCTCTCGGCACGTTCCTTCGCTTCGGTATAGAGCCGGCTCTCGTACTGGATCATGAAGCTCAGCGACAGACCGATCACGAGCAGAGCGACGATGGAATCGAGATAGGACGTCAACATGCCGTTATTGCGGACATAATCCGGGTACAGGAATGCAAAGCAATAGCACGCCGCTGCCGTCAGGGTGTTGCAGACGAGGAAGAGGATGCGGGCTTTTCCGCTCAATATCATGCTGACATACATGTAGATGAACAGGAACCAGATCGGTGCTGCGCCTGTGATGCCGCCGTTGAAAAAGAAGATACCGGGCAGGAGCATGAAGATCAGCATGACCGCATGCAGAACGGCGCCCACTCGGATATGATCCGTCACGATCGTCGCAAAGCCGATCACCATATAGATGAGGATCTCGACGGAAACGGTCAGGATGCTCCGGTACGAACCGCCGAGCACGATGATCTCGATCAGCATACACAGCAAAGCGATGCTCGTCACGAAAGCATTGATGATGAACAGCCGATCCTGGATGTCACGATCCTCACCAAAGAAATGATGTTGAAATTTCCTCAGATTCATCAGCTATCCACCTCCGGCTCAAATACCATGATCTCCTCTTCCGGCAGGAACTCCATCACTTCTTCCTCCGGTTCCCCGGCGGGGAGACCGATCGCCTCTGTCAGGCGGAGATATGCCGCCATCGTATCTGCATGGTGTGCTTCGATGTAGTCCAGGCGCTGCTCCCGTGCAGCCGTTTCGAGCTCCTTCGCCTGCTCGGAGAGCGGCAGACAGCCGATCATCTTTGTGGTGCTCTTGAGCGAATGTACCAGGATCTCGTAGTTTTTGAGATCCTTTGCCGCCAGGAACTCCTCCATCTTCTTGCGCTTTTCAACGCTCTCGGTTGCGAACTGCTCGAGCAGCGAGCGATAGAACTCGTCATCACCCTGACAGTAGGAAAGCCCCTGTGCATAGTCCACATCCACCCGTTCCAGGCGTTCCCGCAAAGACAGTTCCCCTGCCGGTTCGGGCGCTGCGGGTGCAGTCCCGGTCGGCTCTTCGGCGGACGTTTCCGGCGGATCTTCGGTCTCAAAACGGAGCAGCGGACGTGGCAGCACACGCTGCAATACACGTTCGAGCTCCCGCAGATCCACGGGCTTGCTGACAAATCCGTCAAAGCCCTCGGCTATGAAGCGTTCACGGGCGGTGCTGACCGTGTTGGCTGTCAGCATGACGATCGGCATGTCATTGCCGACACGCACGCCGTCGGCACGGATGCGCTTCATCGCCTCGATGCCGTCCATGCCGGGCATCATGTGATCCATGAAGACGATGTCGAAGTGCTGCGTCTTGCAGACGGAGATCGCCTCCGGACCGGAGCTTGCGGTGGTCACTTCCATGCCGTAGCGCTTGAAGATGCTGCGGGCAACGACAAGGTTCATCGGCTCGTCATCCACAACGAGCGTCCGCACGCCCGGACAGCGGAGCTGTGCATGTCCCTGTGTGCGTTCACGGGGATCCGTGTTCAGGACGGCTGCCACCGGGAAGCAGTAGAACGGCTTTGCCATGATCTGCGCCCGGGAGTGATCCGGCAGGCGGAAATCAGAATCCGCCACGACAATGACCGCCATCTGTTCGGCGAGCTCCTCCATCAGCTCGGGGTCGCTCATATATTCCTCCTCGGCGACGAAGAGATGCGTCATCTGCACCGTTTTCAGCAGCTTGCGGAGGTTTTCAAGGTTTTCCACACGGTACATCTGTACTTCCAGACCACGGACGATGTTGTAGACCATGCTGTTATAGTATTCACGCACCTGGGGATTGGCATATTTCTCAAAATGCAGATAGGCACCAAGGCACAGCTCCTGCCGGTGCCGCAGCGACATGCAGCTCGTAGCGTCCACAACGATCTGCGGCAGGCTGACACGGACAGTCGTGCCTTCCTCCGGCTCGCTCGAAAGCGTCATGAAGCCGCCCAGCGATGTCACAAAGCCCGAAACGATCGCAAGTCCGAGACCCAGACCGCTGCTGTTGCGGGAACGGCTCGAATCCACCTGATAGAAGCGCTCAAAGACACGCTCCGTCTCCTCGGGCGTCATGCCGATGCCGGTATCTGTCACCTCGATGAACAGATTCACGCCGTATTTCTCCTGAACGGCGGAGATGCGGACATAGACGCCGCCGTCATGGGTGTATTTCAGACCGTTCATGATGAGGTGGCGCAGGATCTTCCGGAGCTTGGAGACATCCGAATGCATCACCGCCGGGATCGCCGGATCCACGTCAATGACAAGCTCCAGCTCCTTCGGCTTGTAGGGGCGCAGCTCGGATACCAAGTCGCTCAGCACGGAGGCGAGCATATAGTCCTCGGTGTTGCAGGTGAGCTTGCCACGGTCGATCTCGGAATAGTCGAGGATGTCGCTGATCTGCTCGGCAACACGCAGACCGGCATCACGGACGGAATACAGATCCGTCAGGATCTCCTCATCCTGCACCTTGTCGATGCAGATGCCGGACAGTCCGACCACCGCATTGACCGGCGTGCGCAGCTCATGGGAAACATTGGCAAGGAAATCGTTCAGGCGTTCGGTCGAATCGGTGAGCTCGACGATCTCGTGATGGGTAGTGAGCAGCACCTCTTCCCATTTGTCGATGATCGTGCGGGCAAACCAGCTGATCGTGCAGACAACGCCGACATGCAGCAGCGTCCGGGTGACGAACAGCAGGTCAAACTGCGATGTATCCTTCATCAGCAGGCATATCTCATAGACCATCGTCAGAAGATAGGTGATCTCACACAGGTAGATGAACGATTTCCTGCCGGTCAGCGTGAACATCACGATCAGCGCCGACATGACGACGGCAAGATCGAACGTGCTCGTCTCATGGCTCCCGTAGAAGAAGAACGCCATCATCGTCAGGGCGGAATTGATGCCGAGCCGCTGGTCATCGCTCAGGATGTTCATGACATGCATGACCCAGCTGCCGACAACACTCGCACCGATCAGGAGCACTGCCCATTTTTCCCAACCGAGCAGCAAAGATTCCGTGAACAGGGCGATCTCGAAGATCGTGTAGCAGATCAAAATCGTCAGGTATGAGGTGCGGAACAGTTCTTTTGGCATGTTAGTCTTTTTCATGACTATGTTCCCTCATGGTAAATTCCGTGTCCTCCTCGATCATCGCAAGCATGATGGAGGCGAAACGGGGGTCGAATTGTGTGCCGGTGTTTCTCTCAAATTCCAGCCGGACGACCTCCTGCCGGAGCGGTTCACGGTAGCTGCGGAAGCTCGTCATCGCATCATAGGCATCGGCTACGGAAATGATGCGGGCTGTCTCCGGGATGTCCTCCCCGGCAAGACCGTCCGGATAGCCTGTGCCGTCAAAGCGCTCATGATGCCAGTGCGCCGCCGTTGCCAGCGCGGGCATGGCTTTGATGTTCTCCAGGATCTTCGCACCGAGCACGGGATGGCGGCGGATGACGGCAAATTCTTCCTCGGTGAGCTTTGCCGGCTTGTTGATCACGGCATCCGGGATGCCGATCTTTCCGACATCGTGCAGGAGCCCCATGATATAGACCTCCTCCTGCTCACGCTGGCTATACCCGGCACGGCGGGCGATCTCACGGGCATACTCCGCCACTCGGTCCGAATGACCGTTGGTATAGGTATCCTTCGCATCAATGGCATCTGCAAGAGAACGCACCACGTCGATCATCAGATCCTTGTTCTCACGGGTCTTGCGCTCGACCTCAGAGCTCAGCTTCTTTTGCAGCTTGACGAGCTCCAGGCAGTGCCGTACACGCAGCAGCAGCACCTCCGGGACGAAGGGCTTGCGGATGTAGTCCATCGCACCGAGTGAGAGACCCTCCTTCTCCTTTCCCTCCTCCTCATCGGCGGTCAGGAAGATCACGGGGATCTGCGCCGCAGCGCCTGCGAGCGAGTGAATCTTGTGCAGCGTCTCGAAGCCGTCCAGATCCGGCATCTTGACGTCGAGCAGGATCAGGTCGGGAAGATTGTCTTCAAGGTAGTTCAGGAGCGCTTTGCCGGAGCGGAGGGCTGTGACATACATGCCGCCCTTGCTCAGCACTCTGCCGGCGATGTTCAGGTTGGCAGGATCGTCGTCCACGATCACGACCTTGTCCTGCACGCTTTCGATCGACATCCAGCTGTCACTGCCAATAAATTCCGTTTCATAGGTGACGATCAGGTCTTCGCCGTTCTTCTCTTTCCAGGTATGGATCAGTGTCTCACCGATGACTTTTTCGATATAATTCTCCCGGATGTCCGTCAGAAAGACAAAATACTGGTTCGGCTGGCTGCGCATGATGATGTCGGACTTGCGCAGGGATTCCCGGACATGGGTGCCAAAATCCGTGCAGAGCTGCTTGAATGTCCGCTCATCGACACCATCGGCAGGTGTCAGCGTCAGGAGCGCCTTGCAGGCTGTGCGCTGGTTGCGGATGATATAGCGCATGATATAGCGGTAAACATAGGAAAAGGCGTCCTGGTCGAGCTGGAGCGCTACGTTCGGGATGCGGCGCTCGCCGATGATGGAGGACAGGGAGCGGAGATCCATCTCCTTGGCGGATGCAGGATCCTCATGCGACAGATCACGCCGGAAAATGGCATAGCCGTGCTTGCCGTTCTGCTTCACGGTATAGAGCGCCTGGTCGGCGAGCTTTATCAACTCCGGATAGGACTCCCCCTGCTGCGGCACAAAGACCGCTCCGACAGAGGCACCGAGCGGGATCGCCATCTGCGAGCCCATGAGCTCCTTGGCACGGGCGACCAGTTCATCATTCAGGCGCTCGGTAAGACGGGCGATGGTCTGCTCCTCCATATCGGTGATGCCGGCGCAGAATGCCACGAACTCATCGCCGCCGATCCGTCCGCAGCGGCTCCCGGGCGGAACTGCCGCCGAAATGATCTCGGCAAAGCTGATGAGCACCTTGTCGCCCATATCGTGCCCATAAATGTCATTGACATGCTTGAAGGAATCGAGGTCGATCATCAGCAGGCAGCCGGAACGGTTCTTGCAGTCCCTGCCGATCTCCTCGGCGGCAGCTGCCTTGTTCAGGAAGCCTGTCAGCTTGTCCGTTGTCGCTTCGCTCCGGAGACTGCGCATCCGCTCCTGCTTCGAGAGGATGTTGTCGATACGCCGCAGCAGTACCTCCGGATTGAAGGGCTTCCGGATATAATCCGCCACGCCGACCTCAAAGCCGTGGGACTCGGTATCTGTATTCTCATCGGCTGTGAGAAAGACGACAGGCGTCTCCTCTCTGCCGGTCTCCGTCTCCTGCTGCCGCAGACGGCGGAGCGTCTCAAATCCGTCCATCCCCGGCATCAGGATGTCGAGCAGGATCAGATCGGGCGCTTCATGCTTCTTGATATAGTCAAGCAATGCCTGTCCGGACTGCAACGCCGTGACACGCATCTGCGCCTTGCTCAGTATAAAACCCGCCATTTTCAGATTGGCAGTATCGTCATCCACAACAATAATCCAGCTTGCCATACAAGTTGTCTCCCATACGTTGATTCAGTGCGTCTGCACCGGAATATAGTTATAGTAATTATAGCATAAATTCGCTTTTTCGTCAATGCAATTTGCATATATTTATGAAGGGAGTCAATTTCAGAAGGATATGCTGTGCATTATGCACAAAACGCCCCTGCCGCTTTTGTTGCAGCAGGGGGTGAGTCCTGTTATTCTTTCAGCATGCCGACCACGACCTGACGCTGGGTGCCGTCATCGGTGCAGGAGATGACCGTGAGCCGGTCATCGCCGAAATCATTGAGCACATAGACCTCGTTGGGCTCGACGATCTTGTATTCCGACACGATGTAGGTATAGCGGGTGCGGTTCGCATCCTTATCGACCAGCACCATCTCATCGCCGATCCTGATCTGGTCGAGGTCGTTGAAGATCTCGGCATAGATCGTGCTGTTGTGTCCGGCGATGCAGTAGTTGCCGTGCCCGAGGGCACCTGTCCCCTCAAAATGCCCCGCCGACACCTGCAATGCCTTGGAATCCGTGCCTTCGAGGACGGGGACCTTGATATTGAGAACCGGAATCTCGAAGTTGATGTTCTCTTTCAGCAGCCGCCGCAGATAGAGCTCACGGCTGATCTTTTTGTAGGCAAGCAGCGAAAGGATCCCGAAGCCGCACACGATCATCAGGATGCCTGCCACACGCATGATCTTTCGTTTCATATGACTCCTATTCGGGTGGGGTGGTTCAGACGGAAACATACGCAGGATCGGTGTTGACCTGCTGCAAATGCCGGTCGATCGCTTCCCGGTGCAGCCCGTCGCCGATGACGATGAGCACTGCCTGTCCGTCGGGGACGGGGTCGATCGCCGTAGTCTCGGGGGTCGCATTGATCTTGTACCAGCCGTCCGGGGCGGGCAGAGAGCCTTTCAGGCGGTAGATCCTGCCGCACGCCGGATCCTCCAGGATCGCCTGGATCACCGGGCGGATCTGTGCGTCCGGGATGTGGATATGCATGAAGTAGTGGACACTGCTCAGGATGTCCTCCGGGCGGAAGCGCTTGATATAGGCGGATCCACGGTAGCCTGCCGCTTTCAGGGATACAAAGTCCGCATCGGTCAGCGTCTCCCAGTCTCGGACGAGCATGTCCTCTGCCGTGAAGCGCCGGTCACAGCGGATGGCTTCGAGGGAGCGATTCAGGTGTGTGAGAGCGGATGCGGCTGCCGTTTCCGCCGGGATCTCAGGCTGCCATTTGCTGAGGATCAGCTTGCCGGCGCAGGCTGCCTCGGAGCCGAACAGATACTCCATCTGCGGCGGGAGCTCGTCATCCGTCTGCGCATCCACGACGGTCAGGACGCTGCCGATCTCGAACCAGCGGTCGAGGGGCGATTCATGCAGCGTGTCGAAAAACTCATCCATATCGAAAATGCCGGAGGGCTCCACGAGCACACGGTCAAAATGCTGCATCCCGAGGTTGATGAGCTGGGTCTTGAAGCGCCGTCTGTGGCAGTGCGCATCGCAGCCGCCGGCGATCATGCCGAGCTCGCAGTTCTCGCCTTTCAGCTCCTGGAGCATCACCATGTCCACATTGACAGCGCCGAAGTCGTTCTCCAAAATGGCGATGCGCTCCCCCTGCCGCAGCAGATAGCGGGCATAGTGCAGGAGAAAGGTCGTTTTCCCGGAACCGAGCAGTCCGGTGATGAGGTCGATTTTCGTCATGCGGGCGCCTCCTTACAGTTTCTCTGTATCCATTATACTGCATGGCGGCGGTATTGTCAATCCCGACCATTTTCTGACCAAACAAAGCCCAGAAAATGTGCCGAAAGTGTGTAAAAAATGTGCAAGCCTACGAAATTTTGCTTTTTTCCGATGTTTGCTTGACATATTTTGCGCACATGATTATAATAAAAATGGTTCATTGTTAATTTTTTGTTAAACGCCCCGCTATTTTGTTAATTTTTTGTTAAACGCCCCGCTATTCTTTGTGAAGGTCGTAAGCTATGTGTAGCTGCACCTTGACAAAGAACAGCGGAACGAAAGCCGGATCCGCCCAGGGCTCTCTCGGGAGCCGCACATGAAAGGAGTACCGGATGACTGTTGCACAGATCGTTGCGATCGTTATATTCATAACGATGTTCATCCTCATCATTTCCGATAAGATCGAAAAACACTATGTCACACTTGGCTGCGGCCTGCTCACGCTTGTCGGCGTGTTCGGCATCTGTATGCAGGATATGGGCACGCTGTGGCATGTCATCAACCTCGAATCCATCGTCACAGCGGAGTTCTGGCGGACGACCGGTGCCGAGACCGAATCGGGCGGCATCGACTGGGCGACCATCCTCTTCCTCGGCGGCATGATGGTCATGGTCGAGGGCATGGCGAGAGTCGGCTTCTTCAACTGGCTCTGCCGGCGCATCGCCAAGTTCGTACATTACAAGACCATCCCGATCTTCATCGCCTTTATGTGCATGTCCTTCGTGCTGGCGATGTTCATCGACTCGATCACGGTCATCCTGTTCCTGGCATCCGTTACCATTGAGCTGTCACGGCTGCTGAAGTTCAACCCCGTCCCGATGATCATGTCCGAGATCTTCTGCGCCAACCTCGGCGGCTCGGCAACGATGTGCGGCGATCCGCCCAACATCATCATCGGCTCCAACCTGCACTATTCCTTCATGGATTTCGTACTGAATACCGGCGTTGTGGCTGCGATCTCGTTCGTGTTCATCCTGCTCTATTTCTTCTTCGTGATGCGCAAGGAGCTGTCGAGCACAGGTGAATCTGACGTGAGCTTCGATGATATGCCCTCCCCTGAGAGCTTCATCACCGACAAGAAGGGCTTCGCTGTCAGCACGGTGATCTTCCTCATCGCTGTTGCGCTCCTCATCACCCACAGCACGACCGGTCTGACGGTGGCATTCATCGGCGTTTTCATTGCGCTCATCACGCTCATCGCTTCCGGCAAGCACATCCTTGAAGTGCTCAAGGGCGTGGATTACAAGACACTGCTGTTTTTCACGGGTCTGTTCATCGTGGTCGGCGGTTTGGAGGAGACCGGCGTGCTCGAGATCATCGCCAACTTCATCAGCAAGGTCTGCGGCGGCAACTACTACCTGATGGTAGCCATCATCATCTGGGTATCCGGCTTCGCAAGCGCTTTCATCGACAACATCCCCTTCGCTGCAACGATGGTGCCGATCATCCAGGATCTTTCCGGCGGCAGCCCCTTCATCCTCTCCACGCTGGCATGGTCGCTGGCAATGGGTACGGACGTCGGCGGTTCTGCAACGCCCATCGGCGCATCTGCCAACGTTGTCGGCACATCCGCTGCTGCCAAGGCCGGTCACCCGATCGGCTGGGGCGAGTACTGCAAGAAGATGGCACCCGCTACTGTCATCGTCATGCTCATCAGCACGATCTATATCTGCCTGCGTTATGTAACGCAGATCTGACAGATCACAACATCTTCCGGAGCCGGTCCGACCGGCTCCTTATTTTTTTGGATACCGGCGGAAATCCGACATAAGCCCTTGACATTTCCGCACGGATATGCTATAATAGTAAACAATCTACAAAAGGAGGATCCTATGACACATAGCAGTTCGGATGATGCGGGCGTCCCGTGTCACAGTACGCAGATATATGAACAACACACAGGGTATCGCAGGTCTTCTGCAATGCCCTTTTCTTGCTGTAACGACGCAGACGGCAGAAAGGCAGGGCAGGTATGAACTATCCTGTGACCATTCTCATCATTGCCTGCTGCATTTTGCTGTCCATGTTCTTCTCCGCTACGGAGACAGCCTTTAATGCCGTCAGCCGCATCCGGCTCAAAAGCAAGGTGGAAAACGACGGCAACAAGCGGGCTGCACGAGTGCTCAAACTCCTTGAAAAATATGACGAGATGCTCTCCACCATCCTTGTGGGGAACAATCTGGTCAACATCGCCTGTACGTCGCTTGCCACGCTGCTGTTCGTCTCGCTCCTGAAAGACGAACATCTCGGTGCGACGGTCGCAACAGCGGTGGTGACAGTCGTTCTGCTGATCTTCGGCGAGATCTCCCCCAAAAGCATTGCGATGGAGAACCCGGAGCGCATCGCCATGTTCGCTGCGCCGCTCTTACAGGTGCTCATGGTGCTGCTGACGCCCATCAACTGGGTGTTCAAGCTCTGGCAGAAGCTGCTTTCGCTCATCTTCAAGACCTCCGGCGAATCCGGTATCACCGAGCAGGAGCTGCTCACCATCGTGGATGAAGCAGAACAGGGCGGCAATCTCGATGCGGACGAGAGCGAGCTCATCCGGTCGGCGATCGAGTTCAATGAGCTCGAAGTACGGGATATTTTCACGCCCCGCATCGACATCGAAGCCATTTCCGCCGACAGCGACAAGGAAGAGGTCGCACGGGTCTTCTCCGAGTCCGGCTATTCCCGTCTGCCGGTGTATGAGGGAACGATCGACAACATCATCGGCATCATCTATCTGAAAGACTTCTACAACCAGGCATACCGGTCAAAGGCGGGCATCCACGACTTCATCAAGCCTGTCATCTTCGTGCCGAAAAGCAAGAAGATCGCCGATCTCCGGAAGGAATTGCAGGAACAGCAGCTCCACATCGCCGTGGTCATGGACGAATTTGGCTGCACGGGCGGCATCGTGACGCTGGAGGATATCTTAGAGGAGCTGGTCGGCGAGATCTGGGATGAGCATGACGAGATCGTCCGGGAGATGACCAAGACCGGCGAGAACACCTGGGTCGTTTCCGGCAAGGCGAATGTCGAGAAGGTCTTTGAGATGCTCGATTTGCCGTGTGAATTTGAGGCAATGACCATCAGCGGCTGGGTCATGGAGATCCTGGAAAAGATCCCCGCCGAGGGCGACAGCTTCCAGCGGGACAGCTTGCAGGTGCGTGTGCTGAAAATGTCCGGCAAGCGCATCGAGCAGGTGGAAATTGTCAGATCCGAGACGGATGAGGAAAAGAATGACGCATAAGCATAGAAAAGGCTTTCCCAGGGGATCCCGGGAAAGCCTTTATTTTTGTAAGATCAGTGTTCGGCAAGATAACGCTCCGTCCGCACCTGTACATTCTCCTGCAGAGCCCTGTAGAAGAACAGATAGTCATAGACATGAAAGCTGCCCTCCGGCATGACAGGCACCTTCGGCGGATAGTCGGCCGGATCCACATCCGGCACCTTAAGCGTTCCGCGCTCCGGGTCGATGTAACAGCCACAGAATCCGGGCGTTTCGCTCTTGATCGTGCCATCATAGCGAACAAAGACCGCACCGGGGTTCTCCGAGGCATCCGCAGGCGTGTCGTCCGTCCGCCAGTTGAGCGGATTGATGGAGTACGTCCAGCTCCCCTCCGGGATGATGAACGTATCGGTCACCTCCGGCGCTTCACAGTCAAAGGTTACGACCACGCCGAGGTCATCCTCTGCCTGTGCGGGAATGATCTGGGGATACTGCTCTGTCATCTCCTCCGTGCATTTCCAGCCGATGGCATAGACTGCCACAAGCTGCTCCTGCATGGCGGGGTCGGCAAAGTACTCCTCCAGCAGCCGGCAGCACATATCCGACCCCTGCGAAAAGCCCGCAAGGATGATCGGCCTGCCGTTGTTCTCATTCTCCATATACCACGCAAACGCCTCGGAAACATCCCGGTAGGCGATCGCAAGATAGGGCTCACGCTTGTCAACAGGCATGTCGAAGATGGTCATGGTCGCCTGACTGTAGTATGGCGCATAGAGGCGGCAGCAGTCCTCATACAGACCGCGCTCCATGTTCAGCGTGCCGCATATGGCTTCCTGTACCTCTGCGTTGCGCGGGTCGGCGTTGGTCCCCTTCCCTGCTCCGGTCGTCGGCGCCACAAGGAAAACATCCACCGCCTTGTCCTCGCCATCGGCAAAGTACGCCCACAGCGTAGTATCCGCATACTTTGATTCCGTCTGCGTCAGCGCAGGGGCATCGGCACCGCACCCGACAAGAAGTATCGCTGCTGCGGCAAACAGCGGAAGGATCCGTTTATGAAGCATTATCCTTCCTCCACTGGTTTGAGCTGCGGTGCAGGCTTTTTCCCGACACCGACCTCTGCGAACAATGCATTTGTGGAATTTTTCGCCATTTTGCCGATGGCTTCCACCACAAGCTTCTGCTGCTCCGGCGAGAGCTTGCTCAGGGCTTTGAGCATCCTCGGATAGGAGCTCAGCTTGTGGGCATTGATCTCGTGGAACGTGCCCTTTTCGGAGGCACCGAACACGGCGAACACCGCATCCACCAGCTCCTTGCGCTCATCGTCGTTCAGCTCGCTGATCCAGCCGGAAATGGCGTTGTTGATGACCTCGCCGCTGCGGGACAGGCTTCTGACCGTGCAGAACGCCTTACGGCGGACCTCCCAGTTATAGGCAAAATGCTGCATGATGCCGCTCACCGAGCAGCGGATGATCGTATGGTCGATGCTGTTGTTCAGCAGCATCCCGATCACGGCGGATTCGGGGATGAACGAGCGGACACGGGGAACGATGCTGCGGTATTCAGGCGTTTCCACGATCTCCTCCCGGAAACCGGGACCGTCATAGGACAGCACCTGTATGATACGGCTGCGCACCTCCGGACGGCAGAACGCCGAGGCATAGACGGCTAAGTTGCCGCCCTTGGAGTGCCCGCTCACACGGATGCTTTTCGGGAAGCGCACTGCATTTTCATCGAGATAGCGCAGCGCCTCCGCCTGGGCGCCCGTCTGGAGCATGAAGCTGAGGTTGAAGTCCTCCTTCCAACCGATCACGGAGCCGTCTGTGCCACGATAGACCACAAGGGCTGTTCCGTCTTCGAGGATGTAGGTCATGGCGGAGAATTGCAGCTCCGCTTCGGCATCGGCTGCGCAGCGATAGCCTGTGATCTGTGTGCCGGAAAACCGGCGGGATTCTGCCAGCTTTGCAAACAGCGTCAGATCCTGCTGAAAGGTCACATGCCGCAGGATGCCCGCTTCCCGCTCGGCACAGTACCGCTCATAGGCATTGCGCATCAGCACACGCACGGAAAAGACCGGCGGCACGATCCCTTCGAGATCCAGATATGCAAGCTGCGACAGCAGGAGCCCGTCTACCTCATTGAACGGATCTACAGAAAAAGGGATGTCGCCACGCCAGTCAAGGTAATCTATCATACTTGCCATCTGCAAGTCCTCCTTCCATTCAGTATGTATCATCTCCAGTATACCATATCTGGCAGAAAAATGCAAGTCTCTGATGCTTCTTGGAGAGGAACATGTTCCGGCGGGCGCTCCCCTGCTGCTGCCGGTGTACCCTGCTGATGAAAATTTATGAAAACCTATTGACAAACAGTGTTTCGTATGCTATAATATAATAGTTGTCAAACATATGCGGGTGTAGTTCAATGGTAGAATTCCAGCCTTCCAAGCTGGTTACGTGGGTTCGATTCCCATCACCCGCTTTGCAGTGAAAAGCTGCTGAAAATGCGCTCCGGAACATTCCGGAGCGTTTTTTTTGCCCGCATATGCATGGGATTTAGCGCTGCATCAATTATGTCTTGACTTTCTTCCTGAAACATGCTATGATAGAAACAGATTTTACGCCGAACGCAACATGAAACAAAGGAGGCACTGCCATGAATGGTACTGGACTCGGAGATCTGACTTTGCTTGCAAGAACTGCATATGCGATCATGTGCTTTGAGCGCTATGTCGGTTTCGTTTATTCGGATGTTGACTTCCGGCCTGTTGCCGAGATGCTCTGGCATACGGTTGACGGCAGCGAGCCGTTATCCGCTGCGGCAAAGAAGATCCGGGATATGACCCCGGAGCAGCTTTTTTCCTACAAGACCTATGAAGCCTATCAGGCGGCTGGACACAGGAGCCTGACGGAGGATGAATATCGCACGCTGACCCATATCCTGAACAAGGACGACTGGACGCTGAACAGCATCATGAAGCAGATCTGCCAGCTGATGTCGGAATATGAGGGAAAAACGGTGAAGCCGGGAGCGCCGGAGACGCTGCCGTATCTGGTGAATATCCGCTCCATGCTCAAGACCCGTGCCATCGAGCTGCCGGATCCGGAGCTGCTGCAGCAGTATTCCTTCTCCCACCAGGAGGTGCCCTCCAACGAGGAGCTTGACTGGTTTGGCGAACCCATCGACCCGGCACCGCTGTCACTGCTCGGCATCAGCGGCAGATGCGGCGAGGAGCCGGATGACGATGAGGAGCCGGATCTCTGTGAAGAGACGGAGGGCTGCGAAGAGTCGGAAACGCAGCAGAACAAGGACTACGGCTCCAATTTCAGCAAGACGGGTGAATTCAGCTATAACGTCAACAAGCGCTCCTTCGGCAAGGAAGAGGTCGAGGACGTCATCTCGGGCTATGAGGAATACACCAAGCCCAGCGAGGAAGCAAACGGCTGTAAATGGGAATTTATCGACGATCCGGACGGTACCATCATCACACGCTTCATCAACAGCTCCCTCCAGAAGGAGGTCACGATCCCGTCCGTACTGAACGGGAAGCCGGTCATCGAGGTCGATAACAACGCATTTTCCAATGATCCGAACTGCGGATGCATGTTGATCGAAAAGCTCATCATGGCGGACTCCATCCGGCGCATCGGCGACAACTTCTTCAAGAGCTGCACGGGCATCCGGCAGGTCGTCTTCCCTGCTGCCCTGGAGAGCATCGGGCATGAGGCATTCCGTGGTGCATCAAGGCTGGAGACCATCTCCATCGGCGACCACTGCCAGATCATCGGCGATTATTTCTGCGCAGATGCCGTCTCGCTGCGGACTGTCCACATCGGTGCAGGGATCGACTACATCGGCGAGTTCACCTTTTACAATACGCCTGCTATGATGGATTTCCGCTGCGACGGGATGCTCAGCGAGCTCGGCTACGGTTCCTTCTGGGTGAACAGATGGGCGGACAAGATCCTCTTCAACCCCACGACGGAGCTGCTCCGCTTCTGCAAGGACAATGCATTGCTTTACCGCTATGTCAAGCGGAATCCGCCGCCCCGCCTGTTCTTTGATCCGGGCATCAAGTATGTGTATGATTTCGCTTTCGGCGGCGATGCATGGCATTCCGGCGACGGCATCACCGATATTTACTTCCCCGGCGCAGAGAAGATCGGTGTACAGGCATTCAGAAAGACGCCCCATGCGACCGTGCATCTGAGCATTTCGAGGATGCAGGCGGCATACGGACCGGATTTCGAGTTTACGCTGAAAAAGATCTGTGAGCCGGCAAGGGTCGTGTTCGATCAGCCGTAACAGAGCGGGAAATAGGAGAAGAAAGGCTTTGTACCCGGTTTGGGTACAAAGCCTTGTTTTGTCTGTCATAGCATCCGCATGAAAGCTCATCGGATATAATCCGACAGGCTGACATGCTGACCGGCACCGGCGGCGGCTGCATAGATCAGCACGATCGCTGCATCGGAGGCATTGATGATGCCGTCGCCGTTGACATCGGCTGCCTGCTCCTGCGCAGCGTTAAGACCGGAGCTGCCTTCTGCGCCGATGGAGGCGGCTGCTATCAGGATCAGCGCTGCATCACTGGCATTGACGATGCCGTCTTCATTGAGGTCGCCGAGCCCTTTCTGCTCCGCAAGGTATTCTGTCCCGCAGAAGACGCAGGTCGCCTTGCCATCGCTGTCCGGCTCGTCATAGGAGGCATGTGCGCTGTGGACATATGCCCTGAACCGTAACTCATCCCCGGGCTGATCCGTGTAGAACACCTGTAATACATCATTGTAGATCTCCAGCATTCCCGGACCGGACTGCCCGGTCTTCCGGTTGGAAGCCTCGGCGTTGACGCTCACGAGGGTCATATAGCCTTCCTCGTCCGTGGTGTAGTTCCAGATGCTGTAGGCAGTGGGGGTCTTGGTGTAACTGAGCGTACTGCCTGTCTCATTGGTCGTGAGATAACTGCCGTTGGTCATCAGATAGAAGCCGCCTTCTGCTGCCTTTGCATAAAAGAGGGAAAGCTCCGTCTTCGGATACAGCATCTCAGCCGCAGGATCGGTGTCCGCAGACAGGATCTGCTGATTGTAGATCTCTGCGAGCGGCGCCTTTCCGTTCTTGCAGACGAATACGACATGATCGCCGTCATGAAGGCTTTCTGACGGCTGGAATCCGAAGGCGTGGGTCAGTCTTTCATCGCAGACATCACAGAACTGATCGCTGTCCTTGTCGATATGATCCGTACACGCCGTCATCAGGATGCGCTCTGCGCCGCAGTTCCGGCAGGTCCTGGTGATACTGCCCTCGTGCAGACAGGTCGCCGGCTTTTCGGCTGTGATCTTGTAGTCATGATGGCAGCCTGCATGGGTCGGCGTCTGGAGGTGCTCCGGGATCTCCCGCCCGAACAGCTTCCAGGCAAGCTCCGGATAGTCGATGAAGACGTTCCGGTTCCCCTGCACGGCATAGGCGCTGTCATTGCGCTGCATCTCCCAGGTATCCACAGGATCGTCCTCCATCCATTGCAGGAGCGTGTCCAGATCCTTCATGACCCTGACGCCGGTGTCACTGGTATCATCGGAGTCCAGCGTCGGGATATCGTTCTTGGAGACATCGGAATAGAGATTCGGCTGCTCCCAGCGGGAGTAGATGTAGAGCAAGATGCGTGCCACATCACCCTTGACATCATCCTTGCACTCGAAATAGCCCTCCACGTCGTTGACCCATGCATAAACGGTATCATTGAACACGACATCGGAGGTATACTTGTCGTACACGCCGTTGACATTGCCGAACGCATAGTTGCTCTTCGCCTGGTTGACCTCGCTGACACTCGGACGAAGATGGTGCAGGTCGGCGCCGCCGCCCAGCTGGTTGAAGGAGGCACGGTTCTTCGGCCAGATGTGTTCACGCTCCATGCTGAACGACTTGGTATCGCCCGCAGATACATAGGGGATGTCGGTATAGAAGCCGATGAAATTATCTGTCCCCTTTGCGGCATCCGTGCATTTCCAGTAATAGGCAATCGCTCCCTCGGCATAGCCCTTGTAGATCGGCTGGAAGGTCTGCGTGTCTGCCATGAGCGTGTGGAGCGCATCGTACAGCGGGTTGTTCTTCGTGGCAGCAAGGCTCGTGGAGGTATCGGATGCACCCTTCAAAGCGGAGAGCTTTTCATAGGTGTAATCGCCGGTATAATAGCCGGCTGCCGATGCCGGGAGCGATGCCGCATCTGCTGCGTGACGGACTTCGGTATTGGCATCCGGCAGTGCAGGTGCCGCAGAGACCGGCAGCGCCGCCGGACTGAGCGCTGCGGTTGTCATCAGAACGGACAGCATGATAGCGAGCAGTTGGGTTTGTTTCATAAGCATCCTCCTTCATGGTCAGCTTAGGGATCCGGGTGCGGGTCAACTGTTACATATATTATACAACTTTTCCGGGAAAACTGCAAGTACCTGCCGGAAAAATGCGTGACATGCAGAAATGACGCCGATCCGGAGGGAGCCCTGTAGCCTGCGGCAGTGCTCACAATACGCTTGACAAGCCCCCTATTATATGCTATACTTTTTGAGAGGGAAGGTGCATCCTTCGGGATGCGTCTGCAAGAAATCCGGTGGTATGGCATAAAAGGGCTATGCAGACGGCTGCCGTATCGTCGTATTTTGACGCACTTTCGCGCTTGAACTCGTCCTTCCCTCATTTATTCTTTGGGGGACATCTCACAGCATCATTGCAGAGGTGCCTCTACAGTAGGAGTTTTTTATGGGCGTTTTTGATAAAATGCTGTCTGATACATATAAGCAGGCTTTTATCCGTAAAAAAATGGCACAGCTCGGAACAGAGCAAAGCTATCTTGATGCTTTGAGCGAATATGTGACAAGCAGTGCGTGCGATGAGGATGTTCTGAGGCTGAAAAACGGCGATTACTTTCTCAATGCACCCACTCGTTTTTTTGTTCGGAAAAGCCACTCGACCAAGAGGCGCAAGGTCTACAGCTTCAAGGGCAAAGACAAGTTCCTGCTGCAATACATCACCTTCGTGCTGATGGATCTTGATGACATCCATGTGGATTCCCTCTGCTCGTTCCGGCGGGACAACCGCACGGAGTTCTTCTTCGAGAAGCTCCGGCGGAAGGATCTGCACCGGAAGCTCTATGTTATGAAGACCGACATTCATGATTTCGGCGGCTCGGTCGATCAGGATATCGCCCTCCGGCTGCTGGAGGAGGTATTCCGGGACGACCCCGCATTTATGGCGTTTCTGCGGCAGCTGCTCACCCGGAATGCGTTTTATTCCCGTGGGGAGCTGGTGGAGGAACGTGTCTCGATCATCGAGGGGCTGCCGCTTGGGAGCTTCATCCAGAGCGTCTATCTTGCGGAGCTCGACAGGATCCTTGAAGCCAATGCCGTGATCTATATGCGCTACACCGATGATATCGCCTTCTTTACAGATTCTCCCGAAAAGGCAGAATGGGCGCTGGCGCAGGTAAAGGAGATCTGCGGGAAGCGTGCTGTCACCATCAATGAGGACAAAACGGAGATCATCCCGCCCGGTGAGCCGGTCGAGTTGCTCGGCATCGAGATCTTCAACGGCGGTTTTGACATCGGGGAAAACTCCCTGCAAAAGCTGCTCTCCAAGCTCAAGCGCTATCGTGACAAGCTCCTCCGTCGGGAACGGCGGGGCAGATGCACCAGAGAAACGGCGATGCAGAGAATGATACAGTTCGCCGACAAGACATTTTTCGGAAAAAAACTGAACGACCATGAATTTAACTGGGTGATACACGCATTCCCGATCATCACCCGGACGGATTCGCTCGAACGGCTCGACAGCTATGTGCAGGACTGCATCCGGGTCGTCGGTTCCGGAAAGATGGGGAATGCCAGATACCGGATACGCTATAAGGATATGTGTGCGGCAGGGTACCGTAATCTGGTACATGCCTATTATCATGGATATACCCTCGAGGAGGTGACGGCGGATGCATGCGCCTCTCGTCATGCAGATACAGGCATCGGATAACGGTGCGGCAGCACTTGCCATGATGCTTGGCTATTACAAACGATATGTGACGATACAGGAGCTGCGGGAGCACTGCATTTCCTCCCGGAACGGCTCCGATCCCGGACAGATCTGCCGTGCAGCGGCGCATTACGGGCTGAAAGCCGAGGTCGTGCCGCTTCCGAAGGAAGCGCTTGCGGCGCAGAAGTTCCCGCTGCTGATCTGCTGGAAAAAGAAGAACTATGCCGTACTGCTGAAGGTCGGCAAAAAGAGCGCTTCGGTGCTCGACCCTGCCAAGGGAAAATACAAGATCACGACCGAAAAGCTGCTGTCGAGCTATGCCGGAAAGGTCATCACGCTCTCGCCTACGGAAGAGTTTGAGCCCGGCGGCAAGGTACCGGGGATCCTCAGCATCCTGACCGAACGGCTGAACGGCTACAAGAAATGGATCGTCCTGCTGTCGGCATTTTCGGCTGCGGCGGTTTTCCTGAACATGCTGGCACTGTCGCTCAAACAGCAGATGATCGACAAGGTGCTGTCCGGCGATGACAGGACATGGCTCCCGCTCCTCGCAGGCGGGATGCTCGCCACACTTGCGGTACAGATCGCCGTCACGATGACGGACACGGTCGTCTCCGCAAGAGTGAGCCGGAAAATGGCTGCGGCATCGGGGGCGGATATCTATAAACGGCTGTTCCGGCTGCCGCTTTCCTATTTCGACAAGATCAGCCGGGGGGAGATCATGGATCGTCTCGAACGCAACATGACGATCGACAAGTCCTTGCTCTCCACGCTGGCGCCGAAGCTGTTCAACACGATCGCACTGTGCTTCTATCTGATCCTGCTGTTCAGCTATAATGCGCTGCTTTCGGCGGTGCTGATCGGCGTTTATCTGCTGATCACGATGCTGATGCTGCTGCTCCAGAATTATATGATCATGACCAAGCGCAGCGTGATCGCCTCCAACGAAGCCATGCGCTCCTCCATGCTCAATGCGATCAATTCGATCGATTCCATCAAGGCGAGCGGCAGCGAGGATCGGTTCTTCCATCTCTGGAACGACCAGATGAACGAAGCCACCGCCGCTGACAGAAGGACGATCGGTCTGGATGCGCTGTATTCCATGCTCCAGACCTTGCAGAATGTGTCATCCTCAGCGATCCTGCTGATCATGGGTGCCTATCTCATCATCAAGGGAGAGCTGACAATGGGTATGCTCTCCGGGATACAGGCGGTCTTCTCGAATGTCAGCTCCAACCTGTCCAATGTCTTTTCCACCACTAAACAGATCAAGACGATGAACACGACACTGGAGCGGATCAATGACATGAAGAGCTATGAGCCCATGCCGGAGATCCCGCTCGGCGATATTGCAGAGCCGGAAAAGCTAAAGATCCATGTCTGCGCCGAGCATCTGACGTTCCGCTATAATCCGAGCGACAAAGCCGTGCTGGACGATGTCAGCCTGACGATCGCCCCCGGTGAGATGGTCGCCCTGGTCGGTGCGAGCGGCTGCGGCAAGAGCACGCTCATGAAGCTGATCGCCGGCATGTACCGGACGCAGGAGGGCAGCATCACCTATGACGGGAAGACCCGCAGCGAGATCCCGGATGTGGTCTTCTACGGTTCGGTGGCTTGCGTGGATCAGGAGGTCAATCTGTTTGCCGATTCGGTGCGTGAGAATCTCAAAATGTGGGACAGCACGGTCGAAGATTTTGAGATGATCCTGGCAGCAAAGGATGCGCAGATACATGAGCGTATCATGAAGAATACCTATGGCTATGATTCCCTGATCAGCAATAACGGACGGAACTACTCGGGCGGCGAGCACCAGCGGCTGGAGCTGGCAAGAGCACTGGCTGCGGAGACTTCGCTGCTGATCCTCGATGAGTTCACCTCGGCGCTCGATGCCAAGACCGAGGAGAAGGTCTTTCAGGCGATCCGTGACAAGCGGACAGCCTGCCTGATCGCTGCACACCGGTTTTCGACCGTTGTGGAGTGCGACAAGATCATCGTCATGGATCACGGAAGGATCGTTGAGCAGGGCACACACAGCGAGCTGTATGCAGCCAGGGGGCTGTATTACAAGCTGCTCAGCCTGCATTGACGGGCAAAGACGCAGGAAAGGATCAGAAGCATTATGTCGATCTATTCAGAGGTTCTGCGTGAACGGGAAACACTGGATAACCAGCTCGTGCAGACGGCAGATGAAGCCCTCCGGGAAGGCCGTGAGAATGCAACAAAAGCCGATCTGCTGGAAAACACACGAAAAGCAGTGAACGTGGTGCTGCGCCGCTTCAACATCCCCGAGCATGAAGCAAGAGGCTGCCGGACAACGGAGGAACTGCTCGACGCCATGCTTGACCCGGAGAATATCATGTATGAGAAGATCAACATCCATGATACCTTCTGGAAAAAGCAAGCCAATCAGATCATTGCCTTCCTGGAAGACGGAACGCCGGTCGTGCTGGCGCCGGGGATCCTGGGCTATGATTATCTGGAACCGAACAGCCGGAAACGTGGAAAAGTCACACGTTCGCTGCACTTGCAGGAGGATGCCTATATTATATTCAGACCGCTGGGCAAAGGGTCGTTCTCGCTCTGGCAGTTCCTGAAATACATGGTGCATCTTGTGACGCCCGGTGACATCCCGGCGATCGCTGCGGCTTCGCTGGCTGTCACGCTGCTCGGACTGGTGGCACCGAATGTCAACAAGCAGGTGCTGTCTAAGGTGGTCGAGATCGGAGAAGGGGCGATCCCCTATCTGCTGACGAGCGGTGCGGTCTTTGTGCTGGCAGGTCTGACAAAGGGCGCATTCTCGATCATCAAATCGCTGCTGCTCGGGCAGATGAAACAGCGGATGTCTGCGCAGATGCAGACGGCGATCGTATCAAAGCTGCTGTTCATGCCGTACAGCTTCTTCGGACGCATGGGCGCCGGAAAGCTGTCGAACCAGATCCGGAACGGCAGCCGTGTGACGGAGATGATCATCAACTTTGTGCTCAACAACCTGCTGAGCACGATCTTTTCGATCGTCTATATCCCGCAGATGTACAGACTTGCGCCGACGCTCGTCATTCCTGCGGTGCTGCTGATCGTTGTACAGATGCTGCTGTCGGTGCTCTTTACATTTGCTTCGGCGAAGCATACGGAAAAGAAGATCCTGCTCCAGCAGAACGCCGATTCGTTCATGTTTGAAGTGCTCAAAGGGATGCAGAAAATCCAGAACATGGGAGCTCAGAAGCGAGCCTATGCCAAAACTGCCGACAACTACAGAAAAGTGCTTGCAGCGGAGCTCGAACCGCCGGCTTATATCCTGTTGAACGAGAAGATTGTCGGTGCGGTCGCATCGGCTGCAACGGTCTTGCTGCTGATCATTGCGGCGCTGACGAGCACCTCGCAGGTCGATTATATCGCCTTCTCGACCTCCTATTCGCTGATGGCATCGACCATCACGCTGCTGGTGGGGATGTGCAACAATATCGTGACGATGAAGCCGCTGCTCGGTCAGCTCCGGGAGCTGTTCGGTACCTCGGAGACTGAGACAGGCGTTGAGTATGTCACGAAGCTCAAAGGCGATATCGAGCTGCGGGATCTGTGTTTCAGCTATGACAAACACGAGCAGGGATGCGTGGATCATATCAGTCTGCACATCCATCCCGGTGAAAAGGTCGCATTTGTCGGGGAGAGCGGCTGCGGGAAAAGCACCCTGCTGAAACTGCTCCTTGGCATGATCGAACCGGATTCAGGTGCGGTGTTCTATGACGGAAAGCCGCTGACAACGCTGAACAAGCGCTCGCTGCGGAAGCGCATCGCATCGGTGTTCCAGTTCACACGGGTGTTCCCGGGGACGATCTATGACAACATCAGCTTCACCGCCTCGGGGGTGGATGAAGCTGCGGCATGGAAGGCTGCCGAGCAGGCTGCGATCGCCGATGACATCCGGGAACTGCCGCTCGGGATGGAGACAGACATCAGCGAGGGCAGCAGCGGCGGATTCTCGGGCGGACAGAAGCAGCGTCTCATGCTGGCACGGGCATTTGCACAGAAGCCTTCGATTTTGATCATGGACGAGGCAACCAGTGCGCTGGACAATATCTCACAGCAGAAGGTGCTGGATTCGGTCTATCAGATGCGCTGCACCGTCCTCATGGTCGCACACAGGCTTTCCACGGTCATGGACTGCGACAGGATCATCATGCTGCAAAACGGCGTGATTGCAGAGCAGGGCGATTACCAGACGCTCATCAGCAACAACGGTCCCTTTGCGGAGCTGGTACGGAAGCAGCAGCTCAAGGAAGGCTGAATCAATGCATAAAAGCGGTTCTCCCGGACAGGAGAGCCGCTTTTTGGCAGGTAATGCTCCTTGCTCAGGACATGCAACTTATTGACAATCCTTCTTTGCTGGTGTATAATATCTGTTGGAGAACCAGTAAAAAAACACATTCAGGAGGCGGAAATGAACGATACAGACTACAAGGTGCTCATGATCGATGATGACGAGCTGATCGCACGTTCGACAGCGGAATACTTCAATATCTTAGGCTTGAAAACTGCCTATGTCACGAGCTATGATGCCGCAGTTTCCTTTCTGGAGGAAAACAGCATCTCGCTGCTGCTGCTCGACATCAATCTCGGCGACCGGTCGGGCTTTGATCTTTGCAAGAAGATCCGGGAGAGCTATGACATCCCGATCCTATTCATCAGCGCAAGGACGAGCGATGACGATGTGATCATTGCACTGAACATCGGCGGCGATGACTATATCAAAAAGCCCTATACCCTGAGCGTTCTCTATGCAAAGGTCAAGGCGATTCTCGGAAGATATGAGAAAGCGAAGGAAGCCGCACAGCTTGCCGCTCAGACAAATGTGCAGGAGACGGCGCCCCCGGGCGGGGAGCGCATCCGGCTGCGTGACGGGGTCTATCTGGACACGGCGATGCACAAGCTCGTGATCGACGGCAGGCAGGAAGAGCTGCGGGCGATGGAATATAAACTGCTGCTGTATCTGCTCGAACATGCTGGCAGAGTTGTCACCAAGGACGAGCTGCTCCAGAATGTCTGGGGCGATGCCTACACCAGCGACGGCACCATCTCTGTACACATCCGGCATGTCCGGGAGAAGATCGAGACCGATCTGAAAAATCCGGGCATCATCAAGACCGTCTGGGGCGTGGGCTATGTGATCGAGGAAAGCGCCCTCAGAAGCGGTGACGGCGCATGAAACGCTATCTGACGATTTTGCTGTCCGCCGGGGTGCTGTTCATAGCGGCGATCCTGCTCCTTGTGCTGATGACGTCCGGCTCCTACACGGCATCACGGGAGCATATCACGGCGCTCAACGACATTGCACGCACTGCCGAAGCGCATCGCACGGAATTCGATGTGCTGGAGCAGACGGACTTCCCTGCTACGTTTGTGATCCTCGACATGACCGACCATGTGCTGTATGCCAATGCAGAAGCGCCTGACAGGATCTCCGTGGAAACGGCGATCCAGAAGTCCTACCCGTACCGGTATCTCACGGATGAAAGCAGCGTATGGGGCAGCGTCATTCTGCTCGAGGACGGCATGGAGCGCTACAGGCTCCTGCGCACCCGGATGATCGCCGGGATGAGCGTCTGTGCCTTGCTGCTCCTGCTTGGAATGGTCTGCTTCGGGATCTATCTTGACCGTCATATTATTGCGCCGTTCAGACGGATGAAGGACTTCGCCGGCAAGGTCGCAGAAGGACAGTTCGACACGCCGCTTGCGATGGATCGGGACAACCTGTTCGGCGCCTTCTCCGAGAGCTTCGACATCATGCGGGAGGAGCTTGCCGCCTCCCGGCAGCGGGAGCTGGATCTGCAAAAGAAGGAGCGGGAGCTCGTGGCATCGCTGAGCCATGACCTGAAAACACCCGTTACCGGCATCCAGCTTGCCGCAGAGGTCTTGCAGATGAGGCTTTCCGTCAAGGCGGAGACATCCGGCGAAGAGATCGTCTTTCAGCGGGACGAGATCACCAGCATGACGGAGGGAGTGGAAGGCATTTTGCAGAAATCCGGGCAGATCAATGCGCTGGTGAGCGATCTGTTTGCCACGACGCTTGACGATCTTGGCGAGTTCAAGGTGAGCTGCCGGGACGAAAATGCCGCTGTGCTCGGAGAGCTTGTGAAAAGCTGCGATGACCGGCACCTTGCGGTCATGGGCGAGATCCCTGCGGTGATCGTACAGATCGACACCAGGCGCATGGCACAGGTCATCGGCAATATCATCTCCAATTCCTATAAATATGCCAATACCGCAATTGATACAGAGTTCCGGCTGTCGGAGGGATTTCTGGAAATGCGCTTGCAGGATCACGGTCCGGGTGTTCCGCAGGATGAGCTGGAACTCATCACCAACAAGTTCTACCGTGGCAAGGCATGGAAGGAAAGCGACACGGATGGCAATGGGTTAGGGCTGTATATCGCCCGAATGCTCATGAAAAAGATGGACGGCGACCTCATTGCGGAAAGTGACGGGGATGGTCTGGCGATTACGCTGGTGATACCGCTGAGTTAGGACTTTAGAGCTGCATTTTGAAGATGCCCTGAAAGAATAGCAGTCTGGATTTAAGAATTATTTAGGAATTTTACAAGAAAGTTTTATGGAAGATTTTCTGGAAGTCATGTATAATATCCTTAGAACGCAGGAGATCACTGCAAGAAAGGATGTTATATATGGCTTCTTCTATTTTAAGAACGGAAAAACTCTGCAAGTCCTTCTCCAACGGCGGGACACAGCAGCATGTCATCAAGAACCTCGACCTCGATATTTTAGAGGGCGACCTCACGGTCATCATGGGCTCGTCCGGTTCCGGAAAGTCCACGCTGCTCTATGCCCTCTCCGGCATGGATAAGCCGACCCTCGGCAAGATCTGGTTCGGCGATACGCAGATCCAGGACTATTCCAACGATCAGCTTGCGCTGTTCCGGCGTGGCAACTGCGGGTTTGTGTTCCAGAGCGTGTACCTGCTCGATAACCAGACGGTGCTCGACAATGTGCTGACCGGGGCGCTCATCGTGCAGAAGAACAGCCCGGAGCTTGTGACCAAGGCGAAGGATCTGCTTAGAAAGGTCGGGCTGAATGAAGAGGACTGGAAGAAATATCCCAACCAGCTCTCCGGCGGAGAGGCTCAGCGTGTCGGCATCGTGCGGGCGATCATCAACGACCCGAAGATCCTCTTCGCCGATGAGCCGACCGGAGCGCTCAACTCCGCATCGAGCCATGATGTGCTCGACATCTTCACGGACATCCACAAGAACGGGCAGAGCATCGTCATGGTCACACATGATATGAAAACAGCGCTGCGTGGCACGAGGGTGCTGTATCTGCGTGACGGCGGCGTGGTCGGTGACTACCGGATGCCTCCCTACGGCGAGGATGACAAGCACGAGCGCCGTGCCGGACTGAGTGCGTTCCTCGAAGAAATGGGCTGGTAAGGGGTGATACCATGAATGCATTACGATTATCGCTGTTCAATCTGAAAAAGAACCGGAAGGAAGCCATTGCCATTGCGTTTCTGACGCTGCTCACCACGCTGATGCTGGCGGTCTTTGCAGCGAATCTTTCCAAATCGAGCAAGGCGTTCGATGACAGCTTTGCATCCTCCGGCGCCGGCAACCGGCTCGTTTTCATCGAAAAGAGCAAATACCGCGACATTTTCCGCGACATCCTCGAAGACGAATACGGCATCACCGACATCGCTGAGTGCGACATGGTCGGCTGCTCGGCACTGGATGTGCAGAGAAACGACGAGGAAAAGACCTCCAACAATTACTGGTTCCTGACGGAAAAATCCGAGCGGAAGATCGAGGATTTCGTCAAGCACGATCAGCTTCCCGATGCGCAGATCGCAGAGCTCAAGCATCCCATCTGGCTTCCGGTGTATTTCCGGATCGCACAGGGCTATGTACCGGGCGACAGCTTCCATGTCCTGAACAACGGGAAGACCTATTCGTTCACCGTGGCTGGCTTCTATGAAGCGGGACTGTTCGCCACATCAGGCTTCGGCTACCGGTGCGTGATCTCCGAGGGGGATTATGCCCTGTTCCGGGTGCTGTTCCAGTCCGGCTACAACATGGAATACAGGGCGCTCAGCTTTGATGCGGAGGATGACTTCGACAGCTATACTTTTATCAAGAGCTGCTGTGAGGTTTCCGGTGAGAACATCAATTCCACCTCCATCGCTTCCTCGGCAAAGGGCGAAAAGGCGACTTCCCTGCAATTCATGGATATGTTCATGTACTTCCTGGCATTCTTCTCCGGCGTGACGCTCCTGGCGGCGCTCCTGATGATCTGGCAGCGCATTTCCGATGACATCAACGACCAGATGCAGCAGATCGGCGTGCTCGAAGCACTCGGCTACCGGTCAAAGGACATCTCCCTCTCGTATGTGTACGAGTATCTCCTCTGCGGCGGCATCGGTGCGCTGCTCGGTGCCATCGGTGCGGTGCTTGTCAGCCCGGTGATGAATCTCGGTATTCAGGGCATGATCGGACGCATCGTCACCGTGAAAACGGATTTCGGGAAGATCATTCTTGCGGCGCTCTTTGTGACGTGCATGGTCGTGGTCATCGCACTCATCAAGGCGGCACAGATCAAGAAATTCCCACCCGTCATCGCCTTCCGGAAGGGCATCCAGACGCATCACTTCGGCAGAAACCTCCTCCCGCTCGAAAAGGCAAAGGGGAGCATCAATCTTGCACTCGCCATGAAGAGCTTTTTAGGCGATCTCAAGTCCTCGATCGGCGTGGCGCTGTGCATCATCACCTCCGGCGTGGCGATCCTGTTCTGCGTGACTGCTGCGTATGATTTCAGAGGGGGCATTGACTACCTGCTCTCCATGTGTAACTATGACATTACCGTAGAAGTGACCGTGAATGACGGCGTGGATCCCTACACCGTGCGTGATGAGATCGCAGAGATGCCTGAAGTGCGCAAGGCGCTTGTCACCTACAGGATGAACTGGCTCCCGGTAAAGGGCTCAGAGAATGAGGGCTTCACCTGCGTCTTTGACAACTTTGCCGATGCGGAGAATATCCATCCCGCCCGTGGGCGCTTCCCGGAGCATGACAACGAGGTCATGGTCACTGTGGCTCGCTGCCGTGAGGAGGGCATTGATGTCGGCGACAGCATCATCCTCGAAGGCAATGGCATGGAGCAGAAGTACATCATCACCGGCGTGACCAGCTCCCTGATGAACAACGGCATGGGGCTCTATCTCACCTCGGAGGGCTATGCAAGAACGCAGATCAACGACCGCCCGAATGTCGTATCCGTCTATCTGGCGGACGGCGTGACGGAGGAGCAGTTCCAGGAGCAGCTTGACGCAAAATTTGGCAGAAACCAGACCCCCGACCCGGCAGATACGAGCCTTGAAGCTCGTGTCCGTGCGGCAGCGGATGAGAAGATGCAGGAGCTTGTGGCACACTATGGCGTGACCAATGCGGATTATGCGGTCGTTGTCGGTGATACCGTCATCAAGGGCAATTCACGGCAGTTCCTCATCAAGGATGTGCTCTCGCTGATGGGTCTGGCAAAGGAATCCATGTCAGCTGTATCGAATACGACCAGATACGGTTCTACTGTACTGGCAGCCATTCTGGCTGCCGTGGTCGCAGTCATCCTCGGACTGATCGTTTCCTCGTCCGTGAAGCGGCAGAGAAAGAGCCTCGGCATTCTGAAGGGCATGGGCTATTCGTCTAAGGACCTCAGAAGGCAGATGGCGCTGAAGATCATGCCCGTGACGATCGTTTCCGTCATCATTGCCTCTGTCCTGACAGCTTATGTCTACAGCGCTTTCTGGATGATGGCGTTCAGTGCAGTCGGCACTGTCACCATTCCGGTGATCATCCTTGCGGATGTGATACTCGTGACATTCTGCTACATCGTGACCTATCTCTGTGCAGGCAGGATCAAGAGCATTTCCGTCACCGAGCTGATGACCGAATAAGGGAGGAACACTATGAAAAAGAGAATGATGACCGCAGCGCTGGCAGCGTGTCTGCTGCTGACAGCGTGCGGCAGTACGGCAAAGGCGGAGAATGCGCCTGCCCAAAACACCGCTGCTGCGACCATAGCAGCGGATGACAGCGAATTTATCTACTGCGTCGGCTCTGTCAGCAAGGTCTATTCCACCACTGCCGTGATGCAGCTTGTGGACGAGGGCAAGGTCGAGCTCGATGCACCGGTCACGGACTACATCCCGGATTTCCGGATGGCAGACCCCCGCTACAAGGACATCACCGTGCGGATGCTAATGGATCACACGTCCGGGATCATGGGCAGCTCTCAGGTGAACGGCGATCTGTATGACGACAACGACAACGACCGCCACGACCATCTGCTCGAATACCTTTCTAAGCAGCGCCTGAAAGCCGACCCGGGCAAGTTCGCGGCCTATTGCAATGACGGCTTTGGTCTGCTGGAGCTCATCACCGAGAATGTCAGCGGCATGAGCTACACCGACTATGTCAGAAAGAATATCTCCGGGAAGCTCGGCGTGGAAAACACCGGCACACCGATCGACATGTTCCGCAATGAAAAGCTCGTGCCCAGTGTGGCAGCGGGCAACCAGCGCTTGGAGACCTGCTACTGCATGGCGATCGGGGACGGCGGCATCTACGCCACAGCTGCGGATACAGCGCTCTTCGGGGCATCCTTCTTCAAGGGCGATCACACGCTGCTCTCCGAGAATGCCAAGAATGCGATGGCGACCCGCTGGAACGAAAACGCCTACTGCGATGAAAACGGTCTCGGCTGGGATTATACGGCGTTATCCCGCTATCAGGCACAGGGCGTGAAGGTCGTCGGCAAGGGCGGCGATGTGTCGATGGATCATGCGCACCTGCTGGTCGCTCCCGAGGAAAAGATCAGCGTGGCCGTGCTGTCCAACGGCGGCGGGAGCACCTACAATCAGATGGTGGCAGAGGCGATCATGGATGCCGTCCTTGAGGTCAATGACGATGCGGCGGAGGACAGCGCTGCACCCGAATGCACGACCGTTTCGAAGATCCCCGCAGAATATGAAAAGTACGCCGGCTGGTATGTCGTCAATGTCATGGGCGGCGGGGATTCGCTCTACAATGTCTCGTTCCCGGAGCACAAGTACCTGCACATCGAGGAGACAACCCACCGCACGACAACGTGCAAGGATTACCTGCTGACAACAGACGGCGATTTTGCGGAGCTTGCCTATGAAATTGCGGAAAACGGCTTTGATACGAAACTTGCGCCGGGCTATTCCCGGCTGTCCTTCGAGGACACGGCGGACGGCACCTTCCTCCGGGTACAGGGAGCGCTTGCCTATCCGGGTCTTGGCGCATTCGAGGTGCAGACCTACGCCGGACAGAAGATCGAAGAAAACCCTGTGAGCGACGATGTCATCAACGGCTACAGAGCCAATGAGGGAACATCCTTCCTGCTTGTCGGCGAAAAATACTCCTCCGGGAATTACGAATCAGCCGTCGGACAGCTCTATGTGATCGACAAGCTCAGGGGCTATGTGTTTTTCGGCGGTCACGGCATGGATTATATTCTGAAAATGACAGACAAAAATCATCTGGACTCGTTCAAGAGCATCCCGTCCTCATCAAGCAGAGATATGTGGGATGTCACCGCAGAGCGTGACGGGGACAGGATCACCGGCATCACGGTCACGAACGGCTGGAAGCTGATCTCCGAGGACACGATCCCTTCATTGGATACGAACGTCAGAACGGTCATGCTCACTGACACTGTCGCATGGTATTCGATCCCGGATGCGGCGGCCAGTTCTTCCGTCACCGTGAAGCGCCCTGATAAAAGCGCTGTCTATGTCTACAACAAGTTCGGTGAAGTGATCTATACCACGCACAACAAGGATGCAAAGCCGCAGATCCCCATGCCCAAGGGCGGCAAGGTGCTGTTCCTCGGGCAGCCGGGTGACAGCTTTGGCTTGACGATGTAGCAGTGCACAAACCGGATAGACGGCAGCTTCACCGATGAAAAATGAGGAGCGGCAATTTCGCCGTTCCTCATTGTTTTCTATCATAGCACAAGATCCGTGATCGTCACAGCCGTCTTCCCTGCCCCGGCTGCGGCGGCATAGATCAAGCTGGACGCTGCATAACTGCGGCATTTCACAATTACATGCAATAATAGAAGCGCACTCACCCTTCCCTCCGGTATTAAACCATTTTCGCAAATTCTATTGACTTTTTCACTGAGATTTGCAATAATGATTAGGAAAGGTTGCTTTTTTGTTCAAAAAAAATTTACAACCTGATTTTGCAAAAGGGGTTGACAGGAATGCCGGGGCGTGCTACAATGCGCAAGCAAGTAAGGCATAACTGCGTCCTTTTCACAATTCAATACGGAAATAAAAGCGTACTCTATGGGATGACTGTGTCCTATGGAGTGCGCTTTTGTGCGTAAAGGAGGTTTATTTATGAAAAGGTAACTATTCAGTCCTCCAAGCCAACTGTCCTTGAAACAAAGAATGCAGTGCATCGAACGCAGTGAATTGAGCTTTTGCGGCGGTAGAGGTCAGAGACTTCAACAACAGGAAATCTTTAGCACCCTGTTCTGAGC
>JAIKWY010000041.1 GCA_024684395.1 Oscillospiraceae bacterium
GTACCGGTCTTTGCCGGCATGGATTCCATGCAGACGATGCGCTTGTAGCCTTCCAGATACTCCACAACAAATCCGTTATCCAGATCTTCCGTCACGGGCTCCGGCTCGGTCGGGAGTTCGGTCGGCGCTTCCGTTACGATGGCGGGCGCTTCTGTCGGAGCAGGCATTTCCGTCGTAACAGGACGCTCCTGCTCGGTGGCTGCGGGCTTGGTCACGGGCTGAGGCGCTTCGGTCGCTGCGGCGGTCTCGGCTGCGGCAGTTTCGGTAGGCTCTGCCGGGTCGGTCGCAGATACGGTGGCTGTGGGTTCAGTCGGTTCCGTTGCTTTTGCCGGAGCTGCTTCCGTAGCATCAGACTGCTCTGTCACGACGGCTTCGGTCTCAGTCGGCTGTGTGGGATCGGTGGCTGTGATGGTGGTGTCAGGCACGGGCGGCAGTGTGGGGAGCCGTCCGGGCGCGAGCTTGGCTGCCGTTACGGTCAGCAGACAGCACAGCATCGCCGCTGCACCAAATGCCGTCACATAGCGGAGCTTTCTCCTGCGGACGACCTGTGCCGCCCGGTAAGCATCCCGCCTGACAAGGACGCTCTGAAACATTTCATCATAAGTCCTCATAGTCAAAACCTTCTTTCTCCAGTTCGGAACGAAGTGCTTTTTTGGCGTTATACAGGAGATTTTCGATCTGACGGGTCGTTTTGTGCATGATCTTGGCGGCTTCACGGTTGGAGAAGCCCTCGAAATAGCTCAGCCACAATACCTGCCGGTAGTCCGGTCTGATCCGGTGCAGGGCGATGTGGACGGCTGTGCGCTGTTCAGACCGGAGATACTGATGCTCCGGATCCGCTTCCTCTGTCAGATGCTCCTGTTCTCCGAGCGGTACGGTCTGTATCTTCGCCGCACGGCGCACATGGTCGATCGCCTTGTGCCGTGCAATGGCATAGAGCCATGTCTTGAAGCTGCATTTCCCGGAATAATGCGGCTGTCGGATGGCGAGCTCGGCAAAGGTGTCCTCTGCGATGTCCTCGGCAGTGAGGAGACTTTGCACGATGCTGTTCAGATACAGAATAAGCCCGGATTGGTGGGCGCAGATGATCTCATACAGACCCTGATCATCACCTGCAAGGAAACGGCGGTAGCTACTTGCACCGTTGTCCATGAGAGATCCTCCTCTCCGAAGGGGTGCCTTCACTTCTTAGTCGTAGGAAATTGGAAAAACTCTAAGTAATCTTCAAAAAAATTTTATCTGCTATTGTTATGACAGCAAAAATATGTAGGATAGCAATAAGCGTGCGATTTGTGCCACAGTGCAGCAGAATGCAAAAAAGCCTGTGTTTAGCGATAAACACAGGCTTTCTTTTTGAGCGCAGAAAGAGGGATTTGAACCCTCGCGCCGGTTTCCCGACCTACTCCCTTAGCAGGGGAGCCCCTTCACCACTTGGGTATTTCTGCATGTGATGAATGATACCGATATGAAATTGAATGGCGGAGAGAGTGGGATTCGAACCCACGGTACGTTGCCGTATCACCAGTTTTCAAGACTGGCTCCTTAAACCACTCGGACATCTCTCCAGTTCACGAACCAGCTTAATTATTATAGCATACCCTTCCGGATTTGTCAAGCCCTATTTCAAAAAAAATCAGGTTTCCGAAAAAAATCTTTGTTACTACTTGCAATTATTGGGCAGAAATGGTATAATAAAGAATAAACCTATTTTTCGGATGCGGTTTTCGGCATCCGGGACAGGAGGGTGCATGAAAAAATGGACATACGGGAAACCGGATCCTGCCATCGTTGCGGACATGGCAAGACAGAGCGATCTGTCGGAGCTTTGCTGCACCGTTCTGGCAGCTCAGGACTGCATCAGCCTCCGTCAGGCGGCTGAGCGGATCGGCTGCACGGAGCTGAGTGACCCGTTTCTCATCTGTGATATGCAGGAGGCGGCGGATGCCGTGAATGCGGCTGTCGATGAAGGCAGGCGCATCTGTATTTACGGCGACTATGACTGCGACGGCGTGATGGCAACGGTCATCCTGTATTCCTTTTTAAGTGAGATCGGTGCCGATGTGATCTGGCGCATCCCGGAGCGGAGCGAGGGCTATGGTCTGAATGAAGCTGCTGTCCGGGAGATGCACGAAGCAGGCGTTTCGCTCGTGCTGACCGTGGACAACGGCATCTCAGCTGTCCGGGAAGCGGCGCTCATCAAGGAGCTCGGCATGGAGCTGGTCATCACCGACCACCACCAGCCGGGCGCCGTCCTGCCGGAAGCACTTGCCGTGGTGGATCCGCACCGTGAGGAAAATTATTCCCCCTATCGGCTGTACTGCGGCGCCGGCATCGCTCTGCTGCTCGTGGCAGCGCTCAACGAGGGCGATACGGCAATGGCACTGGAGCAGGCAGGCGATCTTGCCGCCATCGCAACGGTGGCGGATGTCGTTTCTCTGACCGGTGAGAACCGTTATCTCGTGGAGATCGGTCTGCAATATCTGGAAAACACGGAACGTCCCGGTCTGCTGGCGCTGCGCAGCGTGAGCGGTCTGGATGAAAAGCCCATGACATCCGGGAATGTCGCCTTCATGATCGCACCCCGCATCAATGCTGCCGGACGGCTCGCATCGCCGAAATTAGCGGTCGAGCTCCTGCTCTCAGAGGATCCGGATGAAGCCGAGGAGCTGGCAAAGCAGCTCAACAGCATCAACGCCGAGCGCAAGGCGTGTGAGGAGGAGATCATGCACGCCATCCGGGCGCAGATCAATGCCGACCCCGACCGTCTGCATGACCGTGTGCTCCTGTTTGCCGGTGAGGACTGGCATTCCGGTGTGATCGGCATCGTTGCCGCAAGGATCATGGAGCGCTGGGGCAAGCCCTGCATCATGATCAGCGTCAAGGACGGGCTCGGGCATGGCTCCGCCCGCAGCTTCGGGGATCTCTCCGTATTCGGCTGTCTGACAGCATGTGAGGATGTGCTCGAAAAATACGGCGGACATCCCGCAGCCGGCGGCTTTACCATCAAAGCGGAAAACATCCCCGCATTTCGTGAGAAAGTCGCCGCCTATGCCGCCGGGCAGGACATGCCCGTGCCTGAGCTGCACGCTGCGTGTCTGCTCGAAGCAAAATTCCTCCTGCCGGATACCGCACGTTCCCTGCAGGCGCTCGAACCCTTCGGATGTGACAATCCGGAGCCGGTCTTCATGGTCGAGAACGCTTCGATCCGTGAGATCCGTCCGCTGTCTGCCGGGATCCATACCAAGCTCGTGGTCGATGTCGGCGGTGTGCGCTGTGATGCGCTGCTGTTCCGCACGGCACCGGAGCGCACGGGACTGAAACCGGGCGACGTCATCCACATGATGGTGCGCCTGAGCGTTTCCGCCTATATGGGGCAGGATTCCGTCAGCCTGATGATACAGGACTACCGCCTTTCCGGACTTCGGCAGGGGCAGATCATCGCAGCGATGCAGACCTATGACGCCTACCGCCGGAAGGAGACGCTGGCACTCCCCTACTACCGGGCAGCCTGTCCGACCCGTGAGGAATGCATCACGGTCTACAAAGCCGTTCCCACAGGCGGCATCGACATCTCTCAGCTTACATTACAGATGTATGCGCAGCAGATCAATTACTGCAAGGTGCGCATCTGTCTCGATATTTTCGCCGAGCTCGGTCTGATCGCCGTCGAGGACTGCGAGACCCGTGCAAAGCGTCTGCCGGTCAGCCGGCGCACGGATCTGCAAAGCTCCCGCATCCTGCAAGAGCTGGAGCGCCTTGCAGCCGGTGCATAGATCAGCAAACAGCCGCTTCGGGCTGTTTGTGATACAGAAACAGAAGTTGGACTATTCGCAAAGGAGGATACTGTATGAGTGAAGACAGAGCTGTGACCATAGACATGCTCATCCAGAAAATACTGGACAACGACAAGCAGTATGACCTGAGCAAGATCATATCTGCCTATGAATTTGCCGCTAAGGCACACGAAGGGCAGTTCCGTTCCTCGGGACAGCCGTATATCATCCATCCGCTCGCCGTGGCAGAGATCCTGCTTGACCTCGGCATGGACACCGACACGATCTGTGCGGCGCTCCTGCACGACGTCGTGGAGGATACGGAAGCGACCTCGGAGCAGCTTGCCAAGCGCTTCGGACGTGATGTGGCGAACCTCGTGGACGGCGTCACCAAGCTGACCAAGATCCCGATCTTCAACAAGGAGCAGCAGCAGGCGGAGAATGTCCGCAAGATCATGCTCGCCATGAGCCAGGACATCCGTGTCATCATCATCAAGCTCTGCGACCGTCTGCACAACATGCGCACGCTCGAGTTCCGACCGGAGCACAAGCAGCGCCACACTGCCCTTGAAACGATGAACGTCTATGCCCCCATCGCCCACCGTCTCGGCATCAAAGCCGTGCAGGAGGAGCTGGAGGACTTAGCGTTCCACTATCTCGATCCCTTCGCCTACTCCGAGATCGAGCATTTGATGGCGATCAAGAAGGAGGAGCGTGAGGCGTTCATCAATTCCCTCGTGGAAGCCATCACCGTGCGGCTCAGAACGCTGCAATTCCAGAAGGAGCCTGCCATCGAGGGACGTGTCAAGAGCATCTACGGCATGTACAAGAAGGTGTTCGTCGGCCACAAGGACATCGACCAGGTGTATGACAAGTACGCCGTCCGGGTCATCGTTTCGACCATCCCGGAGTGCTATAACGTGCTGGGCATCATCCATGACATGTACCGCCCGCTGCCGAACCGTTTCAAGGACTATATCGCCACCCCGAAATCCAACATGTACCAGAGCCTGCACACCACCGTCCTCGGACGTGAGGGCATCCCGTTCGAGGTGCAGATCCGCACCTGGGAGATGCACGCCACCGCCGAATACGGCATCGCAGCGCACTGGAAGTACAAGGAGGGCATCCAGGGCAAGGACAAGATGGAGCAGCGCCTTGCATGGATCCGCCAGATGATCGAAGCACAGCAGACCTCCGATGACGTGGAAGAGATCGTCCGCATGATCAAGAGTGACCTCTCCCCGGAGGACATCGTGGTCATGACCCCCAAGGGCGATACCGTTTCGCTGCCGGTGGGCGCCACGGTCATCGACTTCGCCTATCACATCCACACGGAGATCGGTCACAAGATGATGGGCGCCAAGGTCGGCGGCAGGATCGTGCCGCTCGATCATGAGCTCCAGACCGGCGACATCTGCGAGATCATGCTCAGCAAGGATCCCGAAAAGGGACCCAACCGTGCATGGCTCGACATCGTCAAGACCAATGAAGCCAAGTCCAAGATCCGCTCCTGGTTCAAGCGGGAGCGCCGTGACGAGAACATCGTCACCGGCAGGACGATGCTCGAAAAGACCTTCCGCCACAACCGCATCCGTGTGCCGGAGGAGGAGTGGGAGAAGTTCCTCGGCGATGATCTCAAGCGCCACAACTGCACGTCCCTCGAAGACTTCCTTGCCTCGATCGGTTACGGCGGCGTCAATCTGCAAAAGCTCATCCCCCGCTGGAAGGAGCAGTATCACAAGCAGTACTGTCAGGATGACGAAGCTGAGACCGAGGAGCAGCCGCTGGTGGCACCGGTCACGACCAGCCACCGTGGGCGCATCATCCTCGATGACATCAGCGACTGTGCCGTCAAGTTCGCACAGTGCTGCAACCCGCTGCCGGGCGATGATATTGTCGGCTTTGTCACCCGTGGACACGGTCTTTCCATCCACACGACATCCTGTGTGAACTACCGTGCCATGCTCGACCGCAACATTCCCGAGGAGCGTGACCGCTGGGTAGAGGTACAGTGGACAGAGAGCTCCGATGCTGCCATGCAGACAAGCATCGAGGTCGTGGCAGTGGACAGAGTGGGGCTTGTGTATGACATCACCGCCATTCTGATGGAGTCCCGCATCCCGATCATCCATTCCTCGTCCCGCATCCTGAAGAACGGCAATGCCATTTTCGATGCCAGCATCCGCATCGTCAACAAATCACAGCTCACATCGACCTTTGACCGCATCCGCAAGGTCAAGGGCGTGCTCTCCGTCGAGAGAGCAAACGGCTGACGGAGGTGCCTATGAAGCCGGAAAATCTTTACGGACATTTTTCCACCATCACCCGCCACCGTCACGCAGTCATCCGCAACTGCATCCGTGCCGGTATCCCGATACAGGGATTGGGGCATGACCTGTCGAAGTACTTCCCGGAGGAATTTTTGCAGGGTGTGCGCTACTACCAGGGCACCCGCAGCCCCAACGAGCAGGAGCGCCACGAAAAGGGCTTTTCCGTGGCATGGATGCACCACAAGGGACGCAACAAGCACCATTTTGAATACTGGACGGACTATGACCCGGCAACGCATATCATGAGCCCGGTCAAGATGCCGCTGCGGTATGTGGTCGAGATGTTCTGCGACCGTCTTGCCGCCAGTCAGATCTACAACGGCAGCAATTACGACACCTCCATGCCTCTTGCCTACTTCCTGAAAGGCAAGAACACCCGCCAGATCCACCCGGAGACCTCCGATTTCCTGGAGCGGCTCCTGCGGATGGTCGCCGTCAAGGGCGAGGACTGGACATTTGCATGGATCCGCTGGTATCTCTCCTGCCATGACAGCTATTGAACAAAACGAGCCTCCGGTGATCCGGAGGCTTATTTTTTGAAAAAAAGAAATGCCCCTTCCCGAGGGGAGGGGTGGGAAGGGGGGCATCTCTTATTCTACTACTTCTTCCAGACGAACGTTCTGGATGTAAACAGTAGCGGTAGAACCACGGTGACCAAGGTTGAACTCGAGACGTCCGTTCGGGTCATCCTTGTCCTTCATCTCGAAATCATAGGTGAAGGTCTGCTTCTCAGTCGTCACGGTGAGGGTGGTATCAGCTAAATAGCGGATCCAGCCGGCAGTCGGTGCATCCACGCAGGTGATGATGTCACGCTCCTCATCTGCCCATGCATCGAAGGTCAGGCGGTATTTCTTGCCCTTGATCATCGGCAGTGCGGGCTGTACGAGCTGTACGGAGTAGTCAACGGTACCCTCGTTGGTGGAGCTGATGATCATGGTGTTGTCCTTGATCTCCGCAGCGCCCTCGCCGCCCTCAAAGAGCAGGAAGTACCAGTTCTCCTCATCGTCAAGCGCCTCAGCCTCGGCGAAGTCGCCGTTGTAGACAAAATTGCCGGTCTCGTCAGCCTCACGGTAATTCTTCTCCGGCTTGGTGACATTGGTATCATACTCCGGCTTCTGGTATACACGCACATAGTCGATCTCGAACTCTGCCTTGTCGAAATCGGTGGTCTCATCCGGGTTGCCCGGCCATGTGCCGCCGACGGCAAGGTTCATCTGTACGAAGAAGGGCTGGTCAAACGGTGCCGGATACGGCTTCTCATCCTCACCCTCCTCAGCGGTGAACCAGTCGTTGACCGTGTGGTAGAGGTTGCCGTCGATGTACCAGCGCATTTCGCCCGGCTCCCACTCTACGGAATACTCATGGAAATCATCTGCAAAGGTGCCGCTCTCGAGCTCATAGACACCCTGCTGCTCTGCATGGGGCGCACCGTAGTGCAGCGTACCGTAGGCAGTTGTCAGACGGCTGCCGAGCACCTCCATGATGTCGATCTCGCCGCACTTCGGCCACTGACCATAGTGCTGCTCGTCCTGCGGCATCATCCAGATGGCAGGCCACAGACCCTGACCAGCCGGTACCTTGGCACGGGCAACGACCTTGCCGTAGGTGAAGTCCTTCTTGTTCTGTGCCGTCACCTTGCCGGAGGTGTAGTAGTCCTTGCCGTCCTTCTCGGATCTGATCGCCTTGATGACGAGATTGCCGTCCCGCAGGAAGACATTGTCGGTCGATGTGGTGTACTCCTGGAGCTCCTCATTCGTCCAGCCGGGTTCATGCGGCTCATAGTTCCAGATGGTCTCGTCGAGCGCATCGCCGTTGAACTCATCGTTCCAGAGCAGTGTATAGCCCGGAAGCTCCGGTACCTCTGCTTCGGTCACAGCCTCGGTTTCAGCCTCGGTCATTTCCTCCGTTGCAGCCTCGGTGGGGGCTTCGGTCGTCTCAACGACAGACGATGCAGGTCCTGCACAACCTGTCAGCAGCAGAAAAGAAGCCAGTGCTGCGCAGATCACTCTTTTTTTCATGCCCATTCCTCCTGTTTCCTGCGCCGTGCGCAGTGTTCTATTATTTGCATTATACAACGAATCTGGTAGAAAATCTACCAGAATTACCGCATTTATACTACTTTTTTGACACAGCAGGACCCCTGCATGACCATGCAGGGGTCCTGATCCGTTCTGATCTGCGCTTCCCTGCATCAGCGGTAGGAACCGTGCTGCTCCTTGAAGCGTTTCTTTTCCTCGAACATCGCACTGTCCGCACGGCGGAACACGAGCTCCACCGCATAGTCATCCGCCGAATACTCTGCCATGCCGACCGAAGCGGAATAGCGTTCCTGCGGCGGTGCATCCGTGTTGGCAAAGCTCCGTGCGAAGGCAGCCCTTGTCTCCTCGAGCAGCGCCTTCCGGTTCTCATAGTCCTCACCTTCGAGGATCACGACGAACTCATCGCCGCCGATCCGGAACACAGGCGAATGCTTGTAGATATAGCACACCAGATGGCAGCTGCCCTTGATATAGGCATCGCCTGCACGGTGTCCCAGCTCATCGTTGATGCGCTTGAGGTCGTTCAGATCGACCATAACGATGGCAAATTCCGCCGTCCGGTCAGCGATCTTCCGGGCAAGCTCCTCCGTCTTCTGCACATAGCCTGCCTTGTTGCCGACACTCGTCAGGGCGTCACGGTAGATCTGCTTGCTGATCTCGCCGATCTGCTCTTCCTTGTCCTTGATGTCGCTCTCCGCCTGTTCGAGGCTGTTGAGCGCCTGTTCCTTGGCACGCTGCACAGCGGACAGCTCATTCAGATAGTCGATGATATGCATCTGCATCGTGCGGATCGCCTGGTAGATGTCATAGACCTCATCCCGGCTTTTCAGCTTGAGCTCCATGACACCGGCTTTCTCATAGTCGGTATCCTCACCCGGCTTGAAGCGCTGCATCTCCTTGGTGATGGATGCCAGCGGCGAGATGATGACACGGTTCGCAAAAAAGATCGCACAGATGACGACCAGCAGCACTTGAATGACAGCCGCCACGATGATCGCCGCAAAATAGCGGTAGCGTTCCGCCATGATCTCGCTCATATCGACATCGCAGCCGACATGGCAGACCAGATCACCCTGTGCATCATACACACCGGCATACGCCGAGCAGAGCCAGCCCCAGTCGCCGTTGTTGATCGTCGGCTCGATGCGTTTCTCGGGCTCCACGCCGTACAGCTCCGGCTCACGATCCTCAAAATAGCCGGTCTCGTAGATCGGATTCTCGTCATCGTCAAGCAGATACATATCCGTCATGGCGTTCTTGTCGCCCAGTGCCACGATGTACAGGTACTTGATGTCGTCCATGTGGCTGAGGTAGTTGGTGAGCGCCGCCTGGTTCGCCTGGTATTCCTCCCAGATGCCCTGCTCCTCGAAATACGCCTGGATGGCAGCTTCGTCATCGTCCTCCTCCGCCTGATCCCGGATCGCCTGGTATTCGTCCGACTCGGCAATGACCCGCAGCCTCGCGAGAAAATCCGGATCGGACAGCGATGCGTAGTTCTCCGCCGTATTGTAGGCGAGCCGCTTGAAATAGTTGTCGATCTGCCTTGCACTGATGAGATAGGAAATGACCGCCGTGCCGCCTGCGATCACCAGCACGATCATCGTCACGAACAGATAGATCTTGGTGCTGATCGAAAACCGCCTGCGGGTGCGTTGCTGCTTTGTTTCAGACATGGTATCACCTCCACAGTCTTGCTCTGTACGTCCGGAGACATATTTTAGAGCAATCTAACAAAACTATTATAGCATATCTTGCAGAAAATGTCAATCATTGCACAAAAATATGCCGGTATTTTTGGAACCTGGCATATTTTGCTCCGTCCGGGAGACAAAAGGCGGCTGATCATGCGGGCGCTGTGAACCGTTTGCGCTGTATTTCAGACCGTTTATACCATAGCTATTGACTTTCAATTCGGCATTGACTATAATAATAGCTATACGGAGAAAGAAATTTTGTGAATAATATATAAACAAAAGGAGGCGATCATTGCAGACAACCTGACCCGATCCACCAGATGAATGTAAAATGACAGGAGGGAAACTATGAAAAAGAAAAGAATCACCGCAATGGTAACATCCATGAGCCTGACCTGCTGCATGTTTTCAAGCGGGTTCAGCGGCGCGGCTGCCGTGATGGCAGAGGACGCCGGCATTGAGGCGCCGTTCGGCACAGTCACGATCACAGGCTATGTCAATGCCGAAGGCGAAGCGACAACGCTCGAAGAGATCGAGGCAGATCCCGAAGCAGAAGCTGCAAAGGTACAGTTCGCATGGACTTTCAGGGCACAGGACTTGCAGGCAGCAGCAGGTCTTTCCGGCTCGATCGAGCAGTTCACGTTCAGCGTGAATGCGACCGGCACGCTCAATGACGGCGAGGCATTCGAGGATGTACACATCACGTACAACACCGTCTACATGAGCGATGAGTCCGTCACGGAGGAAGGCGGCTTGTATGTCTACACTTCCTCTGTGCCCATCAAGGCATCTGCGAGCCGTAGCGGCAAATACTACAACGTCAAGGAAGTCACTGCTCAGGATGAGCTGGAATTCAAGGTGCAGCCCGAGGATGAGAACCAGCGTGGTCTTGCCGCACAGTATACAGCTCCTGTCAGTGAATATGAAGTCGGGAAGGAATACCCGCTCGAAGTCATCGAGAAGATGCCCGATCCCGGCGTCCCCGCCCAGTTTGCAGCCCGCCTTGTCAGCGTAGATGACAACGGTCTGACCTATGAGGTCGCCTATCCCGTCAAGAAGGGCGGCACCTCCGCCGAGGGCTTGTATGACATGATCGAGGGCATGTGGGAGTTCCGCCCGTCTGGCAGCTCCGACGTCTACACACTGATGTATGATACCTACCAGCACCCCTACACGGTGACTTCCGTCGCCCCGGACGAGATGCCCAAGGCAATGGAAGCCTGGGGACTGACCGCCGAGGATGAGATCCACATCGGCACGGAGACGTTCCAGTGGACAGACGGCATCGTGACCCAGGGCGAGCCCGGTAGTCTCGGGCAGTGGGTCGCCGGTGTGCCGAAGGACATGGACGGTGTCGTGACCGTTTCGCTCGAGGGCGAATTTGACCCGACCTACTACCAGATGACCGACCGCTCCGACCCGATCGAGCTCCCGCTCAGCCAGGGCGCAGATCCGGAATGGACCATTTCCGGCGCCGTGACAGTGGTGCCCACCGAGCAGACTTACCCGATCAACATCAAGGAGGTCTATGACGGCAGGGCAACTGCCACCCTCAGCGAATGCAGCCTCGGCGCAGAAGTGACCTTCAACGCAGAGGATGTCCGCAAGGACTTCGTGATGACCGGTGCGACCATCAACGACAATTTCTACTACTCCGAGGACGGCGCAACCCTTACGCTCGTGATGGATGAGACCGTGCTGAACGGCTATGAGTCCTTCGAGGTCGCTCCGAAGTTCGAGACAGCCGGCAAGGTCAATATCCAGCAGGTCGAAGGCGGCACCGTGACCGGCGACAAGCCGTGGCTCAAGACATTCCAGGAGCTGACGATGACTGTCACACCGGATAAGGGCAAGGCGCTCCATTCCATGACTGTCAACGGCAAGACCATCAACTGCTCCGAGGCGGTCATGGGCGGCACAGTCAGCTTCTACGGCAGCAGCACCTACCTCGGCGACTCCAACGAATACACGATCGTGCCCGAGTTTGTACCCGAGAGCCTTGCGATCCCTGTGACCTATGAAACAGCAGATGTTGGTCAGCTCTTCGGCGATTCCTATGTATTCTTCGGCGATGAGTTCATCGTCGGCGGCATGGGCAATTCCGAGGCCATGCACCTGAAGGCAGTCACCGTCAACGGCAAGACCTATCCTGCCGACGGCAAGGCAGCCACCCTCACCGTGAATGACGATCTGCTGAACGGCAAGAAGGCTCTGAACGTGTCCGGCACCTTTGCAGAGGGCTGGTACATGCAGTATGACGTGGCCGAGGATGCCAACGGCACCATCACCAACGAGCCCGGCTTCGTATTCAAGGGCGATACCTCTGTCATCCAGTCCAAGCCCAACGACGGCTATAAGCTCGACGCCGTGGAAGTGAACGGCAAGAAGTTCACCTCCAAGGACGGCGAGACCTGCGAGATCCCGATCACAGCTGACCTCTCCGAGGACAACTGGCGGATCGTTGTGAAGCCGGCATTCGTAGAAGGCGCTGTGACCCCGGCGCAGAAGGAATACACCGTCGTGCCGGCGGAGAACAACGACTTCACCTTCACCCTTCCGACCTATAAGGTCACGAAGGATATGAAAACGCTCCGGTTCAAGGTTTCCGCAAAAACGCCTTCTTTCAAGGGGAAGACCCTGCCGACATCCTCCATGAAGGGGGCGACCTATGACGTACAGGTCAAGCGTGAACTGACCGCCGTGAGTATCAACGGCGTGGTACAGAAGTGTACGCGCTTCCTGCCGAGTGAACCACTCAATTCGCCGCCGATCTTCATGCTGGCGAAGGGCGAGGATGATGAATTTATCATCGAGGTCGAGCTCTCCGAGGACATGTTCAACGAGGAGACCGACACTCTGACCATCGAGCCGGTAGTCGTGAATGCCTATGAATACGTGGTCGAGGAGACCGAGGGCGGCACTGTGACCATCACGCTCCCCGATAACAAAACGGAGTTCAGCGTGGGCGATACCCTCACCATCACTCCCAACGCTGAGGAAGGCTATCGTTTCGACAAGCTGAATATCAACAGCCAGCCGTTCCCGACACCGGACGACCAGCAGAGCTATGATCTCGAAGTAACGGAAGAGAGCTTCAACGGCGATCAGGCGCTCGTATTCAGCCCGAGCTTTGTCAAGACCTATGCCGTCACCGTCAACAACCCGGAGAAGGGCGGCACGCTGACAGCGGAAGACGCTGCGCTTGCCATCGGAGAGAACCTCTGGGCAGTTGTAGAGCCTGCTGAGGGCTATGAATGCAAGTCCGTCACCATCAACGGCAACAATTACCCCTATCAGCCGTATGAAGGTAAATTCGTCATCGAGGTGGATGAGCAGCTGCTGAACGGCAAGGATGCCCTGACCGTCACCCCGAACTTCGTCAAGTCCTACACTGTCGCAGTTGCCAACCCGGCAGAGGGCGGCACGATGACCGTCAAGAACACAGCGCTGCTCCTCGGCGACACCCTGGAAGCAACGATCGAAGCTGCCGATGGCTACGAGTTCAGAGGCGCTGTCATCAACGGCAACGAGTACTTCTGCCGTCCCGGCGATGACCAGTTCATCATCGAGATCAACGAGGAGGTGCTCAACGGAAAGGATATCGTAACAGTTACCCCGATGTTTGTCAAGCTCTATGCGCTCGAGGTAAGCTATACCGATGCCGAGGGCGGCAAGCTCACCAGCGACAAGGAGACCTATGCGCTCGGCGATACCATGCATTTCGTGGCAGAGCCGGCAGAGGGCTGCCTCTTCAAGGGGCTCGTCATCAACGGCGTCCCGTATGATCCGAACGGCGCTACCGAGTTTGAGATCATTTTCAATGAGGAAGTCCTGAAAGACCAGACCGCAGTGAACATCACCGCAGAGTTTGAACCGATCCTCAAGGATCTTCCGGTCACGATCTACCTCGCAGAGGAAGGCGGCACCGTCACAGCTGACAAGGAGATCATGCATCTCGGCGAGATCGTGACACTGACTGCAACGCCGGACGAAGGCTATCTGTTTGCCGGCGTCATCATCGGCTCGAGATTCTACAGCCCGGATGATGACACGACCCTCGCCCTGACGCTGACCGAGGACGTCCTCCGCGATGCAGACGAAGTTGTGATTAAGCCCGTCTTCGATAAGATCGAGGTCCCCACCGAGGAGCCGACCGAGGAGCCGACTGAGGAGCCCACTGAGGAGCCTACCGAGGAGCCCACTGAGGAGCCCACTGAGGAGCCGACCGAGGAGCCGACCGAGGAGCCCACTGAGGAGCCTACTGAGGAACCGACTGAGGAGCCCACTGAGGAGCCGACGCTTCCGCAGACCGGTAACAACGCCGCTGCACAGCTCTGGATCGTGCTTGGTGCATTCGAGCTGATCGGGCTGGGTGCTGTTGCAGTGATCATCTCCAACAAGCGCCGCAAGGAAGATCAGGATCGCTGAATCTGATCCTGCATAAGATACCACAGGGGGGTGCTGCATCCTACACGGTGCAGCACCCTTCTGCTTGCCCCTGCATACCGCTCGTACCGGATTTTATACCGTTTATACTCTGAGACTTGCAAAAAAATCAAAAAAGCGGTAAAATAAAGAATGTATCACCATCCCCGGAACTGCGCTGCATAACGGGAATCCATCAGAAAAGGGACAAGCACATGAAGCATTTAAAGATAGTATTTGAACAGGATGCCCGGCTTCCGCATATCGAAGTATGCATCCGCTCGGCGGAGCGGGACGAGCAGGTCGAGTATCTGATCGACAAGATCGCTGCTTTTGACACGGATGTCCTGCTCATCACGGACGTCAGCAATGTCACCCACACGATACCTTCCGATACCATCATCCGGCTGACCGTATCCGGCAAGCAGCTCAACATCTGCACGGAAAGCGACACCTATACGGTATCCCGCACACTGCAATATATGGAACAGATCCTCGATCCTGCGCGGTTTATCCGCATCTCACGGCACGAGATCGTCAACCTGCAAAAGGTGCAGCGCTTCGACTTCTCACTGAGCGGCACGCTCTGTCTCAAATTCCTGGACGGCACCGAGACATGGGCATCCAGACGCTGCATCTCTGCCATCCGCAAGCGCATATCCGGAAAGGAGTGATACCATGCTGAAACTGACACTGAATCGTGCTGTCCGGGGATTGATCCTCGGCATGGCGCTCTGCAATGTGATCGCTTTCCTGATCAGCTCTGCCGCCGGTGACGGCAGCATCCTTTCACACGAGTTTGTCCGGGCAATGGGCAGTGAGCCCCTTGCACTGCTGGTGCAGACACTGCTCACAGGCGTGTACGGCGCTGTCTGCTTTGCCGGCATGAGCTTCTATGACATCGAGCATTGGAGTATGCTGCGGTCGGCGCTGGTGCATTACACCATCTGCATCCTGACCTATATCCCGCTCAGCCTGTTCCTGCGGTGGGTGGATTCGCTCGGCTTCCTGATGATCCTGCTGGCAATGGAAACGGTGGCATATGTCATCGTCTGGTTCTGCATCAGCCTGAGCTACCGCATCGAAGTCGGCAAGCTCAACGACTCCTTGCAGGCAAAAAAGACACAGCACTGACGGTTTATGAATGCAAAAACCGGATCTTCCACGAGAGGATCCGGTCTTTTTTTGATATGCTATCTACAAAAGTTCAGCCTTCCGATGTGACACGGGAGGCTGTTTTCATTACAAACAAACAGCGAGCGTCTGCCATTTTCCATCAGTGGATGGTAATATCATGACCAAACACATTCACATGAGTCTTTTCGGAAAATGCAACGCGCGGCACCAGAACGACCTCGGCGATGACCGTACCTTCTTTGATGGATGCTTCCATCGGGACCCCGGAACTGAAATAGGTCATCGGTTTTCCACGCCGGATATCTAAGGTCTCCAGATCTGAGCTGCGGACGGTGTACACATCAGTATCATAGCCGAGATAACCAAATTGCAGCTCCACGTTATTGCACTGGAGATCGCAGTTCTGCACGCCGGTGATCTGGATGCTGTCATCGTCATAGACGAAGACAGTGAAGTCCACATTGTCGTAGCTGTTGTTCAGAATGGTATAGCTGCCCGTCCACGTCTCCGTACTGACGACGGACTGTTTCAGCTGCTTTTTGACATGGGCAGTATCGCCGCACCCGGCAAACATGCCAAGCAGCAGAAGTAAAAGGCTGAATAAAGCTGTTTTTCTCATGCATCTACCTCCGTATATTTCTGTGATGCTGTGCTGTATCGTCTCCCCGCAGGCATCGAAAGCCCGCGGTCGCTGCTGAAATTGATCATTGATGCGGGTAACAGGACTTGAACCTGCACTCCTTACGCAAATAGGAGCTAAAACCGCAGCGGTGCATCCTGTGAGAATCCCTTGTCCGTGCCAAGTGTCTCGATCTTGGATTCCCACTTCTTTCCAAGATGATATATCCGAATGGAATCTGCTTTCGGGTCGATCAGCTCAAGAAGGGATACTTTGATCTGTGTTTGGATGTATGAATCCTTTGCTGTTATATGGAATCCATACGCAGCAAGTGACTCCATCCCTGTCATTCTCCATCCGGAGTCTGCCGTGATGCAGCCGGATGACCTCCATAGCGATCGAAAGTCCGATCCCAGAACCGCCGTGATGCCCTGTATAGAACCGATCAAACAGATGCGGCAGATGATTCGCTGGAATCTGCTCTCCGTCATTATGGATCAGGATCATCATTTGTTTTGGCTCGCATTGGCATCGGATCTGCACCTCTGTCCGGCAGTGATAAACTGCATTCACAAGCAGATTGGAGAGGGCACGAGTAAGCTGTTCCTCATCGCAGATTGCTCGTGCATCCGGATCTATACTGTCGATCCGGATGTCACAGGATTTTTGTTCTGCAAGCGGCTGTGCAATACGAACACAGTCATAAATAAGCTCGTGCATGTCTGATTCCTCAAAATGCAATGGCATTTTTCCGGCATCCAGCCGTGAGATATACAGCAGCTCCTCTACCAGCTTTGCCATGGCAATGGTGCGGAGCTGGATCTCGATATAGAACGTACCGGGAGTATTGCCGTCCACATCTGCAAAAGGTGCGGTATATTCGAGGATCATGTGATAGCTGCGGTAGCCGTTGGACTTGGCGTGCTTGATGTAGTCCTTTTCCTCAGCCACACGGCAGTCCGGGAAAGCGCGGATCTGTTCGATATTCGCATAAATGTCATCAATAAACGAGCAGATGATGCGGATGCCGATGCTGTCCCGCAGCTCCTTCATGGCGCTGTGCGGCGTAGTCGGAAGCCCCTTGCGTTCGCATTTCTCCGTCATGCTGTCCTCGGATTTGACACGGGCGATCAGGTGCTCATAGATCCTGATGCCGGTCTTTTCATATTCCGCAACAGTATAATCCTCGATCCGCCGGGCGAAGGTGTCCTTGATCTGCTCCAGCGTCGGTCTGAAACCGCCGTAAATGTCGGAATGCTCCATGTGTATACATCCTTTCCGGGTTTGCTTTTATCAGTATACCATGCGGATATGGACAGGGAATGAATGGTTTGTGATAATCTGTGAAAAACGCTCTGTGACACAGGACATCCTGCAAAACGATCCCTCTATCCGATAAATATGATTCTGACTATCAGGATAGCTTACCAATATTGAATCATCATTGAATCGCTTCTTCATGTGGAGGATGATCGTATCGTGCTACAGGACTATTTCCCTGCATTTACAGGGGTGAACCTGGAAGGGAAATCCGCGCGTAATGTGGGAGCTTTGCATGCATTGGCGGGATTTGAAGAGTAAGCATACTGACAGGAATGATTATACGTTGTCCATACCTCTCTCGCCTATTGCAACCCAGCCCCAATAATCCTTCTCTCATTCTTCCTCAAATAGTTTTAAAACCCTCGTGACAACCATCCTAAGATATGTTATAATATAAATCTCAAGGTAATAATATATATTCAATCTGCAATTACAAATGAGAGGAGCATCTCATGCCAGAAGCCAACGGGGCTTTTGAAGCGAGCTATGTGACATGGGTGGATACGGAGCAGACAGCTCGATAAAGAACGAAGGCTGACCACAGCAATGCGATCAGCCTTCGTTATATGTGTTGTGTTATCCAAAATGATATGCACCATCAGCCAGGCAAAAAACAGCGCCCCAAGTGAACCTTGGAGCGCGTCTGCCTGCGGGGGCTCCCCCGCTGATGCGCCTGACAGGACTTGAACCTGCATGTCTTGCGACATTGGAACCTAAATCCAACGTGTCTGCCAATTCCACCACAGGCGCATATCTATTCAATTCTTCCTCTGTCGTAACGCTGCCCAAATCCAACGTGTCTGCCAATTCCGCCATACCCGCCTATCTGTTCCAGGTCATTCGCACTTCATAATTATAGCACATGCGCCGGCAGTTGTCAACTCCTTTCCTCAAAAACGCCGCTTCTGTCCCGGCGTGGATACGGCAATAACGAACTGTCTTGTTCATATACGACAAGAATGTGGATAATATTTCTATGCAACTACTACGATTCCTACTAGACACCTGTTATGGTGCTGATCGGCAGCACTCACAAGCCGCACGATACACGTCATACCTGTATCTCGATGATGACCGCGAAAGAGGTATCGCCTACGTTGATAAAGTAGATCGTTTGTCATTCGGGAGCAATGTCACTGACCGAGAAAGTGTATACGCACGTCAATGTGCAGGAGTTGCTGGACGCTATCAATAAAAAATAGGCATAAAGAAACCGCTGAGGGATTTGTTCTCTCAGCGGTTTTAGTCCGTCCACCCACAAAATTCGGCAATTGCAGTATCTCCGCATTTCGGGCATATTACAAGTTCTTCGGAATTGTCTATTCCGACAAGACCGTGCTGCTGAGACAGGGGAATCCGTGTCATCAGCTTTGTGCAATTTGGGCATAAGTGTTTATAGTGGTATAGTATCTCTTCTTCGGAAGGAACATAATAAAAGCCATCATCATGTAAGGATTTGTACAGATCCATACGATATTCACTGAAAAGCTGATGACAAAGAAAGCCAGGGAGTACGGTATTCCAGTCGCCTTCAACGACTCCGGAGGCAAGGACAATTACTATGCAAAGAAGATTTCTTCACGCATGTCCGTGGCTACACATGGGGATTCAGTTCCTCGCCTGATGTTGAATAGATCGAATACTACGGCGGTCAGACCTACAGCTTTACGAAGGATACCAAGCTCTACCGGGTTCTCGTCAAGTATGGCGGCGGCAGTGGCACGAAGGATGATCCGTATCGGATCGACTACTACGATCAGTTGGAGCTAATGGGCGAGGAAAAAGCCCGTGGCTATTTCGTGCAGACAGCGGACATTGTGTTCCCGGATTGGGAGCAGCACAAGCCGATTGATACGGTGAATGAGCTGAAATGTTCACCGGATGACGAGCATTTTGAATATGACGGCGGCGGTTACTGCATCCGGAATCTGAATGATTCGCTATTCGGGAAGATCTCTGGTGCCGTGATCCGGAACGTCAATATCCGGGATTCGTTCATTCATTCTGAGGAATACCGGGATTTTGGCTTTATTGTTTGTGCTGTGTATAACTATCGCTATGAGACAGAGGATGGCAAGCGGTATGAAACAGGCGAGACGGTCATCAAGCATTGCACGGTGTCGCACTCAGCTATCTATGCAGAACATCCTGAACAGGAAACGACAACAGAGCCGATTGAATATGTGACGGCACCGGTGGTCGTGCCGCCCGATGTCGTGGAGTATGACGAGGAGGGCAACATCATCGAGCCGACTGAACCCGCAGCGGCGCCAGAGCCGACAAAGACCGGTGAGTTTGCGATTGGAGCCATTACCGGGCTTGGCGGTCAGATCGAGGACTGCTATGTGACGGATTTTGGTATCTACGCCAATCTGGAGGACTATATCCTGTACGCTGGCGGCATTTCCGGCAAACCGGCAAACGTGGTTGATTCATGCGTATACTTCTTTTCAGCGCAGGCAACATCTTCAACGCCGGAGGCATAGCAGGAAGCGCAGGCGGCGCACGGCATTACAATGCGCTGGGGCGTGAGCTTCCCGGCAGCTATGGCGGCAGCATTCAGGGCTGCGCTGCACGCAATATCATTCTACAATCTGAGGTGGCTGGCGGCGGTATCGCCGGAGAAGCGGCTACGGATGCAGAGGGTTCGCTGATCTCCAACTGCTATACCAATGAGCTGCAATTCAGTGTGGGCGTATTTGAAGATCAGGAGCAGCAAAGCTGCCTGAAAGCAGGACAAACCGGCTGTATCATCGGCACCGACGGCAAGGAAGCGCACGGGCATCTGGTGACAGGCTGTGGGGGAAGCGTGGACTTCCCAGTGATCGGCGGAAAGAAGGCATCCTCATATGACGATACGGTTCGTCTGGCACCGACGTATGCATTTTATCAGGAGAATATTCTGAGTGTGATCAACCGGAATACCGTAAATCCGGACGATCCGAAGGAGATCTTCACGGGCTGTTTCCGGTTCGGAAATGCAACGGTATTTGGCGATGACACCGGGGCGCTGCCCTATCCGGAGACGATTGAGGACTTATTTGAGAAAACAAGAACGAAGGATACTTATGGCGGATAAAGAGAAAGCCTACACGCTGAAAACCGTGCAGGCGGAGCTTGCAAAGCTCGAAAAGGCGAAGGAAAAGAAGCGTTCCCGGATGCAGGAGCTCACCGCTGAACTGAAAGCGATCAATGCACAGATCAGAGAACTGCGAGCCATTTCTGACCGGCTCTATCAGGAGAGCATCCAGGCGCAGATCACGGCTGTGTGGTTTGGGAAGAAGAAGCTGACGAAGGAGGAGATTGAGCGGATGCTGGAGATTTCGGTGGGGTTGCCAAAGAAAATCGACATCCTGGATGATAAAAAGCAGGGAGAGCTTTCAATCACTCCCCCTGCTGATACAAGCGATTCATAAATGTCGGGTAGTCCCGTGTACCGTTCAGAACATGGTACACGATCACTTTATTCTCGTCCTCGAATACCTTATAAAACATCAGGTATTTTTCAATCACGCTCATACGGAATCCAAGCTTAGCGAGCTTTTCCTCCGGAACTGCGATGCCGGAATACGGGAAAAGCTGAATCTGACCTGCAGCCTTATTGAATTTCTCCTTGATGCGAACAGCCCCCTGCTTGCTGCCGAGCATAACAAATGACGAAATGATCTCCGTCATGTCCTGTAAGGCAGTGGGCAGGATTCCAGGACCCGCTTCTGTATTTCTTGTCTGAAAAGAAAGAAGATCATCACCCATACCGGCAGGATATACGACCAGTCGCAGAGATCTGCCAGCATGAAACACGGCAGCGCTACAATCAGCCTGACCGTCATGCTCCATCGCTTCTGTGACAGAATCCAGAGCATCACCAGACTGATCGTTAGCGTGAACAGCACATCGAGATTCTGTATTGTCTCCCACATGCTCATAGGCGGTCTGCCGAGTATCATCAACAGATAGAACGGCTCTGCTATGAAAGCAAACAGCAGCATCCGCAGCAAATACTTCCGGAAATTCCGTGTATGCAGGAAGCCCTCTACCAGAAGAAACGCCATGATCGGAGCCGTAAGCCGCCCGATAGTCCTCATGATGAAATAATGTATCGTGTCCGAACTGATAAACATAAATGCGGGCTCTGCGAAAAAATCTCTGTAAAATCGAAAACTGTGATAAAAACGATATTACCGGAGCGACTTGAAAAGCCGCTCCAATTTCTTACAGTATACAACGGATACTGTAATTTGTCAAGATACTTCTGCTATCAGCCGCGCCTGTCGGGATACATGATCTCCAGCTCGCCGAGCACCCTGCCCCAGTTTCTCAGCGGCATAGTCCATTTCTTGGCGATCTCATGCGTTGCCAGATACAGCGCCTTCAGGAGCGCTGTATCGCTCGGAAATACGCTCCTCTGTTTATTCAGACGGCGGTAGCCACTGTTCAGACTCTCAATGGCATTGGTGGTGTAGATCACCTTTCTGACATCAGCCGAAAACTTAAAAATCGGCGATATGACGTCCCAATTCTTGTGCCAGCTCTTCATGGCACTGGGGTAGTCGCCCTCCCATTTCTCGGTAACACGCTCAAGTGCCTCGAGAGCCGCTTCCTCAGAAGGAGCGTGATAGATCGTTTTCAAGTCGTTGGCGAACTCTTTCTTATTCTTATCACCGACGTATTTCAGCGTATTTCGCACCTGATGGACGATGCAGCGCTGGAGATCTGTCTGCGGAAACGCAGCATTGACGGCTTCTTTTATGCCGGTAAGACCATCGGCGCAGATGACCAGAATGTCCTTTACGCCACGATTTTTCATCTCATTCAGAACCCCGAGCCAGTACTTGGCACTCTCATTTTCGCCGATATGTATGGACAGAACCTCCTTGTGACCAGTCAGGCTGACAGCCAGGATCACATATGCAGCGAGCTTC
>JAIKWY010000073.1 GCA_024684395.1 Oscillospiraceae bacterium
AGCTACATGCGCTTGTTTTTACAGCATTGCCTCGATCAGGATCTTATCCCCGACCTGCACCTGCTCCACGTCCTGCCGCTTATTCTTATTGAAATTGAAGCTGAGCATATAGCCCATATCGAGTTGGAAGTAATCCAGATATTCCCGGAGCTGCTGTTCACCTTCGGCGTTGTAGCGTTCGCCTCTCCGGATCTTGAGTTCGATGATGTATCGCTGTCCGAGATGCTCTGTGGTATCTATTATAGCACATTTCATGGCAGACGGCAAGAGCCAGTGCGCACCGGCAACCAAAAACCACCCCCATCGCTTGTTATGCGACGGGGGTGATCGTATCATTCAGATACGCACGCAATTACGCGCTTATGTCAGTAATTTCCAATAACTGGAATCACTTGGCCTGGCTAATTGCAGCCTGTGCAGCAGCCAGTCTTGCGATCGGCACACGGAACGGAGAGCAGGAAACATAGTCCAGACCGATCTTGTTGCAGAACTCAACAGAGGACGGGTCGCCGCCGTGCTCACCGCAGATACCGCAGTGGAGCTTCGGATTAACCGGCTTGCCGAGCTTGATAGCCATCTCCATCAGTTTGCCAACGCCAGTCTGGTCGAGCTTTGCGAACGGATCAGACTCGAAGATCTTGGCATCATAGTAAGCGCCCAGGAACTTGCCTGCGTCGTCACGGGAGAAGCCATAGGTCATCTGGGTCAGGTCGTTAGTACCGAAGCAGAAGAAGTCTGCGTTAGCAGCGATCTCGTCAGCCGTCAGAGCAGCTCTCGGGATCTCGATCATGGTACCAACCTCATACTCGAGCTTAGCGCCAGCTTCAGCGATAACAGCGTCAGCAGTCTCAACTACAACAGCCTTGACGAACTTCAGCTCCTTCACGTCGCCTACGAGCGGGATCATGATCTCCGGCTTTACAGTCCAGTCCGGATGAGCCTTCTGTACGTTGATTGCAGCCTTGATGACAGCCTTGGTCTGCATCTTAGCGATCTCCGGATAGGTGACAGCCAGACGGCAGCCACGATGACCCATCATCGGGTTGAACTCGTGCAGACCAGCGATGATAGCCTTGATGTACTCAACGGACTTGCCCTGTGCCTTAGCCAGAGCCTCGATATCAGCCTCCTCAGTCGGAACGAACTCGTGCAGAGGCGGATCCAGGAAACGAATGGTAACCGGGCAGCCCTCGAGAGCCTCGTACAGAGCCTCAAAGTCGCCCTGCTGCATCGGCTCGATCTTAGCCAGAGCAGCCTCACGGCCCTCTACAGTATCAGAGCAGATCATCTCACGGAATGCAGCGATTCTGTCAGCCTCGAAGAACATGTGCTCGGTACGGCACAGACCGATACCTTCAGCACCCAGCTCACGAGCCTTCTTAGCGTCAGCCGGCGTATCCGCATTGGTACGAACCTTCATGGTTCTGTACTTGTCAGCCCAGCCCATGATTCTGCCGAACTCGCCAGCGATCTGAGCGTCAACAGTCGGGATGATGCCGTCATAGATGTTACCGGTAGTACCGTCGATGGAGATCTCAGAGCCCTCAACGAAGGTCTTGCCAGCCAGCTCGAACTTCTTGTTCTCCTCGTCCATCTTGATGTCGCCGCAGCCGGATACGCAGCAGGTACCCATACCACGAGCAACTACAGCAGCGTGAGAGGTCATACCGCCACGAACGGTCAGGATACCCTGAGCAGACTTCATGCCGGTGATGTCCTCCGGAGAGGTCTCCAGACGAACCAGAACGACCTTCTCGCCCTTTGCAGCCCACTCTACAGCGTCATCAGCTGTGAATACGACCTTACCGCAAGCAGCGCCGGGAGATGCACCCAGACCCTTGCCCAGCGGAGTAGCAGCCTTCAGAGCCTTAGCGTCGAACTGCGGATGGAGCAGGGTGTCGAGGTTTCTCGGGTCGATCATTGCAACAGCCTCACGCTCGGTCTTCATGCCCTCATCAACGAGGTCACAAGCGATCTTCAGCGCAGCCTGAGCAGTTCTCTTACCGTTGCGGCACTGCAGCATATACAGCTTGCCCTTCTCTACGGTGAACTCCATATCCTGCATGTCATGATAGGTGTCCTCGAGGATCTTGCAAACCTTAACGAACTCCTCATAAGCCTCCGGGAACTTGTCAGCCATCTCCTGGATCGGCATAGGAGTACGAACGCCGGCTACAACGTCCTCGCCCTGTGCATTGGTCAGGAACTCGCCCATGAGCTTCTTCTCGCCGGTTGCAGGGTCACGGGTGAACGCAACACCGGTACCGCAGTCATCGCCCATGTTACCGAATGCCATCATCTGTACGTTTACAGCAGTACCCCAGGAGAACGGGATATCGTTGTCACGACGGTATACGTTTGCACGGGGGTTGTCCCAGGAACGGAATACAGCCTTGATAGCGCCAACGAGCTGCTCCTTCGGATCGGACGGGAAGTCAGAACCGATCTTAGCCTTGTACTCAGCCTTGAACTGGCCAGCCAGCTCCTTCAGGTCGTCAGCAGTCAGCTCAACGTCCTGTGTCACACCACGAGCCTCCTTCATCTTGTCGATGAGCTGCTCGAAGTACTTCTTGCCGACCTCCATAACAACGTCGGAGTACATCTGGATGAATCTTCTGTAGCAGTCCCATGCCCATCTCGGGTTCTTGGACTGCTCTGCCATATAGTCTACAACGTCCTCGTTCAGGCCGAGGTTCAGGATGGTGTCCATCATGCCGGGCATAGATGCACGGGCACCGGAACGAACGGAAACCAGCAGCGGATTGGTCTTGTCACCAAACTTCTTGCCGACGCGCTCTTCCATGATAACGATGTTCTTCTCGATCTCAGCCATGATCTCATCGCTGATACCGCCATCCTCGTAATACTGGGTGCAGGCCTCAGTGGTGATGGTGAAACCCTGCGGAACCGGGAGACCGATCTTGGTCATCTCAGCCAGGTTTGCGCCCTTACCACCGAGCAGCTCACGCATGGTAGCGTTGCCCTCAGTGAACTGATAAACATACTTCTTGCTCATTGGTCTTTACCTCCAATAATGATTTTCCGGGGGATCGCCCGCTCTCGGGATGAGGACAGACTGCTCCCATATCCGGATTTACTCTTCTATTATACCATATATTTGAAAAAAATGCTATCAAATATTTATAGAAAATCCGATGCTCATTTTAAGCACTTTACACAAAATATATGAATAATATGCAAATAAGTCGCCGACCGCATACCGGATATAGCGGGGAAGCAGAAAATATCCCCTGAAAACAGTGTATCGGTCAGCTGCATTTGTGGCTACAAAAAGAGCCTGCATGAGCGCAGGCTCCCTTGTTGGATCTTTGTGCAGTACGTGCTCAGGAAACGATCGCACGCATGATCTCCGGATAGCACTCATCCACGATACGCATACAGCGGATGAACAGCTCCACGCAGACCTTGCCCGGGTTGGCGGTCTCTACCGGAACGTCAGCAGAAACGGTGACGGTGTTGTCATCATCAGCAGTAAAACGAACGAAGCGATAAGCGCAGTTGCACTTGTTGCAGGCAGCGAGCACAGCGTCACGCTTGACATCCTTGAAACGGCAGAGGTCATAGATGCGGACGGATACGTCGTTTTCGTTGTCCTGAGAGATGAACAGCACATCGAAAGTGCAGTTGTCACCATTCACGCCGGCAACGACAGTGCTGGACGATTCGCCCTCACGGATGGAGCACTTGAAGTTGTCCTCGATGAGTGCGTCATAAACGATTTGTGTGGCACGATAGATCATGATGATATTCCTCCTTCTCACCGCATGAATACTATTTTGTCAGCGGATATTACAAATTTATTATAGCATATTTTCATTGATAAATCTATTGCGGGAGCGAAGAAAAATATTCCTAAATTTTGTGCAGGTTAAACAAGAAATGTGAACTTTTCTAAAATTCCCCAATTTCCCACGGACAAAAACCGCCGCAGGTGTTATAATAGGAATAGAGAAAGAAGCAGAGAGAGGCAGAACGGAGGGAGATACATGCGTAAGCTGACAAAGTATACGGCGCTGACGTGTATCCTGCCGGTGCTGCTGATGCTGGCGGAGGGCTTCGGCACCTTCTGGGTCATCCGCTATCCGGAGACGCTGAGCCTGAACGACATCGGCGTGATGTGCCTTTCCGTGACGCTGCTGAGCGGGGTCGTGATGGTGATCGCCGGTCTGATCGCACTGCTGAGCGGCAAGACGAATGACGAGCGGATGCGCTACGGCGTCGCCTTCAACTTCCTGGTGACGATTGTGACGATGGGCATCAGCTTCCTGATGTGGTATTTCGGCGCCAAAACAGCGTTCTTCATCATGATACCGGTGCTGATTTTGACATTCATGCTGGCGGAGAACCTCATGTACGCCCGCAGCCGCCGGGAGCAGATCGTGCTCATCATGTTCAACCCGCTGCTGACATGGATGATCTTCCTGACCGTCGGCACGTTCACGAACTGGTCATGGATGATGGCAAAGTGAGCAGTGCTGAGTAGTCAGTAAATACATAACAGCCCCTTCGGCTTGGAGCCGAGGGGGCTGTTTCTGTTATTGTTTGCCATCGCTGTCCTTATGGGCGAGATCTGCAATGACCCACCATAGGACGGGCAGCAGATGCCGCATGGCAGCCGCACCGGTGACCAGCAGGATCGCACCGCCAGCCGCATACGCCGCCTGTTCCAGCAGCACCGCCAGATAGTCCGGCAGCAGATACATCACAACGACGACCGCCGATGCACCTGTCAGACCGAGCCCCAGATACAGCGCACCCTTTCGGATCTCGCTGATCAGATGCCGCTTGAACCGCTCATGCTGTTCCTCCGGAGACAGGCCGGGAAACTGCTCCGGCATGACTAACCTTGGTTATTCTGTGGCTTTTCCGTCTTTTCGAGCTTCTTGTACAGGAAAATGTCCTGCTTCTGGGAAAGCTGCATACTGCCCTGCTTCACATAGTCGCTCGCCTCGTGCCGTTCATTGACGGATTTGAGGGCGCTGACCTGTCCGCCGACAATGATCGCAGCGATGATGATGCCAACCACAATGGCGATCAGAATATTCGTTACCATATGTCACGCCTCCTTATTTGCCGCTGTTGAAGATCATGAGGATGATGAACACGATGATGGAAGCGATCACCGCCGTGATGCAGAACGCCTTGGTCGCAGCGCTCTTGTCCAGCGGCAGATTGCCGACGAACTTGCCGGTCTGACCGTTCATCGCAAACGTGAACTTCTCGTTGTTCCAGCTGATGTTCAGCAGCCATACGGGATACAGCGCATACTTCGCCTTCGCATTTTCGAGCTGGATGCCGGAATCCTCCACATTGACCGTGTCATAGCCCGTCACGGTCTTGCGGATCTCGTCCGCCACGCTCTGCCGGATGCGGTCGTTGGCATGGCCGATGCTCTCCTCGGCGGTCACGTCGTACTTGTCCGCTAAGTAGCCGGACAGATAGGGCGTCTGGAAGGGGACAGCCCCCTTGAAATCGAACGGCTCGATGGATTCCATCAGCGTGTCGTCCATCTTGGAGGAGCCGTCCACCGGCACCTGCTCAAAGCTCATCTTGCCCTGGCGCTTGACCATGTAGTGGCTGATCTCCTTGTAATTGTACCGGTCATCGCTCCAGCGGCGCACCTTTTCCGCATGATAGCGGAACTGCCCCTGTGCCTCTGCATCAAACAGCCACACCGGAACGTAAACGCCCTTGATCTCGTCGATATGATGATCGTCCTTGAAGACCTTGGGCACGAACTTCTTGCCCTCGAAATGCTGGAGCAGCGCCTTCTTGGCAGCCTCCTTGTCCAGCTTGAACGGGATGACGAAATCCGGACGCAGATCGCCTGCGAACTGCCCCGTCATGACGATCGGGTTGTCGCAGTACGGACACGCCGAAGCGCCTGTCGTCTCGTCGGCGATGATCTGACCTCCGCAGGACTGGCAGGAATAGACCTTCATGCCGTCGGTCTCGCCGTCGCCCCAGTCGGAGGTCGGTGTTTCCCAGTTGAGCTGATCCTCTGCCTGCTCCTGGACACCGTTTGCCTCCTGCAATGCCTCGATCGTAAATTCCGATTCACAGTAAGGGCACTTCATCTGCTGCGAATTGGGGTCAAATTCGACCTTACCGGCGCAGCATGGGCATTTGTATTCCAATAAATCTGCCATAAAACACCTCGTTTCTGCCCACAGATACGGGCAGTCTCTATAAGCAGACCCCCTTTGCCGACCGGCAATGGGGGCTGCGTTCGTTTATTTTGATGCATACATTGAACTGCACTCACAGCGCAAGTCCTGATCTATCCTCGTGGACGAAACCCTGTATGCGTCTGCCAGCGGGGGCTCCCCGCTTACTGAGCGTCGTTCTCGTCGAAGGGATCGCCGCACTCAGGGCAGAACTTGGGCGGGTTGTGCGGATCCGGAGGTGTCCAGCCGCACTTGTCACACTTGTAGAGCGGAGCACCGGCGGGCTTAGCCTTGCCGCAGTTCTGGCAGAACTTACCCTGGTTCACAGTACCGCAGGCACATGTCCAGCCGCCTGCTGCCGGAGCAGCTGCGGGCTGCGGCTGACCGCAGTTCTGGCAGAATTTGCTGGTGTTGGTCGTGCCGCAGGAGCAGGTCCAGCCGCCCTGTGCCGGCTGCTGCTGCATCATTTGCTGCTGCTGCATCATCTGCTGCTGCATCTGCTGCTGCTGACCCATTGCGAAGAGATTCTGTGCATTCATGCCGCCTGCATTTGCAGCAGCATTCATGTTCATGAAGCCGAGCATAGCGCCGCCCTGGTTGCCGGCAGCGGTCTTCATCGCCTCAGCCTGTGCATCCACGAGAACGGCACCTGCGTTCATCGGATCACGGTTCCAAGCCAGATCCTCGAACTTCTGGATGCGCTCCTCATCCTCCTTGGACATGGTGATGGAGTTGATGAGCACGGTCTCGATCTGGATACCTCTGCGGTTGATCCAGTCCTCACGCAGGGCATTGTTCATTGCCTGCTTTACTTCGGAATTGTGGCGGGTGATCTGGTCATAGCGGATGTCCATATCCGAGATCTCGCCGAATGCCGGCTGGAGGGCATCGAGGAACTCTGCCTTCAGCTGTGCATCGAGCTGGGAACGGTCGAACTGGTTCGATACGTTGCCGGCTACATTGGCATAGAACAGCAGCGGGTCGATGATACGATAGGAATAGGTACCGTTGCAGCGCATTCCTGCCGTAAAGCCCCTGCCGAGCTCCTTATAGTACACACGGAACGGCACAGGATTCTGTGTACCGAACTTGTTGTCCATGATCTCCTTGATGTTGAAGTAGTACACTCTCTGATCCTTGCCGGTATCGCCGCCGTAAGCAATACGCTTGCCGAGGGTCTTGAAGGTATCCTTGATATTCTGGCTGAGCTTGCCGCCGGAGAAGATGGATGCCTCCGTCGAGGTGTCGTAGGTATACTCACCCGGCTCTGCACAGATCTCGACCACTCTGCCCTGATCCACGATGATCATGCACTGACCGTCTGCAACACAGATGCCGCTTCCCTTGGTGATGATGTTGTCGTTTCCCTTGGTGTTGGAGGATCTGTTACCGATCATCTTCTGCCCCTTGACCATCAGCACATTGTTCGGGATAGACTCGCAGTAGAAGAATTCCTTCCAGGAATCTGCAAGCGTACCGCCGACAGCACCGAGCACCGCCTTAATAAGTCCCATATTCCTTTACTCCTTTCGTTAAGACCGCCCTGCGGGCAGTCTGTGACGTAATTGCCGGTAATACCGGAAACAATTTTATTATAGCATATCTGCCGAAACTTGTCAATGATTTTTTTGTGATTTGTGCACAGAATATTCATAAGTTACAGCCGGGGCGTTGTGAGAACGTGCGTATCATGGAGGGTGGATCCCCCCCACCCCCGACCCCTCCCCCCGAGGGGAGGGGCTAAATTACGGGGCTCATCCGGGAAAAGCCCGGATGAACCCCGTTAGCAGCGATCATTTTCTCAGGAAGAGCACCCCGAGCGTGTTCTTTCCGCAGTGGCTGGAGATCGTACATCCCGCACGGGTGATGTGGATCTCGTCAAACTTGGCGATGCCGCGCAGCTCGGAGATACATGCCTGCACGATCTTCTTGTCGCAGCCCGCATGGGTGATGAAGATGTGATCCTTGCGTACCTCGCTCACATCGGCAATGCGGTCATGGATATACTTCGGCAGCACGGCAGCGAACTTGCCCCGGTACTTCTTGCCGACATCCATCTTGCCCTCGCTTACGCAGATGCACGGCTTGAGCTGGAGCAGATTGGCGCCCAGCGCCTTCAGGGGAGAGCAGCGCCCGCCCTTGACCAGAAATTCGAGGTTGTCGATCACGAAGGAGGCATCCACCTTGTCTGCGAGCGCACGGCAGGCTTCGGCGATCTTTTCGGGATCGTCGCCCTTCTCCGCCATCTCTGCCGCAGCGATCACGAGCAGACCGCCGCCTGTGGAAAGATTTCTCGTATCCACGACATGCACATGCCCGACCTCCTCCGCTGCCAGTACGGCATTGGCATAGCTCGAGGACATCTCCGAGCTGATGGTGAAGTGGATGATCTCGTCATAGCCGTCTTCCAGCTGTGCCCGGAAGAATGCTTCCGCATCGCCCGGATTCGGCGAAGCCGTCTTGGGAAGCGTGCCGTTTTTCTCGTAGTTCTCGTAGATGTCGTCCGGTGTGACGTCCACGCCGTCGGTGTAGACATTCTCGCCGATCTGCACCGTCAGCGGCAGAATGCCGATCTGATACCGCTCGATCAGTTCCTCGCCGAGGTCTGTGGTGCTGTCACTGGTAATACGGATTCTCATGGATGATACCTCCTTGGCTTTTATTAAAGTATATGCTATAGCGATATTATTCAGAAGTCCTTCGGCACAGACCGCAGCGCCTGCACCTCCTCCTGTAGCACATCTTCCTGCTCCAGTACATGAAATGCGAATGCAAGCAGCGCCCTGGCACGCTCAGCCGTCTGCTCCGGTGTCCGCCGGAAATAGGGACACCCTTCCGCCAGGTCGATCAGATAGCGCACGGCAAGCTCCGCTGCCACGCTGTAGATCCCCGGCACGAGCGAGCGGATCTCCTCCTCCGTCAGTACCGTCATCCCCCGCAGGAAGCCCCGTGTGAATGCCCGGAAACGCTCTCTGTCGAGGACACCGTCATGCTGTGCCGCCGAACGGATCCCGTCGCCGAGATCATAGGCAGGCAGCCCTGTCCCGACCGTGTCAAGGTCGATCACCGCCGCCTTGTTGCCGTGCACCAGGATATTGCCTGCACGGGTGTCACCGTGTACGATGCGGAGGGGCAGCTTCCCGGTCAGCGTCCGGTCATACAGCTGACAGGCGGCAACGCCGATCTGTGCTGCCATCCGGCGCAGATCCTCGTATTGCTCCGGCAGAGGGAGCCCCGTCAGCCTGTCGAAATAGGAGCGTGTGGCATGGAACATGCCCCAGACCTCCCGGAGCCCGTTCAGCCCGTCGAGCGCCGCATCGAAGCACCCGACCGCAAAGCCTGCCGCTTCGGTCTGTTCCGGGGGAGGATCCGCCGTGAGCGGCTCACCGGGGAGACAGGTCATCATCCGCCAGCAGCCGTCATAGAGCCAGCCGTCCGCCGTGCGGAGATACTGCGGGATGCACACGCCGGGACTGTTCCGGACATGCGCCGTCACCAGTGCGATGTTCTCCATCAGCGCCGCCGGATCCTCATGCCGGAGCTTTTGCAGGATGAAGCAGCCGTCCGCCGTTTCCACCCGGTAGGTCGTATGCAGATGCCCTCCCGGCAGCGGGGTACAGGCGGTGCAGGGAGCCCCGATCCCGAACGATCTCAGGGCTTTTGCAGTGTCCATCCGGTCCCCTCCTTGCAATCTTTTGTGCTAATAGTATAACACGAAAGCCGGATTTTGTCAAGGTATCCAAACTAAAACTTAGAGGCTTGACATTTCCTGTACAGTATGCTACAATACTATAGAACAGATTTGTATAGATTTTCGGATAGTTTTCAGGAGGTGTTTGATATGCGTACATTCTTGTTGGAGTACGGACTGTACGTTGAATGGGTGCTGGCATTTGCAGAGTTCATTCTGATGCTGATCCTGTTCAGTGACTACAATAAAAAACATGCGCCGATCATCCTCTGGATGGGGATCCTTGGCTTAGGGCTCGTGGTCGATGCCATCATCATCGCAGTGGGCGCCAAGGTGATCGAGCCGGTGCTGATGGTGTTCAGCCGGATCCGGTTCACGATGCATGGGCTGATGCTGCCGCTGGTCCTCACGATCTGTGCGATGGCGATCCCCCTGCGGCCGATACCGAGATGGTGCGTCTATGGTCTGACACCGATTTTGATGGCGCTCGGCGGTATGGCTGGCTGGTCAAGAGAGCTGGCGCTCCAGGACACGATCGGCGACGTCGTGCGGTTTGCATCCGTCAGCCCGAAGGATTCCTGGATGGAGATCGTCACTTCTGTGATCGCCTACGGCACGATCATCGTGCTCATCGTGACGGGCATTTACATGCTGCTCCGGGAGCGCAGCAGCAGCATTCTGCTGGGCGGCGTGCTGATGTTCACGTTTGCGGCACTGGGACCGGCAACAGGCAGCTTCGATCTGATCTTCCTGATCAGCATGTTCGGCGAACTGTTCCTGCTGCTGTTCTTCGTGGTATTTGAGAAGCGGCATGTCGAGGAAGAATAAGACCCTGAAAAGTACAGAGCAGCGGCAGTTCCTGCCGCTGCTTCTTTTGATTCACAGTATCTCCCTCTTGACATTCTGCGCCGGATATAGTAAAATAGAAACAGCCCCGAAACTGCGAGGCTATGGAAGATGTGAAACATGTTGCCCAAAAGGAGGAACCTATGAAACATAGATGGATCGCTCTGGCTGCCGCAGCCATGACAGCGTCAGCAGCGCTGCCCGCACTGCCTGTACAGGCAGCTGACCCGGTTCAGGTCGTGGTCTTCGGTGACAATGTCGCCTATGCCGCAGGCACGGCAATGCAGGCATATGCCGAGAACGCCGGGATCACAAATGCGGAATATACATTTTTAACAACAGAGAATGCCCATACCGATGACATCCTCACCCAGCTCGACGATGCCGCTACCCAGACGGCGCTCAAGGATGCGGATTATGTCATTTTTGCAGTGGGTCTGTATGACATCATCGACCCGTATATCGACCAGGCGACAGAATACCGGATCCAGTTCGGCTTTGCCCATTTTTCCGATATTTTCAGTGCCCGCATGTCCGACTTCGGCATCAAGAGCGATGACGAGCTGACGGATTACTGCAACAAGCTCGGACGCTGCGCCCGGACGAACAGAAAGACGGCACAGGCAAATCTCCCGCAGATCGGCGAGAAGCTCAGCTCCGTCACCAAGGCAAAGGTCATCGCCGTCAACTGCTATAACCCGATGGATACCATCGAGATCTACAACTCACTCAGTGCCAAGCGCCAGATGGCATATGACTCCGCCTGCAACCCGGTCAAAGCCCAGATGAAGGATTACCTCAATCCGGAATATGCCAAGTTCACCGATGCCTATGGCATCACGGTCGTGGATGCCTACAGTGCATTTGAGACAAAAGCATATCTCTATTCCCATCCGGAGGAGCTCCAGCCGGAGCCGACGCTGTACGGTTCCCGCCTGCTGGCAAAGAAGATCAGCGAGGTGATGGGACAGGATCTCGGCGATATGCCCGATCCGATGCTCGGCGATGTGAACGGCGACAAGGAGATCACAGCCTCCGATGCGGCGCAGGTGCTCATCCATGCCGCTGACATCGGAGCAGGCGGCAAGGGCGCCATCACCAAGCTCCAGGCAATGTACGGCAACGTGAGCCGTGACTTCACCGTGAATGCGACCGATGCGGCACGGATCCTGATCTATGCAGCGATCCAGGGCGCCGGCGGCGATGCGGATTTCGGGAGGATCGGATGATGGAGGAAAGAAAAACACCGATCCTGTATCTCGTCATTCCCTGCTATAACGAAGAAGAAGCGCTGCCCGTCACGGCAGCCAAGCTCCATGAAAAGCTCATCACCATGATCGGTGAGGGACTGATCCGCCCGGAGAGCCGCATGGTATTCGTCAACGACGGCTCCAAGGACAACACCTGGGAGGTCATCACCGAGCTGCACCAGACGGATCCGCTCGTACAGGGCATCCGCCTGTCTCGCAACCGGGGGCACCAGAATGCGCTCCTCGCCGGGATGATGACCGTGCGGGAGTCCTGCGACTGCATCATCTCCCTCGATGCCGATCTACAGGATGACATTGATGCGATGGACGAGATGATCGAACGCTACATGGACGGCTGCGAGATCGTCTACGGCGTCCGCAGCGACCGTGAATCCGATACCGCCTTCAAGCGTGACACCGCACAGGGCTATTACAAGCTGATGGCACGCCTCGGCGCCGATCTGGTCTACAACCATGCCGACTACCGGCTCATGAGCGCACTGGCGCTCGATGCGCTCTCGGAATACAGCGAGGTCAACCTGTTCCTGCGTGGCATCGTGCCCATGCTCGGCTACAAGACCGATAAGGTCTACTATGCCCGTGCGCCCCGTATGCAGGGCGAATCCAAATACCCGCTCAGCAAGATGCTCAGCTTTGCCTTCGAGGGTCTGACGTCCCTGTCGATCAAGCCCATCCGCATGATCACCTTCCTCGGCATCGGCATCTTCTTCGCCAGCATCATCATGCTGATCTATATCGTTGTACGCTTTGCAATGGGCATGACCGTCGCAGGATGGCCGTTCCTGGCTGTTTCGGTATGGTGCATCGGCGGTCTGCTGCTGCTGTCCGTCGGCATCGTCGGCGAATACATCGGCAGGATCTATCTTGAGACAAAACGCCGCCCCCGCTACCGTGTGGAGACCTATCTGGAGCGGTAAAGCAGCGTTTGAGAGGAGTTATCATGAAAAAGCCACATACCCGGCTGCTCCCGCTGCTGCTTGCGGCGGCAGTGACCGGTCTGCTCCCGTCCGTGCCGGCACATGCTGCCACGCAGAACATCGAGGTCTGCGGCGACGGCACCGCCATGCTTGGTTCGCTGACGGCGATCGAACACAGCGCCTTTCAGGTACACTTGCGGCTGAATGCCCAGCACTACAGCGCCTATGGCAATGCCCGGGCAGATTCCGGCTATGTGCTGGAGTTCTTACAGCGTGAAGAGGAACAGGCACGGCTCGCCGATGCGGATCATATCTGCATCTCCGCCGGACAGATGGACTTCATCGCCCCTCTGCGTGAGCAGGCGGATGTCTATTTGCAGGAGACAGGCGGCACGCAGTTCATCGACCTCTTTACCGATGCCCCCGAGGAGCAGCTTGCGGTCTATGCCGACGAGCTGGCAAAGTGCGTCACCCAGAACCAGGATGCCCTCACGGAGCACTACAAGGCGATCGCCCAGGAGCTCGACCGGTATGATAATGCCAAAGTCATGCTCATGACCGTCTACAACCCCCTGCGCTGCTGCAAAACAGAGCTTTCCCCGGAACGGCAGGCTTGCTATGACACAGTCAGTGCCGCCGTGGATGCCATGCTGACAGAGACCGTGAACCCGCTCATCTGCGAGCTCGGCGAGACCTACGGCTATACCGTGGTCGATGCCTGTGCCGTGCTGAACACCGCCGGCTATGCGACCCCGGAGACACTCGACCCCTATCCGACCTCTGCCGGCTATGAGGCGCTCGGCAAGGCATTCCTGAAGGCGATGGATACGCCCGTCCCCGAGGGCTATACCCCCGGCGATGTGGACAAGGACGGCACCGTCAACGCCTCCGATGCGGCAAAGGTGCTCATCCATGCTGCGGCGACCGGTGCCGCAAGCGAGAACGGGCTCCTGACGATCACCGGCGAGCTGCTTTCGGCAGATTATGACCACAGCGGCGTCATCAACGCCTCCGATGCGGCACGGATCCTCATTTACAGCGCCGAGCAGGGCGCTGCGTCAGAATGAACACGGAAAGGTCCTGATAGCAATGCTACGATTTGCCCCTATCTTCAAAGATCATCTTGTCCTCCAGCGTGAAAAGCCCCTGCATATCTGGGGCACTGCGCCGGAGGGCTCACTTGTCACTGTCGCCATCGGCAGTGTGTCGGCTGCGGCGGAGACCGTCGGCGGCAAATGGGAAGCAGTGCTCCCGCCCCTCCCGGCAGGCGGCCCCTATACCCTCACTGCCACGGACGGGGAAATGGAGCTGACCCTCTCGGATGTCATGCTCGGCGAGGTATGGCTCTGCGGCGGGCAGTCCAATATGGAGCTCGTGCTGCGGGATGCCGCACACCCCGGCGAGCTGCTCGCAGGCTGCGAGAAGTCCGATGTGCGGCTCTATCATGTCGGAAAGCGGGCGTTTTTCGATGAGCAGTTCTATGCCGAGGAGGAGGCTTCCACCTGGCAGCTCCCCATGCAGAACTGCTGCCAGTTCTGGACAGCGATCGGCTATCTCTTTGCCCAAGAGCTGTCAAAGAAGCTCGGTGTGACAGTCGGACTGGTGGAATGCTGCTGCGGCGGCACCTCCGCCACGGCATGGATGAGCGAGGAAAACCTGCAAAGCACTGTTGCCGGCCAGAAGTACCTTGCCGACTATGAAAACGGCATGGCGGGTCTGACCGATGAGGAGGCAAATGCCGCCTACCGGGAGTATTGCGAGTACCAGAATGCATGGCAGGAGCGCATGAATGCCTACTGTCTGGAAAACCCCCGGGCAAGCTGGGAGCAGGCATGTGCCGCCTGCGGAGAGAACCGCTGGCCGGGCCCCCCTGCGCCGATGAACCCGCTCCGCCCGTACGGGCTCTATGATACGATGCTCTCCCGCATCACGCCGTTCACGCTGCGTGGCGTGCTGTATTACCAGGGCGAATCCGATGACCAGCGCCCCGATGACTACGAGACCTTGCTGACCTCCATGATCCGGGAGTGGCGGCATGATTTCCGGGATCCGGCACTGCCTTTCCTGCTCGTGCAGCTCCCGATGTATGCGGAGAACGGCACGGCAGAATTTGTCAACTGGGCAAAGATCCGCCTTGTGCAGGAGCGTGTCGCCAGAGCCGACCGGAATGCAGGGCTCGCCGTCATCCTCGACTGCGGGGAATTCGGAGACATCCATCCGAAGGAAAAGCGCCCGCCCGCCCACCGGCTTTATCTACAGGCACTCCGCACTGTATACGGCTTGCAGGAGGAGCACACCACCTCGCCGCTGCTGCGCTGTGCCATCCCGGAAAACGACGGTATCCGGCTGTTCTTTGATACGTCCGGTACGCTCGAACTGCGCAGCAAGGACGGCTTCGAGGTCTGCGGTGCAGACGGAGAATGGCATACCGCAGCGCCCTCCGTCAACGAGGACACTATGCTTCTGACCGCCCCGGAGGTACCGCATCCCGTCCATGCCCGCTATGCATGGTACAACTACGGCGCCGTTTCGCTCTACGCCCAGAACGGACTCCCGGCAGCGCCGTTCAATACCCAATACTAAAAAGCTCAGCCCTTCCGCACATCCTGCGAAAGGGCTGTTTTGTTTACTTTCCCCGCCTTTTCCTCTGTTCCTCCATGAAAATATCATCCCATGTGCGGATATACTTCGGCAGATAGTGGAGATCGCTGTCATACCGCTCCCGCAGCACGGGCGCTCCTTCCTTGCCGACAAATACAAAGCCGGCATAGTCGAAGATGGACAGCATCATCCGGTAGGCAAGCTCGCACCGCCCGTAGTCATCCGTCTGTTCCATCGCAGGCAGGAGCTTTTCGGCGCAGTACTTCTCGATCTCCGCACCACGCCCCGCCGTGTTGATCATGCCGTCATAGTTCCGGAACAGCCGCCCGACGCCCATGATGAACGCATACACCGCCCCATTGGTGTCATCGGCGTTCTTGTACTCCACCTCATAGAGCTGCTTCAGCGTGCAGTTGGTGAGAAATTCGCTCTTTTTGAGGATGGATGTCTCATAGAGATAGGTCTCGCAGATGCTGCTCTCAAACCCGAACGGCGAGAACCGGATCTTGATGCCGGGATTCAGTACATCGAGCCATGCAAAATCCTCCGGCAGCGCCAGATCCTCCGCAAATACCGCCAGGAGAAATTCCTCATAGTCCGTGAACCCCAGCTGATAGAGCCGATCGAGCCGTGCCTTCTCGTCCGGCGTCAGCTCCCGGAACTTCATCTTGTAGCCCATCGCCGCAAACAGCTCCCCGGCGACACCGTAGTCATCCGAGACCTCGATCTCCTTGCAGAGCGTCCGCACGGAGCTCAGCATGGCGATCAGCGTCTGAAATTCGCCCTTGCTGTTCTCATCCGGCGTATCCTCGACCTCAAAAGCGACCTTGCAGCTCCCGCCGCCCTCTGTGCCGTCAAATCCGAGCACGAAGGTCTCGCTCTTGCCGTCCCCGAAGTCGATGCACATCCGGTCATCCTCGATCTCATACGTCCAGTTCTTGGTCACGCCCCGCTTCTTGACGGACTTTGCCATCTTGGTGAAGACATCCTGCGGGGTCTTCTTCTTTTTCAATGCTAAATGATAGAAAATGGTGTCAGACATGGTCCCCTCCTGAGCTGTTATTCCTTGGGATAGGCGTTCAGTACGTCCGTGACGGCAGGCACCGTCACCTGTTTCCGCGAGATACCGGGATCCAGCACATAGGAAGTGCCGTCAGCTGCCGCCCGATCCCCGAACGCCGTTTCGAGCACTTCGTCAGCGGCATCATCGCAGGGCACAAGGTAGGTGATGCTGACATCGTCATGCAAAATGGTGATCTGCACAAATGCCAGATCCATCCCGGTCTCTGCAAGCGATGCGGCTGCCTGCGGCTTCATGCGTGCAGCCAGATCCTTTGCAGCTTCCTCGTCATAGGCATTGACGCAGCCGATGGAAAATTTCTTGCTGCCGGCTTCATATTCCTTGTAATCGCTGTAGAAAATGTCCTTGTCCGACATGCCTTCATAGGAGATGGCGTCTCTGTACATCGCATCGTAAAAAGCATCCGTATCCTCCATACCGGCGATCTTGCTGAGCGCCGCCACTGCTTCATGGTCTGCGGCGGTCGTCGTGCTGCTTTTCAGGTGATAGGTGTCGGACAGGATCGCCCCCAGCAAAAGCATGGCAGTCTGCCGGTCGGGCTCGATCCCGTAATTGCGGTACCGGATCCAGATGATCGTGGCAGTCGCACCGAGCGGCCGTGCATCATAGACAAGCTGGCTGCCGGTCGTGATGCTGCCGTCACCGTGGTGATCTATGATGCCGATGATGTTGGCATCCTGCATCCCCTCCGCCGACTGCGTGTATTCACTGTGATCGACCAGCAGCATGTTGCACCCGGCGGCATCTTCGAGGAGCTCGGGCACCTCCGCTCCTGCGGCATCGAGGACGTATTGTGTCTCCGAGTTGATGCTTCCCAGCACGACCGGGCGGGCGTCATAGCCCAGCTCCCGGAGCAGTGCGGCATATGCCATCGAACTGCTCACCGTGTCCGTATCCGGGCTTTTGTGACCGGTCACAAGGATCGTCCCTTCGACCTGATCGAGATATTCCAGATCGCTGCGATTGAGCCGGATGTTCAGCTCTGTCTCCGCCTTGGAGGAGGACAGCGCCGTCATCCTGCCCAGATAAAAACCGCCGCCCCCCGCCGCAACGAAAACGGCAGCGACCACAGCTGCCGCCTTCCATGTGATGTTCTGTGCCATGAATGCTCCTCTCGTATGTCAGAAAATAATACTGCTCCTCAAAACTAAAATAGATAAAGCAGGGAAAGGGGGCGCAGCCCTCCTTAAAAATCGTTCCTCCCCCTTTGGCGGAGAGGGCAAGCATGACTTGTCTGCGGGAAAAAAAGGCGTTGTTTAAGCCGGAAACACGTATCATATTGCAGCATGTCCGGCATCGCAGAGACAGCACACACTGACGGCATGATCCTCCACCGTCATGTGGAAAAACGCCGCATCCGTCCGGTTCGACTGCACCGTATCGCCGAGCGTGAAGCTGATCTCCCGCATGGGATAGCTCACCCCGATGCCGATGGCTTTGACATAGGACTCTTTCAGCGTCCACAGCCGTGTGAACAGCATGTCCGGGTCGTCAGATGCCGCAAGCGCCGCCTGTTCCTCCGGGGAAAAGACCCGTGCGGCGACCTTCTCCCGCAGCGGTCTGCGCTGTTCTGTATCGACCCCGCATTCCTTGTCCGAAAGCAGGCAAACGGCAAGCCCTTTTGTGTGGCTGATGCTGAACCGGATCTCCGGATGCGCCGGGAACCAGGGCTTCCCCATCTCCGTGCGGGCGATCTCCGGGAGCTCCGGCAGCCCTGCATGGCGCCGGAGCACCTCCTGCAGCATGGTGTATGCGGCAAAGTGCTGCTCCCGCTCCGTCTCACCGGCAGGGCAGGCATACAGCACGCCGAAGTCCTCCGGCAGCGCCAGCTGTCTCACTGTCTCGGCTCGTAGCCCCGCTCGATCATGTACGCCCGCAGCCGCAGGAAGGTCTCCTCGCTGATGACATGCTCGATCTTGCAGGCGTCCTTCTCGGCGGTGATCGGGTTCACGCCGAGCTGCTGTGCAAAGAAATCCGTGATGAGCGTATGCCGCTCATAGACGGCGACCGCCTTGGCACGTCCCGCCTTGGTCAGCTTGACCTGACCGTCCTCCGCGACGGTGACGAGCCCCTCCTCCCGGAGGATGCGCATGGCACGGCTGACGCTCGCCTTGGTATAGCCCAGCTCGTTGGCAACGTCCACCGAGCGGACGAAGGCATTTTTCTTTGTGAGAAGATATATCGTTTCGAGGTAATCCTCGCCGGATTCATGTAACGGCATAAGAATGCTCCTTTCACAGGTGATGTCTGTAGTTCTATTGTAGCATATCGGGGCGGAAAAAGCAAGGGCTCCACAACAAAATCCATGTTGTTAGGGCGGAGCCGATCTGGTTTTTTTGATCAAACTTTTTTTCTCTAAAAAAGATTGCAGGGATCCAAGGGACAGCGTCCCTTGGTCGCCCGCCGCAGCGGGCGAGATCTCCTTGCCGGAGGGCGCTCCGCAAGGGGTGAATTGAAAAAACAGTCCGGTGGACTGTTTTTTCAAGAGGGGACGCCCTGCAAGAGAGGGCGTCCCCTACCTCGCCGCCATGTATGCCTTTCCTTGCCGCCATCGGCGGCAAAAACAGCTTTTTGACAAAAAACGCCGCACTCTTCATTCAGAGCACGGCATTTTCATCAATAGATCAGCTTATACAGCGAAGAATACTCCGCCATGTGGTCTGCCAGTGTGAATCGGGTGGAATATCCGGGGTCGTTGATGGTGAAATCACTTGCCTTGAAGTTCACGCCGTCGCCCGTGTAGCCGGTGACGATGACGAAATGCATCCCGGAGGAGCCCTTCTTGCAGCCGAGCACAACAGGTCTTCCGTCACGCAGCAGATCATAGAGATGCTGCATGTTCGCCTGTGTGATGCCGCCGCTGTAGGTCTCCACGGTGTAGCCGAGATCGGTCACAAGGCTCCAGCTCGAAAGTCCGCCGCCGCCCGAGAATTTCAGCATGTCGCGCATCTCGATGGGCGTGGTCTCCTCGCCCGTGGTATAGGTGTGGAGCATTGCCAGTGAGGTGACAAGGCATCCTACCTTGCCGATGGTGGAGCCGCCGAGACTTGCGCTGCCCCAGCGTGCGTCCTTCTGCTTGTAGCTGATGACATCGAGCACATCCGGGACTTCCTCTACTGCGGAAACGCCGTTCTCGTCAAAGGCATAGCGTGTGCCGTCGATGCGGAACTTCACAGAGACCGCCATCGCACCGCTTTCCCGGAAATAATAGCTCACACCGTCGATCTCGATCCAGCCGGTCTGTGTACAGCCGTTCTCATCGAGGAAATAGCGGCTGCCGTCGATATCGGTCAGCCCCGTGCAGCGTTTGCCGTTTTCATCGAAATAGCATGTGCTGCCGTCGATCTCCGTCCAGCCGACCGCCTTGACGCCGTCAGTGTAATAGCAGCCGTCCAGCCAGCCGTTCACCGCCTTGCCGTTCTCCGCAAAGAGCCGGATCACGCCGTCCGTCTCGACCTCGCCCGTCTGCATCACGCCGTCCGCATCGAAGCAGTACAGCCCGCTTTCAAGCGTCACCAGACCGGTCAGCATTCTGCCGTTCTCATCGAAATAATACCGCTTGCCGTCGATCGTTGCAAAACTGTCGCAGAGCGTGGATTGCAGCTCCGGATCGAAATAGCAGCGAGCGCCGTCATATTCAAACCAGCCGGATGTCCGTGCGCCGGTCTCCTCATCGAAATGATACGGGATCCCGCTCATCTCCACAGCGCCCTTTACGGCGCCGTCCTCATACGTGATGTAATAGACCTCGCCTTCGATGCTCGTCAGCCCGTAAACGGGTTCGAGCGTCTCGGGATGGATATAGAAGCGCCGTCCGTCCGCATCCTCGACCCAGCCGCTGATGGGAACACCGCTGTTGTCGCTCACAAGGTGCTTCTCCTCGGAGACATGGACAGCGTTGTCCAGTTCGCCGGTCTCCGGATCGGCATAATAGGCAGTGCCGTCCATCTCAAACTCGCCCCGCAGCAGAGAACCGTCCTCCGCAAAGGCGTAGAGCTTGTCCTCGATCTCGAAGAAGCCAGTTACCTTGCCCTGTTCCGGATCCACATAATAGGTCTCGTCAAAGTAGGACACCCAGCCGAATACCGGCTCACCGGTGGAGGGATCGTAGTAATAGCGCCTGCCGTCCACGGTCTGCCAGTCGGTCTTGAGGGCGCCGCTGAACCCGAACAGATAGGGAACGCCGCCGATCGTGACTTCGCCGACCGCATTGCTGCCGTCTTCGTAGACATAGTACTGTCTGCCGTCCTTGGTGACCCATTCGCCGGACGGCTCTGTTGTTTCGGATACCGTGGCTGCCCCGGTCTCAGTCATGGTCTCTGTCTCAGCAGCATTTGCAGTCAGTGCGCTGCCGCCCAGGATCATGACCGCTGCCAGAGCAGCCACGGTTATCCCTGCATAATTTGCCATTGGTATCGCCTCCTTTGCAGATGGCAATCGGTGTTATGCCCCGGTCTCCGGAATGGCATAGAGATTCGTCTCCCATGCCGGGATATAGAGCCGGTGGCGGATATAGAGCTTGTAGCGTGGATTGAGCTTGTGAACGAGCAGCGGGAGCTCAAAGAGATCCTCATTGCGGTGATAGATCGCCACAGCGAGCTTCGGTGCAAAATGCCCGATGGTCTTTGCCGCACCCCAGAGCGCCTCCCGCTCAAAGCCCTCGACATCCATCTTCAGCAGCGTCGCCGGAGCGCCCTTCAGGAGCGTGTCCACGCTGCGTGCCTCCATCGTGTCACCGGTGGAGGAGAGCACGGACTGACGGCCGGATTTTGAGCTGAACGGCAGCTCCGTGTCGCAGCACCAGGCTGCACACTGGAACAGGCTGACCTGCATCATCTCGTTCTCCTCGATATATGCCACGAGCTTCTTGAAATTCTTCTTATCCGGCTCCACCGCATGGATGGAATTGTATTTGTGATGGGTAAAGCGCAGCAGCTCCCGGATGGTGTCGCCGTTGTAGGCGCCCAGATCCACAAAGCTCTCGTTGCGTGTCGGGCGGAGGATCTGCTTGTAGATCTCCTCCGGCTCGGACGTGACGGCATCGAGATAGCGGATGTTGCCGCTGATCTTGTAGAGGATGATGTTGAGGTACACTCTGCGGGACTCGTCATCCGCTAAATTGCGGTAGACCGCATTCAGCTCCGGCAGATGCTCCATGCAGTAGTTGTAGTCAAACAGCCCGCCGCCGATGACCGGCACATCCGGCACATAGAGCGTGTGCCGCTTGGCAAGCTCCCGGATGTACTCCACCAGAGACGGATACCCCGCCGCAAATGCCAGCACGATGACGAAATCATCGACCATCTCCTCGACCTCGCTGAGCTTGTGTACCCGGTAGCCCGCAAAGGAATGTCCCCGGACAAACTCATCGCTCGCAAAGATGCCGGCGACCGGGATGCCGTATTTCGCAAAGACCGACATGATCTTTGCTGCACCGTCGCCCATGCCGTAGATGAAGATCGGGCGCTTTTCGGCTTTCAGGCGCTCCCAGCAGGTGCGCTTTTCCGTGATCAGGCTCTCCAGCCCTGCCCCCTTCGGGGGATATGCAGTGACGTTCATGCCGCTTACTCCTGATGATCCATGTCGGGATCGAAGTCCCCGTGCCCGTGGATCGGCGCATGACCCATCGCATAGAGGTCTCTGCCTCTTGTGCCGTAGCGGTCACGTTCGAGGTTGATGTGCTTGTCGAGCAGATCCATGACCTCATGGGGATTCTTGATGCAGAGGATATCCGCCTCCGGAGAATCCGTGTCCCGGCTGCAAATGTGGATGGTGCCGCAGCCGACCATGCGCTGTCCCATCGGCATGATGAGCTTCTTGTCGGTGATCTTGTAGAGGTCGATCTCGTCCTCCTCGAGGTTGAAGACGCCCTTGCGGCGGATGAGCTTGGTCTCTGTTAGATAATAGATGGTGAATGACCACGGAAGCCCGAACAGTGTCCGCTTCCGGTCACGCCAGATGTATTTGGGTTCGTTTTTCTTTGCCATAATAGTTGACCCCCATTCCGGTTGTTATTGATGAAGGAGAGACTTGCAAAGCCTGCCCCCTCCGCCGCCGTTCGGCGGCACCTCCCCCGGAGGGGGAGGGATCGGGGAGGATGCTGCGCACCCTCAGACCCGCTTTTATTCACTTATTTTTAACAGCACTTCCGTAACACCATTGCCGACCTTTGCGGCAACGCCGCATTGGGAGGCACCTGCCAGCAGGGGCTCTCCGCCGCCGTTAAACAGGCGCACCGTGAACGTCTTTTCCGTCGGCGTAGCCGTGACCTTGACAGTATCGCCGGAACGTATAGCTGTGATCGTGACGATGAGGTTTGCCTCGCTGTCATAGATCTTCGCTTCCGCCGTTTTCCCGTCACCAAGGCTGTAAATGACCGCTTCGGCATCCTGTACATAGTCATAGACGCTGTCCTGTACAAAATCACCATAGACAATGATCGAATCCGGTCTTGCCAGCACGGGCATTTCGAGGAAGCTGCACTTCCTGCGGACAAAGCGTCCGCCCTCAAAGGTCTCCCCGGTGATGATGTCCGTCCATGTCCCCGCCGTGAGATAGACATCCGCCGTGCCCTCGGCATTCATGACCGGTGCACACAGCAGATCATCACCAAGCATGTACTGCCTGTCGAGCGTGGGAACAGCCGGATCCTCCGCATAGGAAAGCACCATCGGGCGCATCATCGGGATGCCGGTCTCGTGCGTTTTCACCGCCTGCGCAAACAGATACGGCATCAGCCTGCCTTTGAGCTTCACGAAGAAGCGCAGCACGGCACATGCATTCTCCGGGTTTGCCGGATCGTCCTCCTCATACGCCCACGGCACTCTGTAAGACGTGGAGCCGTGCAGACGGGAGTGCGTGGACAGCAGCCCGAAGGCGCACCAGCGCTTGTAGACATCCGCCGTGGCAGTCTGTTCAAAGCCGCCGATGTCGTGCGAGAAGAAGCCGAAGCCCGAAGCACAGAGCGAAAGCCCGCCCCGGAGCGTCTCCGCCATCGAGGTGAACTCCGCCGAGCAGTCGCCGCCCCAGTGTACCGGGAATTTCTGCCCGCCCACGGTGGCGCTCCTGGCGAAGAGCACGGTATGGTCTTTGCCCTTTTCGCCTTCGAGCGCTTCAAATACGCACTTATTATATAGGTAGGTGTAATAATTGTGCATCATGATCGGGTCGCTGCCGTCATGGTACACGCAGTCGAACGGGATGCGCTCGCCGAAGTCGGTCTTGATGGCATCCACACCCATCCGGCACAGCGTCCGGATGTGATTCCCGAACCACTGATAGGCTTCCGGGTTCGTGAAATCCACGATCGCCATACCCGGCTGCCAGAGGTCGCTCTGGAAGACGGAGCCGTCCTTGTTCCGGATGAAATAGCCCTTCTCTGCGCCCTCGTCAAAGAGCCGGGAACGCTGGGAAATATAGGGGTTGATCCAGACGCAGACCCCGAGCTTCCGGTCATGCAGCCGCCGGAGCAGCCCCTCCGGATCCGGGAACGCCGTCTTGTCCCACTCGAAATTCGTCCACTCCCAGGCTTTCATCCAGAAGCAGTCGAAATGGAACATCCGCAGCGGAATATCCCGCTGGAACATTCCGTCCACAAACTCGTTGACGGTCTCCTCGTTGTAGTCCGTCGTGAAGGAGGTGGAAAGCCACAGCCCGAAGGACTCCGCCGGCGGGAGCGCCGGCTTTCCGGTAAGGTCGGTGTATTTTACCAGCACCTCTTCGAGATTGGTTCCTGCAAAGAAGTAGTACTCGATCTCCTCCCCGGGGAGCGTCATGCTGACCTTGGAGACAGTATCGGAAGCGACTTCATAGCTCACCTTGCCGGGGCTGTTGACGAAAACGCCGTACCCCCGTGAGGACAGATAGAACGGGATGCTCTTGTAGCTCTGCTCGGAGCAGGTGCCGCCGTCGGCATTCCAGATCTCGACGTTCTGCCCGTTCTTGACAAAGGTCGTGAACTTCTCACCGAAGCCGTAGATCTGCTCGCCCACATCGAGCGAAAGCTGCTCCCGGATGAATGCATTGTGCGGATCCACCGGATCATTGAAGCACCGGTCATCCCGCTGCAAGTTCCGCCGTGCATCGGCATGGAAGGCGTCCTCCTCGATGTAGGACGTAGACCGCCACCCGCCACCCGTCAGGCGCTTTCCGTCGTAGGAAAAAGCCACATCCCACTGAAAGCCCTTCATGATGCGGACAGATGTCTTCCCGGCGGTCAGCGTCACGGACTGTTCGTCCTCGGTGATCTGTGCCTTGTAGCCGGTCGGCTCGTTCAGCTCGAATTTCGGCTGATGCTTCAGCGTGCCCTTGTGATGGACGATGTGTACCTTGATGACATCCTCCGCCACGGCTGTATACGTGATCTCCAGTGTCACGCCGCCGAGCGTCATGGCACGGTTATAGATCGGAGTGGTGGTGGCAAAGACGGAGACAGTGTTCTCCGTGCAGACCACCTCATACGCCTGCGAGGCGTAGTAGACCTGATAGCCCTTTTTCTGTAACCAGAGGCCGTCGGAAAATTTCATGAGAGTACCTCCGTTATAGGATCTTTGACCGCATGGAGCAGTCAGGATATACTAATATTGTAACACATTTGTAATCATTTGTCAATCAGATTTTTTCTTTTTTAAAGCAATGGACATACGACCGCCGACAAAGAGAGCGTGCATTTCTGAGTGCTAATAAAGCGCAATGCTGCGCTTTTGGGCGGGTCTAAGGGGGCGCCAGCCCCCTCTTTGTCCTCCCCCAACGGGGGAGGTGCCGTCGAACGGCGGCGGAGGGGGCGGCTTGCAGGCAACTTGCCCCAGAATCAGAAACACTCTCGTCCTCCGACAAAGAGCTTATATAACGCAATGCTGTGCTTTTTGGCGGGTCTAAGGGGGCGCCAGCCCCCTCTTTGTCCTCCCCCAACAGGGGAGGTGCCGCCGAACGGCGGCGGAGGGGACGGCTTGCAGGCAGCTTGCCCCAGGATCAGAAACGTTCCCGTCCTCCGACAAAGAGCTTATATAACGCAATGCTGCGCTTTTCAGTGGGTCTAAGGGGGCGCCAGCCCCCTCTTTGTCCTCCCCAACGGGGGAGGTCCGCCGAACGGCGGCGGAGGGGGCAGTTTGCAGGCAGCCTGCCCCAGGATCAGAAACGTTCCCGTTCGTGCCGCTCCTCCGACAAAAATCCCCTTGCATTTTGCGCAGAAATGTGATATAATAAGGTATATCGTAAGAGTCGCAGAAGAAAGGCGGTACACGGTCGTGTACCGTCCGGTGTTGTTATGTCCGGAAAAGTGCCGGATAGATGCAGAAAGGGGAAGAAACATGGGAATCATGGACATTTTCGCACAGCTCGAAAAGGAGAGCGCCGCCAGGCACGGCAAGCCGGAATGGCTCATCGTCGGCCTCGGCAATCCGGGTATGCAGTATGAGAACACCCGCCACAATGCGGGCTTTCTGGCGATCGACACCCTCGCTGCCGAGGAGAATGTGAAGATCGACCGCCTCCGCTTCAAGGGCTATACCGGGGACGTGACCCTCGGCGAACAGCGCTGCCTGCTGCTCAAGCCCCAGACCTACATGAACAACAGCGGCGAAGCCGTTGTGCAGGCGCTCCAGTTCTACAAGCTCGACACATCGCATCTCATCGTGATGTTCGATGACATCTCCCTCGCCCCCGGCAAGCTCCGCATCCGCCGCAAGGGCTCCGCAGGCGGTCACAACGGCATCAAGAGCATCATCGAGCTGACCGGCTCGGATGATTTCGCCCGCATCAAGCTCGGCGTCGGCGCCAAGCCCCGCAAGGAGATGGATCTTGCCGACTGGGTGCTGAGCAAGTTCCGCCCCGAGGAAAAGGAGCCCATGCAGGAAGCCTGCAAGAACGCCGCCGCCTGTCTCCGCCTGATGGTCGAAGGCAAGACGACCGAGGCAATGAACCAGTACAATTCCTGACCGCTCCGATATGGAAATCAATCTGAAAAGCGGGTTAAGGGGGCGCAGCCCCCTTAAAACCCTTCCTCCCCCTTGGGGGAGGTGCCGCCGAATGGCGGCGGAGGGGGGCAGCTTTGCGCTGCTCATGCGCATTTCTGAAACCTAAGATCATTTTTCATACTGCTTGTGTACGAGATCTTATCTATCACATGAGAGCATACCTATTATAAAGGGGGAGCACTATGCAATTCTTTTCCCAGACCTTTGCCGAGCTGCCGGACTACCGCCGCATCACGGATGCGATCGAGACAGGGAACACCCCGCTGTGCGTCACCGGTCTGTCTCTTGTCCACAAGGCACAGCTTGCGCTGACGCTTTCCGGGCGTGATGTCCCGCCGCTGCTGCTCGTCACCGGCACCGAAGCCGAAGCCATCCGCCTTGTCTCCGACATCAATGCGATGGCAGGCGATACCGTCGCTCTGCACTTTCCGTCGAAGGAGCTGACCTTCATCTCCGCCGAGAGCAAGTCCACCGAGTATGAGCACGAGCGCATCCGGGTGCTGTCCGCATTGCAGCGGGGCGAGATCCGCATCGCCGCCGCTTCCGTGGAAGCCGTGATGCAGCCGACGATCCCGCCCGAGAAGCTGCGGACATCCTTCCTCACCATCGACCAGAACAGCACCGTTGACCTGAAGGAGCTCACGTCACAGCTCGTGAAGGCAGGCTATGTCCGTGCCGAGAATGTCGAGGGCAAGGGGCAGTTCGCCGTGCGCGGCGCCATTGTGGACATCTTCCCCGTACAGGAGACAGCCCCCGTCCGCATGGAGCTCTGGGGCGACGAGATCGACACGCTGAGCTATTTCGACCCCGACAACCAGCGCCGTACCGATCCCGTGGAGCATGTCACCGTCTCGCCCGCCTCCGAGGTGCTCTTTGACCCGGAGGATCTGACGGAGCGCATCGAAGCCTTCTCCAAGAAGCTCCGTGGCAAGCACGCCGCCGAGATCCGGGAGAAGCTGCACCACGACACCGAGCGCCTTGCCTCCGGACTGTCGCTCATGAATGCGGATAAATACTACACGCTGCTCAATGATCCCGTCTACCTGACCGACTACACGGACGGCGGGATCATCCTCTCCGAGCCGGCGGACATCCACCGCCAGAGTCAGGCAGTCACCGCCCAGCTCCGTGAGGATCTGACCGTCCTGTATGAGGACGGCACCCTCTGCAAGGGGCTCGACGGCGGAATGCTGGACTACAACGCCTTGCAGGCAAAGCTCGAAGACCGCACCTGCGTCTATCTCAGCCAGTTCCTGCAGGGCAGCGAGCGCATCCCGTTCAAGCGCATCATCAGCATGGAAGCCCTCCAGAATGCCACCTGGGGCGGCGAGATCCGTCAGCTCTTGGAGGACTTGCAGGAATATATCCGTGACCACTACCGCATCGTTCTGGCAGTCGGCAGCGAAAAGACGCTCCCCATCCTTGCCAAGGACTTGCAGGAGAGCGGCATCCGCTGTGCCATCGCACAGGAGGATGACCTCTGCCCGCCCGGTGCCGTGCTCATCACGGCAAGGCAGATCAGCGGCGGCTTCTCCTACCCGGAAAACAAGACCGCCCTCATCGTCCAGACCCGGATGCATTCCTCCCGCAAGCGCAAGCTCAAACACAAGACCGGCGTGGAGCTGCAAAGTCTCTCCGACCTGCATGAGGGCGACCTGGTGGTACATGCGCTCCACGGCGTGGGACGCTTCCTCGGCATCCATAAGCTCGAAATGGAGGGCATCACCAAGGACTATATCACCATCCAGTACGCCGGCACGGAAAAGCTCTATGTCCCCGTCACCCAGCTCGACATGGTGACACGCTACACGGGCGCTGCGGATGAGACGCATGTCAAGCTCAACCGTCTGGGCTCGCCCCAGTGGCAGAAGACCTGCTCCAACGTCCGCAGGGCGGTCAAGGATATGGCAGAGCAGCTCATGAAGCTCTATGCCAAGCGGGAAAAGAGCCAGGGCTATGCATTCTTCCCCGATGACGAGATCCAGCGGGAATTTGAGGAGCGCTTCCCCTATGCCGAGACGGACGACCAGATCCGCAGCATCGACGAGATCAAGGGCGACATGCAGCGCACCCGCCCGATGGATCGCCTGCTGTGCGGGGATGTTGGCTTCGGCAAGACCGAGGTGGCATTCCGTGCGGCGATGAAATGCGTCCTCTCCGACCGCCAGTGCGCCATCTTAGCGCCGACGACCGTTCTGGCGATGCAGCATTACCGCACGGCGCTCCAGCGCTTTGACCGGATGCCCGTCCGCATCGAGATGCTCTCCCGCTTCCGCACTGCCAAGGAGCAGAAGAAGATCCTCGAAGACCTCGAAAAGGGCAAGATCGACATCATCATCGGCACCCACCGCATCGTCCAGAAGGATGTGAAATTCCATGCGCTCGGCCTCGCCGTCATTGACGAGGAACAGCGCTTCGGCGTGGCGCATAAGGAGCGCTTCAAGGAGATGTTCGCCGGCATCGACGTGCTGACCCTCTCCGCAACGCCCATCCCCCGCACGCTGAATATGGCGCTCTCCGGCATCCGCGACATGAGCGTCCTTGCCGAACCGCCGCAGGATCGCTATCCGGTGCAGACCTATGTCACCGAGTACCAGGAGGGTATCGTCATGCAGGCGATTGCAAGGGAACTGAAACGCGGCGGACAGGTGTACTATATCCATAACCGCATCGACACCATCCAGAACTGTGCCGGCAAATTGCAGGCGCTCTTCCCCGATGCCCATATCACCGCCGCACACGGCAGGCTCTCCGAGGAGGAGATGAGCGACATCTGGCAGCAGGTCGTGGACGGCGACATCGACATCCTCGTGTGTACGACCATCATCGAAACGGGCGTGGATGTGGCAAATGTCAACACCCTCATCATCGAGGAATCCGACCGGCTCGGACTGTCCCAGCTCTACCAGCTCCGTGGACGTGTCGGACGCTCCAACAGACGTGCCTATGCCTATTTCCTGTTCAAGCGTGACAAGGTCCTGACCGAGGTCGCCGCCAAGCGCCTGGATGCCATGCGGGAGTTCACGCAGTTCGGCTCCGGCTTCCGCATTGCGATGCGGGATCTGGAGATCCGTGGTGCCGGCTCCATCCTCGGCGGCAGCCAGCACGGGCATATGGAAACGGTCGGCTATGACATGTACATGCAGATGCTCAGCGAAGCCATCTCCGAGGTCAAGGGCGAAAAAGTCCGCAAGGCAGCCAACTGCACCGTGGACATCCGCATCGAGGCATACATCCCGGAGAGCTACATCAGCGGCACAGCGAACCGCATCGACATGTACCGGAAAATTGCGACTGTCCGGGATGTGAACGACCAGAGCGAGCTGATCGACGAGCTGATCGACCGCTATGGCGAGCCTCCGAAGGCGATCCTCGGGCTGATCACGGTCTCGCTCCTGCGCAATTCGGCAGCAGCGCTCGGCATCACGGAGATCACGGAGCGCAGCGGCTCTCTGCAATTCTACATCGAGCAGCCCGACGGTGCCCAGATCGCCGCACTCTCGGCGAAATACGGCAGACGCATCCTGTTCTCCTGTGTCGGCAAGCCATACATCGGCGTAAAGCTCCTCCCCGGTCAGGAGCCATCGGCACTCATGCAGGAAGTGGTCTTCACCATGAAGGACGCTGTTTCCTGAGGGGGTCAAGGGGGCGAAGCCCCCTTGAAAAACCATCCTCCCCCATTGGGGTAGGTGCCGCCGGACGGCGGCGGAGGGGGCAGCTTTTGCAGACCTTTCCGCTTCATACATACATTTACATAGTGAGGTGACCCCTATGGAATATGCTTTCTCCATCATCATGTTCATCTTCGGCGGCATCCTCCTGCTCTACGCAGGGGAGCTGGCGATCTTCAAGAGCCCGAAGCTCATCCCCCGGTCATACTCCGCCAAAATGAAGGATCCAAAGGGCTATACCGTACAGTTCGCCAAGGTCATCGTTTTAGTATCGCTGCCGTTTATCGCAGCGGGTGTCATCGGGCTGTTCCGGTGGTACATCCCGGCGGTGATCGTGCTGGTCGGCGGCTTTATCGGCGCATGTGCCGCAGCGGCGAAGCTGATGCAGGATCACATCGACTGAGAGGTGAAGCATGGAACTGAAACGCATCCATTTGCAGGATCCCGACTGCGACCTTGCCCGGGCGCTCAACCGGGAGGCATTCCCTGAAAACGAACGTGTCGAGATCGACGACCTCCTTGCCGATGAACAGGACGATACCGAGCTGCTTGGCATCTATGCGGACAGCCGCTTTGCCGGCTTCCTGTTCCTGCGGACGGCACCGGGGATCGTCTACCTCGCCTATTTTGCCGTATGCCCGGAGCTGCGCAGCCAGGGCATCGGCGGCAGAGCCTTGCAGATGCTGCGGGATTTTTACACAGACTCCCAGATCGTCGTGGAATTTGAAGCAAGCGACGACCGCAAGGAGGATCAGGCGATGCGCCTGCGGAGAAAGGCATTCTACCTGCGCAGCGGCTTCTATGAAACAGGCTGGTTCCAGTACTACATGGAGGATGAGTTCGAGATCGCCTGCACCTCCAAAGAATTTGACAGGGCTCGCTTCGATGCCCTCATCGCCGCCATCCATGAGAAGGTGCCGTCGTTTGACCCCGTGCCCTACCGGAAGGACACGCCCATGCACCCCGAGCCCATCGGGGACGGCGTCATCGTCTTCACATCCGAGGAACACCGTTTCGGCACGGATGCCTTCCTGCTGACGGCGTTCTCGCACTACAAGGCAAAGGACACAGCGGTCGAATTCGGCACCGGCTGCGGCATCATTCCGCTGCTCATGCAGAAAAACCGCCCGCCCAAGTGCATCTACGCCCTTGATGTGCAGGAAAATGCCGTTGCACAGCTCCACGCCGGCATCGTCTCCACCCGCATCGGAGGAGAGATGCCCACGGGCATCCATCCCGTCTGCGCCGATCTGCGGGAGTTATGGGAAAACGCCCCGCTCGGCATGGTCGATCTGGTGCTCTGCAACCCGCCCTATCAGCCGCCCGGATCGGGCTTTGAAGCGGCGAATGCCTCCCAGCGCATCGCACGGCATGGGGTGCTGTGTACGCCGGAGGATGTCTGCAATGCAGCAGCAAAGCTCCTGAAGACCGGCGGACGCCTCTGCGTCTGCGGCAGACCGGAGCGCCTGCCGGACTATATCTGCGCCATGCGGCAGGCAGGCACCGAGCCGAAACGTCTACAGCTCGTCCACAAGAATACCGAAAGCGAGCCCTGGCTCTTTCTGCTCGAAGGAAAACGCGGCGCGGCGCCCTTCCTGCGGATCGACCCGCCGTTCATCATGTACGAAAACGGCGAACTGACGCCGGAGGCTGCGGCGCTCTATACCAACGGCTCCACAAATCTCTGAAACAGGGGGAATCAACACCATGAGCGGAACACTATACGTCACCGGCACACCCATCGGCAATTTGGAGGATATCACCCTCCGGCAGCAGCGCATCCTTGGCGAGGTGGATTTCATCGCCGCTGAGGATACCCGTGTCACACGGGGCTTGCTCACGCATCTGGGGCTGAATACGCCGCTGGTGAGCTGCCATGAGCATTCGGACATGCGCAGCATCGAGCATATCGCCGACCGCATCGCAGCGGGGGAGAACTGCGCCGTCGTGACCGATGCCGGGATGCCCTGCATCTCCGATCCGGGTGAGGTGCTCGTGCGGATCTGCCGGGAGCGTGGCATCAAGGTGGAATCCGTCCCGGGGCCGTCCGCCGTTGTGACAGCGCTGAGCGTTTCGGGCGGGAGCACGGACGTGTTCTCGTTCTATGCCTTTCTGCCGGCGGATAAGAAGCCGAGAGCAGCGGCATTGCAGGCGCTCTCCTATGAGCATCGGACATGCGTGCTGTACGAAGCCCCCCACAGGCTCTGCCGCACGATCGACGACCTGGCAGCAGCCCTCGGCACGGAGCGTGTCTGCTCGTTCTGCCGGGAGCTGACCAAGCTGCATGAGGAAGTCCTCCGCATGACCCTGGGCGAAGCGCAGGCATATTATGCAGAACATGCCCCCCGCGGCGAATTCGTGCTGGTGCTGGACGGCGCCCCGGAGGAGAAGGAAGTCCTGACGCTGGAGGATGCCGTCTCGGTCGCACAGGCATACATCGCCCAGGGCATGTCCGGCTCCGCCGCCGCCAAGCTTGCAGCGAAAGAGACCGGCGTCCCGAAACAGGAGATCTATCGGGCATTGCATGAGTAATAGGCAGCCAATGAGAAAAAGCGGGTTTAAGGGTGCGCAGCCCCGCCCAAAATCCTCCCCCTTTGGGGGAGGTGCCGCCGAATGGCGGCGGAGGGGGGCGGCATACGGGAGAATTGCCCTGAAAAAATCCCCGAACCCCCTTGCCAAATCCGAAAAACAGTGCTATAATATATAAGATAGGTGCAACAGCGCCAAACTGGAGGTGAGATCATGAGTACAGACCCTTGCGGGCGAAAACGGACAAATCTGAAAGGTGGTAACGTTACCCATGATCCATTTCTACCAGACACAGGACAATATTGTCCGGGAGGTCGAACAGCCTGAACCGGGCTGTTGGATCTCTGTTGTCGATCCGACTGCGCAGGAAGTGCAGAATCTGATCGAGACCTATGGACTGGACAGCGGCTTTGTGCGTTCCTCGCTCGATGAAGAGGAAAGCTCCCGTATCGAACGTGAAGATGACCAGACGCTCATCATCGTCGATACAGCCGTATCCGAGATCCAGACAGAGGAGACCATCCTCTTTTTCACGGTGCCGCTCGGCATCATCATCACGGATGACTATGTGTTCACCATCTCGCTGCGGGACAACCGTGTGCTGCACGACATGGCAGAGGGCGTGATCCGTGGTGTCCAGACGTGGATGAAGACCCGCTTCGTGATGCAGCTCCTGCTGCGCATCACAGCTGTCTATCTACAGGACTTAAAGCAGATCGACAAGACCAGCCAGGTCATGGAGCTCAAGCTCAGCGGTGCGATGAAGAACCAGGAGCTGATCCAGATGCTCGAGCTGGAAAAGTCCCTCGTGTACTTCTCTACCTCTTTGAAGGCGAATGAAGTCACGATCGAGAAGCTGCTCCGTGGCAGAACGATCAAGCTCTATGAGGAGGATCAGGATCTTCTGGAAGATGTATTGATCGAGGTGCGGCAGGCGATCGAGATGAGCAATATCTACTCCGGCATCATCTCGAGCATGGTCGAAGCCTTCGGTTCGGTCATCTCCAACAACCTGAACTTCGTCATGTGGCGGCTGACCGTTGTGACCATCATCATGTCGATCCCGACGATGGTATTCAGCTTCTACGGCATGAACACGCCGGATCTCCCGTTCCCGACAACGCCCTTCACGCTGCTGGTATCCATCGTCCCGACGGTGCTCTGTGCAGTGCTGATGCTGAAAAACAGCAAGTACAAGTAAAACGAATGCGCCCTTTTCATCGGAAAGGGGCGCTTTTTGTATGCAATATAGCCCCGCAATATAGCCCCCTCCCCCGAGGGGAGGGGGTTGGGGGTGGGGGCGATCGGATCCGGGTGCAGGGCGTCAGCCCTGCCGGGGTTCCGGGGCGGAGCCCCGCAATATAGCCCCCTCCCTGTGGGGAGGGGGTTGGGGGTGGGGGCAATTTTCACATTACCCCTCACACAAATTCCGCATTTTTACCCGTTGCTTTAATCTGTTTTTTTGGTAGCTATCATTTTTCTATCACAAATCAGAGTATAATAATACTTGTAAACAGAAAACACATCAGCGAAACGCTGAACGATAGAAAGGATGGTTCCTATGATGAACAACCAGAATGATCAGAACAACATGAACAACCAGAACGGCTACCAGCAGGGCGGCTATCCGCAGCAGGGCGGTTATCAGCAGGGTGGTTATCAGCAGGACAGCTATCCGCAGAACGGCGGTTATCAGCAGAACGGCTACCAGCAGGGCTACAATTATTATGATGATTCCGAGGGCACCAGCAACTATGTCAATATGTACTCCGATCCGGAGCGTCCCGTTAAGAAGAACGGCGGCAAGGGCTTCCTGAAGGTGGTCGCAGCCGTTGCAGCACTGGCGATCGTCTCCGTTTCCTCCATCGAGGTGTACAAGCTCTTCGGTAAGGACTCCCGCACAGCCGACTGGGGCAGTTCCGCCGCCAGCAGTGAGCTGACCGCCGAGGTCGAGGAGACCGAGGCGCAGACCGAGGCTGCCACCTCCGGCGAATCCAGCACCGCAGCCGCAGCCGTGGCAGGCGGCTCCAAGGGCGCATGGATCACCATGGCAGCACCGGAAGGCTCCCTGACCATCCCGGAGATCGTCAATAAGGCGCTCCCGTCCGTTGTCGGCATCAGTTCGACCTTTGAGGCTGACACAAGTGGCCTGGGCGGCAGCTACTGGGGCTTCAACTTCTACGGCGGCAATAACTACGGCACCCAGAAGCAGCGCATGACTGCGACCGGCACCGGCATCGTCATGAGCGAGGACGGCTATATCATCACCAATGCACACGTCATCTATGACAGTGATTCGAGCTATAAGGCAGGCAAGGCAGTCGCCGTGAGCGTTGTCATGGGCGACGAGAACGAGACCGAGTATGAAGCACAGATCGTCGGCTACGACATCCAGACAGACCTTGCCGTCCTGAAGATCGATGCCACCGGTCTGACCCCGGCAGAGTTCGGCAACAGCGATGACCTCCAGGTCGGCGAGATGGTCGTTGCCATCGGCAACCCGCTTGGCTTCGAGCTGTTCGGTACCACCACCTGCGGCATCGTATCCGCACTGAATCGTAACGTCACCATCGACGAGCGTGAGATGACCCTCATCCAGACCGATGCAGCCATCAACTCCGGCAACTCCGGCGGCCCGCTGCTCAACGGCTATGGCCAGGTGGTCGGCATCAACTCCGCAAAAATGGCGAGCAGCTACGGCTCCGCAAGCGTTGAGGGTCTGTGCTTTGCCATCCCGATCTCCAGCGCCAAGGACATCATCAACGACCTCATCAACACCGGCTATGTAACAGGCCGTCCGCAGCTCGGCATCACCGGCGCAGACATCACCGAGGCTGATTCCCAGCGCTTCGGCGTACCGCAGGGCGTCTATGTCCTCAGCGTGGCAGATGATTCCGCAGCCGCAGAGGCAGGGCTCCTCCAGGGCGACGTCATCACCGAGATCTGCGGCGAGACCATCACCACGATGGATGAGCTCAACAAGGTGAAGAATGAGCACACCGCCGGCGAGACCATCACACTCAAGGTATACCGCAGCGGCGAGACCTTTGAGACCCGCCTGACCCTCCAGGAAGCACAGGCGACAAACTGACCCTTAAAAACATGACCATCTCTCTCAAAGGGCGGTCACTTCACTGGATCGCAGGTGATCGCCCTCTTTTCCCCCTTAGATTTCCTTTCTTATAGATGTGGGTGCAGACCGTCGAAAACGTTTTCAGACGGTCTGCATTTGTATGTGTAACATGCTGAAAATAGAAAGAATATGGCAATGTTGGGAAAAAATGCCGCTATAATTGTGCAGTTCAACTAAAATGGAATAGAATGTTCATGCAATTTTTTTAAGAAAAAAAGAATTGGGGTGTTGACAATCTCAAAATTATATGCTAAAATAGTCTTATAAAACGCAGGGCTAATAGGCTTATTGCGTTTGGAAAGCATCGGGAAGCCCGGCGCATGTGCATATAAGGCAGTTTGTGTGTTATGCGAGCGAGCGCGAAAAACCCCGGATGCGGAATCCAAAAGAAATTCTGTAAAGAAGAGAGAGGTAATCGAACAATGAAGAAGTCATTTCTGAAAAGAGTGATGGCTGCTGCGGTTGCAGTTCCCGTTGCTCTGACACAGACCGCCATGTTTGCTTCGTTTGCTGCTGGTGAGGAGACCACTGCTGAAGGCGATATCATTGACAAGGGCACATTTTTAAATATCGAGTGTGATCCGACAGTGAACAAGCCTGCAACTGGTGAGTACAAGGCACCGGAAGCAAGCAATGAGGATGCCATCGTACAGGAGAACAACTGGAACAGCGATCTGAGAGCTGCTCTGAACGCAATGTACGACGAGCAGATCGTTCTGGATCCTGCCAAGCTTGCTGATGATGTATCGAGCACCGCATGGTACTCTGAGTTCTTTAAGGGCGCAGTTCGTGCAGAGGGCACCAAGGTTACAGCAAAGATCCAGGATACTGAGGTCGTTATCACGATCGCAGTTGATTACAACTACGGCAACGACGCAGCCAAGAGAATGGCAAGGGGCAATGGCGCAGCAGTTGAGAACGCCATCGCAACTTACATGAACTCCAAGGCTATCGTAAGAGGCACCATCGTTATCACTGCTGATACCACTGACCTTGACACCAGCAAGGAGATCCCGGTATCCGTTGAGGTAAATCTGGACGGCATGGAGAAGGGCGACATCACCAAGACCTTCATCCCCTATGTTCAGAAGATGTGGGATACCACCCACGCTGAGATGCGTGAGGCACTCGCTAAGGGCGGCGTAAGCCCGGATGCCCTCGAGTACCAGGTAAAGACCATGCAGGGCAAGATCAACACTGCTCAGAGAGCCATCAACAGAGCAGGTGAGACCTACAACTACAACTACACTGCTGCAAATGCAGAGGAGCTGTGGGAGAAGGCCAGAGAGAACGCTGTAGATGAGAGCCCGAGATTCGGCCGAATCCCGCTGAGCATCGCAACTGGTCAGGACACCAACGCTTATGCATGTGCTTCTGAGATCTTCACTCAGGTGATCGACAAGATCAACGAGAAGTGCGAGATGAAGAAGAACAACTATCATCTGAACATTTCCCTCGACGGCGTTGTTGACACTGTGAACACTGTGACCAACATCACCGCTCATGCAGATGCAAGCAACTACAACTACAATGCAGATGCTTGGGGCTATCTGCCGGACGAAGAGTTCGAGAAGGATGTTTACATGGCTTACTTCACCGATCAGCTCGCTGCTGAGAATGAAGAGCTTGCCAAGGAAGGCAAGGAGAAGGTCGTTGTAGACGTAGAGAGCGTAAAGGTTGCTGAGGTTGCTGGTACTGAGAAGACCGCTGACCTGACTGGTACTGCTTATCTGAACGTTTACAGAGTAACCTGGCCGGAGTACGAGATCAAGGAGATCAAGGAGACTGATGCTACTGAGGATACTCAGGCAACTGATGCTACCGAGGATACTCAGGCAACTGACGCTACCGAGGATACTCAGGCAACTGACGCTACCGAGGATACTCAGGCAACTGACGCTACCGAGGATACTCAGGCAACTGACGCTACCGAGGATACTCAGGCAACTGATGCTACCGAGGATACTCAGGCAACTGACGCTACCGAGGATACTCAGGCAACTGACGCTACCGATGAGACCGACGAGACTGGCCCGCAGGTTCGTCCTGACGTAAAGGTTTCTGTACACGGCGGTTTCTACTTCTCTCATGATCCGAGAGCGTTCTCCACTCAGAATCTGGTTGATTCCGCAACCATCATCGTTGACGGTGAGGAGCAGGAGGCAGATCTGAGCAAGTTCGAGTTCAGCTTCCGCCGCAACACTCTGCTGAGCGATGCAGAGCCCTCCGGCGAGAAGGTTTCCCCGCAGTCCGCTTACGCTGACCAGAGCCTGAACCCGCTGGGCGGCTACTTTGGTCAGACCCTGTATGTATACTATGAGGGTCAGCTCGTTGATGCTGAGGCTACTGTATACATCGGCGTTAAGGGCGACGTTAACAACGACGGCGTTGCAAACGCTTCCGATGCTGCGAAGGTCCTGATCTACGCTGCTGAGGTTGGCGCAACTGGTAAGGATGGCTACATCTACAGCCAGGATAACGAGAACTTCGAGAAGCTCGCATATTTCCTGGGCGATACCAACGGTGAGTCCATCGACCACGGTAAGACCGCTTCCTATGCTGCGGAAGAGTCCCCGCTGAACGCTTCTGATGCAGCTCAGATCCTGATCTACACTGCAGCTGTCAATGCTTCTGACGATGGCAAGGCTGACTGGATCCCGACCGTTCTGAAGAGCGCTCCGTATCCGACTTACTCCGAGGCTATCGCAAAGGCTGCTGGTCTGATGCCGGCACAGGACTAAGTCCCAACATTGTAGGCATGTTGGCTGCCGCATCTAAGCGGTGCGGCAGCTGCATATAAACATCATTTAATCTATTTGAAAGGAAATGAACGAAAATGAAGAAGATTAGTTTCAAGAAGGTTCTGGCTTCTGTAGCTGCACTTTCTGTAGTAGCTTGCATGGCTGCTATCCCGGCTTCTGCTGCTGACGGCACATTTAACGTAAAGATCGACCAGAAGACGATTACCCTGGACGAGGCTAAGAGCGCAGTTCCGATCTACATCAAGGCTGATGCTCTGGAGAAGGGCTGCACCGACTATGAGTTCGGCGTAACTGTTGACCCCCGCTGCACCTATGAGTTCATCAACGACACCGACGAGGCTGAGGAAAAGGGCGGCGAGACCCTGAACCGTGGCGTTACAATGCAGCCTGGTTCCGGCAACTTCATGTGGATTGCTGACGCTAACTCCACTTCCCTGAAGAAGGCTCTGAAGATCGGTCTGGTTATGGTAACCATCACTGATCCGAAGGCTGGCGAGACCTATGACATCAAGTTCAGCAAGACCAACGGCGCTGGCAAGGATGCTGCATTCTGCAAGGATCAGCTCCAGACCCTGACCTACGATGTAGCTGGCGTTGATGGCTGGATCAAGATCGAGGGCGAGGCTGATTCTTCCGAGGCTTCCTCCGAGGCTTCTTCTGAGGCTTCTTCCGAGGCTTCTTCTGAGGCTTCTTCCGAGGCTGCATCCTCTTCTGAGGCAGCATCCTCTTCTGAGGCAGCTTCCAGCTCTCAGGCAGCTTCCAGCTCTCAGGCAGCTTCCAGCTCCAGCACTTCCGGTTCTGGCAGCAGCTCCAGCGGCTCCCCGAAGACCGGTTCTTCTGACGTTCTGCCGATCGCAGGCGCAGCAGCAGCTGTTGCAGTACTCGGCGGCGTAGCTCTGGTTGCTAAGAAGAAGAACGACTAATTTAGTCTGAACCTTCTGAACACAGAAACAATTCCCTCCCTGTGCAAACAGGGAGGGTTTTTGCATGTATATGTAAAGATAGCCGTAAAAACCCCCGTATCTCTCGCAGATACGGGGGTATGCTCATAGCAGGCTGCGGAAGAATTCGCATTCCTCTTTGTTGATCTGTTTTGCCGCCGCATTCCGTATATCGCAGTGGAATACATGCCCGAGCCGCAGCTCGTCCGTCCCGCAGAACCGGTACTGATACGGGATCCCGCACCGCTCCAGCACCGGCAGCAGCTTCTCCGGTTCATGCTGTAAGAAATCCTCATTCGATGTCATGATGAACGCCGGCGGAAAATCCGCAGTGATATAGTCAATAACACTGAGCAGCGCCAGATCCTCGGGCTTTGCGAGGAAATCGTCAAGGCTGTCGAGCGCCACATCCGTGGAATACAGCCCGCAGTTGAGCGCCACGGCTTGCAAACGCAGCCCCTCCGGCGCCTTGAAAGGGAACTTCGCCGCATAAGCCGGATTCGTCAGCATACAGGAATACAGCGCAATGCCCTGCGCCCCGGCAGAATCCCCCACGGCAAAAATATGCGCCGTATCCAGCCCATACTCCTCCGCATGAGCCAGGATCCACGCAAATACGAGGTTCGTATCCTCCAGCGGCGCCGGGAACTGAAACTCCGGCGTGAGCCGATAGGTATAATTTACCACCGCAAAGCCCTGCTGCGCCAGCTCCATGCCATAATACTGGTAGCGCTCCTTGTCGCCATACGCCCATGCGCCCCCGTGAAAGCTCACGATCACCGGCAGCTTCCCTACAGCCTCCGCCGGGCGATAGACATCGAGCTTATGCCAGACCGGATCACTGCCGTACTGAATGTCGTCAAACCGCCTGATCCCCGGCGGATCGGTCAGCCCCGCATCCCGGATATCATCATATTTCTGAAACATCGCTCGGATCTCCAGACTTTTCGCAGACATAAGATCGCCCCCACATCATGATATTTGTCTCTATTATAGCATATAAGCGAAGCGTTATGCTATAATTGCCCGATATGCAGGGAGCAGATCTCTGATCTGCGGATCTGCAAGGGCATCATTCATAATGAATGCTATGCATTCATTATAGCATATCCTGCCATGAATTGCAATACTTTGTATCAAATAAAGAAAAACCGTCTCTGTGCACAAATTGATGCATCCAAATGTAGATATAAGGCACAAAAAAGCGCCCGCCGAAGCGAGCGCCTTGATTCAGGTCAATCCTCTTTATACTCTGCCACGACAAGCGCCTTGATCTCGGGAAATTCCCCGCTCTTGTCCATGAATCCGCCCGACACGATCTCCTTGACCGTGTACATCGGATATTCCTCCGGATCTGCGGGATAATCGTCATCCACTTCAAGCGCCTCCATCGTCTCCGGATCCAGCTCAGCGCCGACCTCCGGCATGTAGCGCAGGAACCCGAGCTTATTCAGCGTATTTTCGAGCTTTTTCAGGAAGAAGCGCACGCTCTTCCAGTACTCCTTGAACTCCGGCGTATCCACCCCGGAACGGCTCTTATAGAAGACCTGCGTTTCGAGCGTCCGGAATGCATCGAGCAGATCCCGGAAATCCGTCCCCTGCAAGCGGCGGCTGGTATCCACCACAGAATTGATGGCGCTGTTGGTCTGCTGTTCGAGCGTCTTGCGCAGCTCTTCACACGCCGCAGTGATGGCAGCAGTCGCCTCGCCGGCGCTGTCCCGGAAGCTGCGGTTGGTCGCATTCAGCGCATTGACGAGCTCCTGTTCAAAGGCAGCCCGTCCGGCGACCATCTCGCCGACCTCCTCATTGCGGACAGACGTCCCGTCGAACCGATATTTGAAGCCGGTCTCCCGCTCCAATTCTTCGAGCAACCATGCCTTCTCCGCCTCGATCGCCGCATCCGCCTCGATCCGGAGCGCCTCGTCCGGTTCGATCGTCTTGCGTTCCCGCAGATCGGCATTTTCCTGTTCCAGCTCTGCGATGCGCTTGTCCGCATCGTCCTTCTGGCTCTTGCCGAGCGATTCCTGATCGTTCAGCTTCTGCTCCAGCTCGGAGATACGCTTCTGCGCCTCCGTCAGAGCCTCGCTGTCCTGCGGTGCAGCATTTTCCAGTGCGATCTGGAGCTCCTTGACCTCCTCCTGGAGATCATTGCGCTCCTGCTCCAGCACATTGATACGCCGCTGTGCCCGGGAAAGCTCCTTGTCATCCGACTTCTTCTTCCCGCCGGATGCCATCTGCTTTCTGATCTCATCGAGCGTCTGCTGCAATTCGTTGCGCTCCAGCTCCAGGATATTGACCTGCCGCTGTGCCTTGGAAAGCGCTTCCTCATCCGGCTTCGCTTCCTGTGCAGATGCAAGCTGCGCTCTCAGCTTCTCTGTCTCCTGCTGCAAGTCGGCACGCTCCTGCTCCAGCACATTGATGCGCCGCTCCGCACGGGAGAGCTCCTTCTCATCCGGCTTCGCTTCCTGCGCAGAAGCAAGCTGCACTCTCAGCTCTTCCATCTCCTGCTGCATGTCAGAACGCTCCTGTTCGAGCACATTGATGCGCCGTACCGCACGGGAGAGCTCCTTCTCATCCGCCGCCGAAGCAAGCTGCGTTCTCAGCGACTCGACCTCCTGCTGCAAGTCGGAGCGCTCCTGTTCGAGGACATTGATCTGCCGTCTCGAACGTGAAAGCTCCGCATTCTCCTGCCGCTCTGTCTCAGCGGCAGCGATCTCCTTCTCTGCCCGGAGCCCGTCGATCTCCCGCAGCAGATCATGCTTCTCGAGCTTGAGATGCGCCACCTTCTCACGATCCGCCTTCAGATCCCGGATCTCCTCGAGAAGCGCATCCCGCTGGTCGGCGAGCTCGATGGCTTCGTCACGGTTTTCCACCAGCGCCTCGATCTCATCCTGTAGCTTGCGCTTCTGCTCCCCGAGCGACACGAGCTGCGCCTGTGCGACGGTCAGCACCTCCTCCTGCACGGACTGCTGCGGTGCAGCCTGATCCGGCGGCGTCAGATAGCGCTCATTGAGCTTGGCGATCTGATTGAGCAGAATGGGCACATGCTTCTCCGAAAAGGACGGATGCGGCTTTTTGCCCGCTTTTTCGACGATCTCACGCTGCAAGTCGAGCGTGGCATTGGTCAGTGAATCATAGAGGAAGAAGTCCCAGTAATCGAGCAGCTCCGGGTCGATCATGCAGTGTGTCCGCAGCAGCGTGGACAGCATCGGAGACTGCCCCTTCTCATACTCATGCCGCAGCGCCTCCAGGATATTGCGGAACGAGGTGAGCGCCGTTTTGCGGAAATAGTCATGCGTATAGGCATACTGCTTGGATTTCTCCCGGATCCGCTTCATTTCGGCTTTATATACATCATAGGAATGTCTGCTTGTCGCCATACTTACCCCCATTATTTACGCTTGATGGAAACGGTATCCTCCACGGAAACGCCGTTGATATGATCGACCGCCTTCATGGAGAGCAGCTCCGCCTCCGAGAGCGTCAGTGTCTCGATGGTCTCGGTGTGAACCGGGATCTCGTGATCCTTGGCACGAGTCAGAGCGATCGACATGATCTCATGCCCCTCCGACTCCGGCACCAGCTCGTCCTTGTCGGCATAGGTATCCAGTTCATACACCGTGAACACGGATTCATACTGGTTGAGCCGCCGTGTGAAGGAGAATGTCTCCGCCGAATACGGCAGCTGTACGCCTCTCGGGATCAGGATGCAGATGCGGAACTCGCCGATGGCATCATAGAAATACCGGATGCCGTAAGCGTGGGAAGAAATGAGCTTGATGTGCTTCTTTTCCTCCTTCTTGCCCTCCTTACCGTCGGAGACAGGCGTCTGCCGCAGCCAGTCTGCATAACGTGCTGCGCCGTTGGCAATGGCATGTGCCGGGTTGACGCTGCGGACATCGACGGTCGGGAAGTGGTCTGCGATGGTGCGCAGCACCTGCGGCATGATCGAGCTGCCGCCCGTGAGGATGATATGATCGGGATCCTTGTCCTTGTGGCGGCTCACCAGTGCCTCCATCTTCTTGACGGCACGGTCGATCAGCGGGCGTGTCATCTCCTCGAACTGCTCTCTTGTCAGCTCGCCCTCGACCACATTGCCCCGCAGCTCCACCGACCAGTAGCAGACATCCGTCTCGGAGAGCTCCTCCTTGATGCTTCGAGCCTCACGGCGGAAGTATGCCTGATTCTGGGGCGTGAGCTTGTCATCCGGATATTCGTTCTGATACTGCTCGATCAGCCATTTTGCGACAGCCTCGTCCCAGTCGTCGCCGCCAAGCTCCGGATCGCCCTCCTGGTCAACGACCTCATAGGGCACCTTCGTCTCATCATCGTTGGAGCGTACCCATGCCGCATCAAATGTACCGCCGCCGAGGTCGAATACAAGGATGTCCTCGTTCTTCTTGTTGCGGGCGCCGAAATACTCCACCGCTGCCGCCACCGGCTCCGGGAACATCGTCCGCACGACAACATGATTGCCGTTGGGCAGCACGATGGCAGAGATCGCCTCCTGGATGAGGTTCTTCTGCGGCTCCGAGAAGCCGACCGGCACGGTGCAGACTGCCTCGATGCGGAAATCATCCGCAAAGTCGATCTGGTAGTTCTCCTTTGCCACACGCACCGCATCCAGCACCAGATGCTGGATGATCTCCGTGATGACATCCTTGACCGTATACTTGCGTTCGCCTGCCTCCAGGATCACGCCCTTTTCGTTCAGGCGGCGCTTGACAGAGGTCACGACCTTGGAAGCCGTGCGGGAGTTTTCCAGCTTTCTTGCCGCAATGCGTCCGTAAGCCTTCTGCTTGCCGTCGTCGAAGAACAGCGACGGGATGGCATAGGTCTCCGTGACCGGGATCAGAGAACGGATCTCGTCCCCCTCCAGATAGCTGCAAAAGCTGAATGTGGTACCGAAGTCGATACCGATCGACAGTGTTTTTTTAAGCTCCATTTCGTTCTCTCCTTATCATTTCGGGATCCGGCGTCTTTCATACGATTCCTCATACCTAAAATTGCTGAAGCAGGTCAAGGGGCACAGCCCCATAAAACCCCTTCCTCCCCGCTTGCGGGGAGATCGCATTCAGGAATGCCGGTTCTCTATATTGATCTGCCTGCGGATGCCGGCATTGTTGACTGTATCCTCCGCCTCAAAGCTGAGCTGAAGCGATTCATTGAGCGAGAGCGTCTCTCTGACGGGCGTCCCCGGATCAACGGGCTCCGGTCGGGTCAAAATCGCTGTCAGCACCTCACGCCCCTGGAAGATGGCAGTATAGGGGACGCCGTCGATCACGGCATAGCAGCCCTTCTCGTAGGGATCGCTGCTCTCTTTCAGCACATCCGTCTCATAGATGCCATAGACGCTGCTGCGCCGCCGCTCTGCCGAGAGATTCCCCATTTTGCTCGCACCCTCTGCTGAAGCAGGGAGCGGATCGTTTTTCCGGATGAAGATCCGGAGCAGCGGCTCATCCCCCCGCTGCGGCACTGCTTCCACAATGCCGTAGCCATGCGGGGCAATGTTGGCAAGCCCCGGCTGCTTCGCTTCCTGAGAAGCCTCCGCAAGGAGCGCCGCACCCTCTGCAATGGCACGTTCCGGATGGAAGCACCGTATCGAAGCCTTCTTCGGCAGAATGCCCGCCCGCCGGATGGATGCCTCGATCTGCGGCATATAGCTGCCGCCGCCGGTCAGGATCAGACTGCCGATCTTCTTGTCCTTCTGCCGGTCAGTGATCCGCTGCAGGATGGAAACAGCCCGCTCCGCCAGATCCAGCGTTGCTTCCTCAAAATCCTCCCGGGTGATGTCCAGCTCGATATAATCGCCCTCGTTCTCGATCTCAATGCTGACACGATCCGCCGCACTGAGCTGTTCCTTGGCATCCACGGCAAAGGTCTTGAGCCGCCGCCGCAGTGCCGAAGAGGTGGACTTCCCCATCTGTTTGCGGTAAGCCCTTCCGAGCAGTCCCGCCATGACCTCGTCCCAGCATCGTCCGCCGAGCGTCCGGTCGCCGTCCTGGTCGATCACACGGAACGGCATGTCCCCGTCCGGGGCATGCTGCACCAGCGCCACATCGAGCGTACCGCCGCCGAGGTCAAAGACGAGCACATAGTCGTCTGCCTTGCCGTGCGAATCCAGATACCGCACCGCCGAAGCGACCGGCTCCTGCACGACACGCTTGACTTCGACTTTCGTGCCGCTTGCGAGCTCTACAGCTTCCAGTGCAGAACGCAGCACCCGGACCTGTGCCTGGTCGAAGTCCACCGGCACCGTCATCACGACCTCCAGCACATCCGGCGAGAGCGCATAGCTGTCCCGCAGCATCGTCTCGGCATCCGTGAGGAACCGTGTCAGCATCCGCCGGACGATGTCAGCGGGGGTAAATTCCTTGTCACCGAGCATGAGCTTCTGTTCAAGGAGCTTCGCCTTGATGCACTCCACACCGAACTGCGGATGGTTCCGGAACCGCCGCTGTGCATCGGCGCCGAAGAGCTCCGCCTTGCCGTTGTTCCAGTACAGAGTCGGGATGCCCCGTGTGGCATAGCGTGTGGCAACGAGCGACTGCACCTGCTTGCGTCCCTTGCTGTCCACGCCGTGAACGAAGCCGATATAGGTATAATTATGACCAAAATCCAAACCGATCGAGATCTTCATGATGCAGATCCTTTCCACGCAGCGCAAAGCGCAGCACTGCGTTTTTTGGCATATCAGTAACTATGTAACATTTTAGCATATCTATGCAAAAAAGTCAAGGTAAGTCCGGCTATCATTCGACCAGAGCCCGCAGCTTTGCGATCTCTTCCTTCTCCTCATCGGTGACGATGCCGTCGCTCATGGACATGATCCCGCAGCTGAGCAGCACCAGCTCCCGGAAGGACGCCGCCAGCCGGGGGTTGATCGACCGCAGGAGCTTCATGCTGTCGATGATGACCTTCTCATTGGAGGCGCTGTGCAGCGGCGAATCGAGCCCGTCAAGCGCCTTGTCGAGCTCCTTCTGGGTATAGGTGAAGCCGAAGAACTCGTTGAGATAATCGACCTCTTTCTGGCTGACCCAGCCGTCGGCGGTGATGATGCGGAGGATCATGATGAGCAGCTCACGGGTATAGTAAGCGCCCATATCCCCGAGGTTTTCGGTACTCCAGTCGCCCTCCTCCTGCACGGCATCGCAGCCGATGAGGAAGCGCTCATATTTCAGCTTGAAGCTCTCAGCATATTCCTGGATCTTGCTCATGACATTCTCCTCCTGTTTTGTGAGATCTCTGGTATCATCCATAATGGATGCTATGCATTTATTATAGCATAAAAACGGCGCATTTGTCAATGAAAACAAATGCGCCGGAATCATACAATTTAATTTAAGCAAGGGTTGCGAGGTAGTCGGCAATAGAGTCGGTGCCGCCCGCCCCGACATAGGCGGCGTAGATCAGAATGAGGGCAGCGTCCGAGGCGTTGACGGAGCCGTCGCTGTTGATGTCGGCGGCTTTCATCTGCGTATCCGTCAGACCGTAATCTCCGCCTGCGCCCGCTGCGGCGGCAGCGATCAGGATGATGGCAGCATCCGAAGCGTTGATGACCCCGTCATTGTTCAGGTCGCCGGATGAGATGTCGTCCTCCGGTTCACCATCCAGCGTAACAAAGGTGATGCCGTACTTTTCCGCATAGGCTTGTGCGGTGGAGTCTCTGTAGCCGTAGATGGTGCCGGTGCAGTAGTAATTGGCGGTACCGGGACGACCCGTATTGCCGAATGTGTCTTCTCTGTCATATATTTCACAATCACGGCTCAATATTGTCACAGAGTTTAACTTATCACAGATCATAAAAGCTTGGTTTCCGATACTCTTCACGCTCTCCGGGATGGTAATGAATTCCAAACTTGTACAGTAAAAGAATGCTCCTTCTCCAATTTCCGTAACAGCATCCGGGATATTGACGGATGCAAGATTTCTGCAACGATAGAAACTCAAGTCTCCAATACTCGTAACACTGCCCGGGATCTCCAGAGAGGTCAACTCGGTATTTTCAATAAAAGCTTCCCCTGAAATTTGCGTCACGCCGTTGGGAATGATAACATCACCTTTGCAGGTGGTGCCATCTATCAGGACATTGTTGACTATCACCATCGGGTTATTTTTGATCTGTGTTTTCAACCAGAGTGTCCCCGAAAACGCTTCTGCATCAATGCGTGTCACGCTTTCAGGAATAGTGATGGTTGAAAGGCGAGAACAGCCGTTAAAAGCCTCCTTTCCTATGCTTGTTACGCTGTCAGGTAGATGAATATACTGTAGCGATTCTTTCATATAGAACGCCCCTGCGCCTATTGCTGTAATCGTATCCGGGATGATAAAACTGCTTCCTGTTTCCCGAGCATCTACCAGGACACCGTTAACAACAACAAGCGGCTCCTGGCTTTGCTGTGCCTCCAACCACGGCGTGTTATCAAACGACAGGACTCCAAATTCTGTCAGGTTTTCCGGAAACGTGATTGTTTCCAAAGCAGAACAGTCTGCAAATGCGTAGTCACCGATTTTTGCGACTTGATCCGGAATCTGAAAGGAAGTCAGACTGGTACAGCTACGAAACATTCTGTCCTCAATACAAGTGAGCTTCGATGGCAGTTCAATAGATGTCAGCCCGCTACAGTTGCTGAAAGTATCAGTACCGATCTTTGTTACGGAATCAGGGATGGTTACTGATGTCAGATTGGAACAGCCCGAAAAGGCATAAGCACCGATGCTGATCACACTACTCGGGATGGTGACTGAAGTCAATTTGGAACTTGCACGGAATGCATGATCACCGATGCTTGTTACGCCATCCTGGATAATGACCGTTTTGATTTCTGGAATACTCCAGCTATTGTATTTATTGAGCCAGCTATCCAAATCTGTCCACGGTGTACTGTCTCTTGAATCAGAGTAATTATCCATTTCCCCCGTTCCGCTGATCGTCAGCGTTCCCGCATCATCCAACGTCCATGTCAGATTCTCTCCGCATGTTCCGGAGTATTCCTCCGCACTTGCGATGATGCTGACCAATTCTGTGATTGCTGGCAGCGGTGCGCAGGCGCCAACCAATGCCATAGCCGTCAAAAATGCAGCCGCTTTTTTAAATCTCATCATGTATCCTCCATTTCTGGCGAAAATCCGCCTTGAATCACAATTATTATATCACATCTATACGAAAAAGTCAACTATATTTGTATCATTACATTCACAAGAGTTATACTTATATGTGGTAAACTATTATTTGATGGAGGGTACAAATATGGTTGACTTTGGTGCAAAATTAAAAAAACTGCGCATGGATGCCGGAATGACGCAACAGCAGCTTGCTGAGAAGATATGGGTAACAAAAACCAGTATCAGTTATTATGAGCTTTCTGATCGTATGCCCTCCCCCGAAGTCCTCGTCAAGCTTGCGGCAGCCTTCCATGTGACGACCGACTACCTCCTTGGACTGGAGGAGAAGAAAAAATACCTTGACGTGAGCGACCTTCCCGAGGAAGACATCGCCCTCCTCGAACAGATGGCAGCAAGACTCCGCACACTTCGCCGGGACGAATAGCGCCCCGGCTGTTTTTATGCCCTAAAACCGCCTTTTTTAGGGCTTTTGCCTATTGACATTTGTTCGGAAATATAGTATAATGATGTAGATATTTGTCCAGAATCGCCGAAAGGAGGGGAACCGATGCATCGAGTGCTGAAACGCTGTCTTGCGCTGCTGACAGCGGCAGTCCTGTGCTGCGCAGCCACAGGCTGTCAGAGCAAGGACAAAGCACCGGCAGAAGCGGAGATGATCGGTCCCGAGCTCCCGGCGGCGACCGCACCGACCGAGCCGGAAACGACCGAGCCGGAGCCGACCACCGAGCCGGAAACGAAACCGCCCGCCCCCGCCGAAGCAATGGTCGAGAACGTGCCGTTCTACACCCAGCGTGGACTGCTCCCGACAGGCTGCGAGCTGGTCAGCGCCAAGATGGTGCTGGAATTTTACACCGGCAAGGAGGTGCCGATCGAGGAAGTGGTCGAGCATACCACCTGCGCCTATCCCGAGTGGAAGGACGGCAAGGGCTGTGCGCCGCACCCGGAACACGCCTTCATCGGCAGCCCCTATGACGAGACGAGCTATGGCTGCTTTGCCCCGGTCATCGTGGAGATGATGAACCAGCTCCTCCCGGAGGGCTATGAAGCGGTCGATATGACCGGCGCCGATCTACAGGATCTGGCAGAGACCTTCATCCCCGAGGGCACGCCCGTCATCATGTGGGCGACGATCGGGATGCTCAACGAGTTCCCGTGGCGCAGCTGGTACCTGATGGATGAGGAAGGCAACCCGACGGACGATTTCTATAACTGGATGGCATTGGAGCACTGCCTGGTGCTGGTCGGCTATGACGAGGACTACTACTACTTCAACGACCCCAACCGCTATGCAGCGAACACCGCCTATAAAAAGAGCATCGTGGATGAACGCTATACCACAATGGGGCGCTACTGCGTCGTTGTCCAGCCCTATGACGAGGAGGAAACGATCGACCGTGACCGCATGGATCCCGACCTGACCGAGGAGGATCCCATCCCGGAGCCCGTCCCGATCGAGACAACAGCGCCTTGACAAAAATAGGCAGCTGTGCTATACTAAGAATGAAAATTGATCCCAAGGAGGCAGCCCATGAAGCAGTCCGGCGGCTACAAGACCAAACAAAAGGAGCAGATCCTGCAATATCTGACGAGCCATGAAGGGCAGCATGTCACCGCACAGGAGCTGTCCCGCCATCTTGAAGAGGAGGGCACCCCGGTCGGCACAGCGACGATCTACCGCTGTCTTGACCAGCTCGTTTCGGAGGGTGTGCTGCGGAAATACACCTTTGACAGCCGCACCTGTGCCTGCTATGAATACCTGCCGCACAGCCATGAATGCAAGCGCCATTTCCATCTGAAATGCCTGCAATGCGGCAAGCTCTACCATGTGACCTGCGAGCATCTGAGCGGTCTGGAGGATCATATCTTAGAGCACCACGGCTTCCAGATCGACCAGTCCAAGACGGTGCTCTACGGCATCTGTGCCGAGTGCCGGGAGAAGGAATAACAGCAGAAGGGACGCTTTGCAAAAAGCGTCCCTTTTCAGAGTATTCTTCCGTTCACACCATCAGCGCAGGAAGGCATCAACTCTCCGGCAATGCCCCGGTTCGGGAGCTCCCCTGCGGCGGATAGATCCTCACCGGCGCATCATCCGCACCGTCCTGTACAGGCTGCACAGCGGGATGCGGCTGATAGATCCGGGTAGGCAGTTCGGTATCCTTCATGGCATCCTCCTTTACAGATAGGGCGTGATGCGGGCAAGGTACGCCTGCTCGTGGGACAGGATCTTCTCGCCCTGCATTTTCAGCTCGCCCGGGATGTTGGGGTTATGGTTGAGCAGCTGCCGCAGCTGCACCATGCCCATGTTCGTCCCCTCCACCATGAGCTTGGCAGCGGTCTCGGCGGACATGCCGAGCTTCGCCTTCATGCGGATCATGAGCTTTGTCCAGTACCGTGCCGTCTTGCCGCTTTCGAGGGGTTCGAGCCAGATATCCGCCATCTGACGGCGGATGCTCTGCATCTGGTTTCGGTAATAGGTGCGCTGTGCAAACAGCTCTTTTCGCAGGCGCATGTCCTGCACCTCCGGCAGAAGCGCCGAAATGCCGTCAGCCCCGACGGCAGCATTTTTATAGAACCCGCTCAGTACATTCTCCACCGGATTCCCGGTGGTATGGTCGATCGTTTCCATCTGACTGCTCCTTTCTGTGTCGGTCTGCCAATAGTATGGAGCGATCAGCGAAAAATATACATGCAGGGGATGAATGATCATGATAAAACAAATTCTGCGCATCATCGGCAGCTATCTGCTTGCAGAGGTGCTGACACTGTTCATAGATCTCACACTGTCCTTTTCGGGCACAACGCTCATGCGCATCTTGTGCAGCATCTGCACGCTCGGCATTCTGCTCGGTCTGATGGCAAACAGCGGCTACGCAGCAGCCCTTGCCGATGCCAGAGCAAAACGCACGCCCTCTCTGCCCCGTGCGATGCTGTACGGGCTTTGCGGTACGGCGATCCCGGCGGTGCTCTGGGGAATGCTGACAGCCGCACGGGCGGGGCTGCTGCCGGGGGATTTTTATCGCCTGTATAAGCTGCTGTGTGCGCCGTTCCTGAGCATCTGCAATCTGCTCTCAGCGGATGTGGAAGCATCGAGCCTCCCGCCCTGGGGCATGATCGTGCTGGCAGCACTGACCCTGACCCCGTGCATAGCGGTCATGACCGCCTGTCTCCTTACCGGAAAGACAAAGAGAAACGCCTGAGCGGTTTTGGCTCGGGCGTTAATTTGTCGAAAACGATGCTTTTACGGTGAAGCCCAGGATGATTTTTTTGATCAAACTTTTTTTCTCCAAAAAAAGTTTGTGGGAGTCCAGAGGGCAAAGCCCTTTGGTCGCTCACCGCAGTGAGCGAAATCCCCCTGCAGCCTCCTCCAGCATAGCGTTCGCCCCCTCCGTCATATAAAGCCGGTTCTCCTGAAAGGTAAACAGCACCGCCTCCACCGGCAGCGCATCCCGCACCCGCTTATGCAGATGATAGGAGATGCGCTCCGTCAGGATGCGCATCGTCTGCTCCAGGACCCCCGCATGTTCGAGGATGTCGAGCGCCGCATCAACCGTCACGCAGTCCGGGATCTGCCGGAGCACGGATACATCCGCCCCCGCCAGCACCCCGCAGGTGACAAGTGTCTCCATCCTGCCGTCCGCCTGTGCCGAGTGCGTGTTCATAATGCCGGCACCGAGCTTCACCAGCTTTCCGGCATGACCGATGAGCAGGATCTTCTCAAACCCGAGCGATATGCCGATGTCGAGCGCCTCGCCGATGAAATTGCTGCATGTCACCGTCCGATCCGATGCGACCGGCAGCGCCATGCGCACGAACTGCTCGCTGTAATTGCCGAGCGTCAGGATGAGCAGCGTCTCGCCCTGCGCCCGGTGCATGGCGGCCTCCGTGCGGATGGTCTCGATGAGCGCACGGGTGCTCATCGGCTCCACGATGCCCGTCGTGCCGATGATGGAAATGCCCCCTAAGATCCCCATATGCGGGTTGTAGGTCTTTTCCGCAAGCGCTGCGCCGCCGGGGACATAGATCTGCACCCGGAACCCGCCCGCATAGCCGAGCCGTTCGGCGGTCTCGGTGAGCATTTCTGCGATCATCCGGCGTGGCGTGGAATTGATCGCCCACGCCCCCACCGGCTGGTCGAGCCCGGGCTTTGTCACCTTGCCGATGCCCTCGCCGCCGAGGATCTCGATGCCCTCCGGCAGACGGCTGACAGCAGCCCGCACCGTGATGCCGTTGGTAATATCCGGGTCGTCGCCGCTGTCCTTGACGATGCCGCAGTCGGCAGTCTCCCCGTCCAGAACAGGCTCGCTGACCGGCAGCAGCAAGGTCTCGTCCGCCGGCAGCCGGACGCTGATCTCCTCCGGCGCTTTCCCCGTCAGAAGATACACAGCCCCCGCCCCTGCGGCAGCAGCGGCACAGGTGCCGGTCGTGTAGCCGCAGCGGAGCTTTTCGGTACCGTTATAACGAAACATCCGCATCCTCCTTTGCCGGGACAATGACCGTCGTGAAATAGCCGCACCTCTCCGGCTGCACCACCGGAAACAGCCGCTCCTCCGGCAGCCCGCAGTTCTCCACGGCATACGCATGGGACAGCTGCCCCGTCTCCTCCAATAGCCGCACGAGCTCCGGCAGATGCGCCCCGCATTTCAGGATGACCTTGGCGCCGGGGAGCCGCAGCCGCTCCGCAAGCCCCTCGCAGCCGAACGGCAGCACCTGCAGCGGCGTATCCCCCGTGACAAGCGCCTTCCCGGCAAGCGCAGCAGCAGCAGAAAAGCTCATGACGCCCGGGATCTGCACCACCTCAAAGCCCGCCTCCCGGACAAGCGCCGCCACCGGGCTGTAGGTCGCATAGAGCGAGATGTCCCCGAGACAGAGAAAGGCAGCATCCGCCGTCCGCAGCACCTCACAGAGCGCCGCCGCCGCTTTCTGTTCCGCCGCCGCAAGGACAGCCGCATCCTTCGTCATGGGAAAGTCGAGCGCCAGAACTTGCTTTTTCCGCAAGTTGACAGTCCCGCCGGCGATGCGCAGCGCAAGGCTCTCCGTCCCCGGCTTCTGCGGTGCAGCGATGACCGTGCAGCGCTCCAAAATGCGCACCGCCCGGACGGTCATCAGCTCCGGATCGCCGGGACCCGTGCTGATGCCATACAGAATGCCCATTATTCCCAGCTCTCCCAGATCTCCGGATGATAGCCGACCGTTGCCTGCTTGCCGTTCCGGACGATAGGCAGCCGGATGAGCTGCTGGTTCTCAAAGAGCTTGTCCGGCTTGGCATCGTCGGTGAGATAGCGCAGGAGCGCAAGGGTATCCTTGTCCTTCGCATTCTCATCGAGGAGCGCATCGAGCCCGCCTGCCGCCTTCATCACGCTGTCAAACTCGCCCCGGCTCAGCCCCTTCTCCTTCATGTCGATGCTCTGAAACCGGATGCGCCGCTCCTTGAACCAACGCTCCGCCTTGCGTGTGTCGGCGCTCTTTTTGGTGCCGAAGATCTGGATGTTCATAGTCAGTTCCTCCTATGGTGATCGTTTTTTTAATTATACCCGGATACGTGCGAAAAGTCAAGGTTTGCATGGACCGTAGCTGCGAAAAATGTCCCTCAGCAGCGTAGCTGCTCTTGCCCTGATTCCCCCCCCGTATCCTTATTGACACATATAGTGACGTCTGGTATAATGAAAGTACAGAGTTCCGGCACAGGAGGTGCATCACATGGATGAATCTGAGATACAAAACGGCGTGCTGGTGAAATACAGCGGAAAAAGCAAAGATATCGTCATCCCGGACGGCGTGACAGAGATCGGGGAGCGGGCATTCTACAGCTGCAAGAAGCTGCGCACTGTCACGATCCCGGACAGCGTCACATGCATCGGTCATCTTGCTTTCGCATACTGCTCCAGTCTGACCGCTGTCAGGATCCCGGAGCGGGTGAAGCGCATAGAAGCTGCTGCATTCAGACATTGCAAAGCGCTGTCTCTTGTCACGATCCCGGACATCGTGACATGTATCGAAGAGGAGACCTTCTTAGGCTGCGAAAGCCTGACCTCGATCAGGATCCCGGACGGCGTAACGAGCATCGGGCGGTGTGCATTTGAAAAATGCCACAAACTGACCTCGTTCACGATCCCTGACGGTGTGACGAGCATCGAGGAAAATACATTTAGAGGATGCAGTGAGCTGACCTCGGTCACGATCCCGGACAGCGTGACGAGTATCGGGAAACGTGCGTTTGATTCCTGCTACAGTCTGACAACGATCACGATCCCGGACGGCGTGACGAGCATCGGGGAAGATGCGTTCGGTTTCTGCATGAAACTGACCTCGATCACGATCCCGGACGGTGTGACGAGCATTGAAGCAAATACTTTCCTCTGCTGCACCGGGCTGACCTCGGTCACGATCCCGGACAGCGTGACAAGCATCGGTCAAGGTGCATTTGAAAACTGCACCGAACTGTCCTCGGTCACGATCCGCAGGCTCCATATAGAGCAGGATGCAGTGAAGGCTCTGATAACGAAAGCAAGGTACACCATGTATAGTCCGTATTCCACGTATGTTGACATCGGCTTCTTTTTGGAGTATCAGTATTGCTTCGACTATTATCCTGCCGTCTGGGCGGCATTCCGGAGCTGTCCGGAGGATGAGAGAAATACGGGCTATCTCCGGAAGCATTTCAGAGATGCGTTTGGATATCTTATAGAGAAGAACGATAAAGAGACCATACAGCTTGTGCTGCAATGCGGACAGTTTGACGATCTGTTCCGAGACCTGATTGACGGCTGGATCGACGATGCGATCAGGCATGAGATGCTCGAAATGCAGCTCATGCTGACCAATTACAAAGCAGAAAAGCTCGGCTATACAGATGTGGCAGAGCTGTTCAGGCTGTAGCAGCAAACGGAGGTGCATCAGATGGAAGAATTTGAGATCAATGACGGCATCCTGGAAAAATACCACGGCGCCGGCGGCGATGTCGTGATCCCGGCAGGGGTCAGGGAGATCTCGTACAGTGCGTTTTACGACTGTACCGAGCTGACATCCGTGGTCGTCCCGGAGGGTGTTACGGAGATCGGAAAGGATGCCTTCCGGTACTGCGAGCGCCTGACCTCCGTCACGCTCCCGCACAGCATCGAGCTGATCGCCTACCAGGCATTCAGGGGCTGCGACAGCATTACCTCCATCACAGTGCGGGACATCCATTTTGACCGTGAATTGATCCGGGATCTTGCAGAAACATGGAAGATCGAGCCCTGGAAGATCTTCAACGTTCTCTGCAACACCACCTCCCCGCTCGTGAGCCTGTCCATGTACAAATACCCCATCATCTGGGCAGCGTTCCGGCTTTGTCCGTCGGATGAGAAGACCACGTTCTACATTCAGTCGCACGTCACGCAGTTCCTCAGCTTTTCTGCCAAAACAGGCGATTCCCAGATGTTCTGGGATATCATGAAAAACGATCTTTTCCAGGACGGCATCATGGACAGTTTCAAATGGGTGCCGGAGGCACTCATCGAATATGAACGGCCGGTGCTCCTGCGGGCGTTCCTGTACAGCGGACGGTATGACGATGCCCTCCGTGCCTGCATAGATGACCTGATCGAATATGCGATCCGGGAGAAAAAACTCGAGTACCAGCTTCTTCTGACCAATTACAAAAGGGAAAAGCTCGGCTACACAGATGTGTCGGAGCGATTCGAGCTTTGAGCTATGAACGGAGGTACGCCGGATGGGCGAATTTGAGATACAGGGCGGCGAGCTGATCGAATACCGTGGCGAAGGCGGAAATGTCACCATCCCCGACAGCGTGACGAGCATCGGGAAGTTTGCATTTGAAGGCTGCACCGGGCTGACATCGGTCACGATCCCGGACAGCGTGACGAGCATCGGCAGATGGGCGTTCGACGGCTGCACCGGGCTGACATCGGTCAGGCTCCCGCACAGTGTGAAGACCATCGAGGGCGGTACCTTCATCGGCTGCACCGGTCTGACCTCGGTCATCATTCCGGATGGCGTGACGAGCATCGAAGCCGGCGCATTCAGCGAATGCACGAGCCTGGCATCGCTCACCATCCCGGAGAGCGTGATGACGATCGCACCGTATGCGTTCTCGAATTGCTATGCGCTGACGGAGGTCACGATCCGTGGCATCCGGCTGGAGCAGGCGACGCTTGACCTGCTGATGCGCAAATGCCTGATGGATGCCGCCCGTATCATATCGCAGCTTGTCGATTATAAAGCGGCAAAATACGCCGTCGTCTGGACAGCGTTCTGGCACTGCCCGGAGGATGAGCGGAACAATGCCTTCATCCGTGCAGATCTCCCGAAAATGCTGCGCTATCTCATCGACCAGAAGGATGCGCTGACGCTCGAAGAAGCCCTGCGGTGCGGGGCATTTGACGAGCCGCTGAGAGCCTGCACCGACAGCTGCATCGAATACGCCATCGCACACGGCGCCATCGAGATCCAGCTCCTTCTGACCAACTACAAGCAGGAAAAGCTCGGCTATCCGGATGCCACAGCGCATCTGAAACTGTAAAAAGGAAGTGCAGAACATGAAGGATTTCAAGATCGAGGACGGCACCCTCGTCAGATACCTCGGCGAAGGCGGAGCCGTCACCATCCCGGAAAGCGTGGACAGGATCGAAGAAGACGCCTTTGCCAACTGCCGGCGCATGACCTCCGTGACGATCCCGGGCAGCGTGAAGACCATTTGCAGCAGAGCGTTCCTGAACTGCACCGGGCTGACTGCCATAACCCTCCCGGAAGGTCTGCGGGACATCGGAAGATCGGTGTTCGAGCACTGCACCGGGCTGACCTCTGTCACCATCCCGGAGAGCCTGACGAGTATCCCGGAGCTGACCTTCAAGGGCTGCACCGCTTTGACCTCCGTCACCCTCCCGGACAGCCTGACAGAGATCGACGGCTGTGCCTTCTGCGCCTGTCTGAACCTGAAAGACATCAAGCTCCCGCCCGCTCTGCAACATCTGGGCGAGAATGCCTTCGCCCTCACCCCCTGGTACGAGGCATTGCAGAAAGCGGGCTCGCTCGTGATCAGCGGCGGCTATCTGTTCGATGCCAGGCACTGCACCGGCAAAGTGGAGATCCCCGACGGCGTGACGCTCATCGCCAGCCATGCATTTACCACCCCGCTGATCACCGCCGTCACTGTCCCCGGCAGCGTCCGCTATATCAATGACGTCGCCTTTTACAAGTGCTGGAACCTGACCGCCCTCACCATCGAGGAGGGCGTGACGCACATCGGGGAAGAAGCGTTCAGCTGCTGCACCGGGCTGACCTCCGTCACGCTCCCGGACAGCGTGACGCACATCGGGGATGGGGCATTCAGTTACTGCGTCGGGCTGACCTCCGTCACCCTGTCCAAAGGCATGACGAGCATCACCGAGGAGATGTTCTCCGACTGCGCCGCCCTGACCGACCTCACGATCCCCGGCACGATCCGGAAGATCGAACGATCGGCATTTGAGTTCTGCACTGCCCTGACCGCCTTCACCGCCCCGGAGGGCATGACCTGCATCGAGGAGAACGCCTTTCGATCCTGTAGTGCCCTGACCTCCGTCACGCTCCCCGCCAGCATGACAGAGCTGAACGCCTGGGCGTTCACTGACTGCGAAAAGATCCGCATGATCCGTGTACGTGGCATCGAACTGCATCATAAGGAGATTGACTATCTCAAATGGGAAAGCGCTACCGATCCCCGTTATTTCCTCTACCTCCTTGTGAGCTATGATATGGTGAAAGTGGAAGACGCCCCCCCCGATGATCCGATCATCCTGACAGCGTTCAAAGCCTGTCCGGATGACGAGCGTACCATTGCCTGTATCCGTTCGCATTTCAGCAGTATGCTGAGCTGGATCTTTGAAGAGGATGAGTTGGATCTGGAGCTGCTGCGGCTGATGATGAACAGCGGAAAGTTCAACGACAATTTCCGTGGCTGCATCGACGACCTGATCGAATACGCCATCGACGAGGAACTGCATGAGCTCCAGCTCCTCCTGATGAATTACAAACACGAGCAGCTCGGCTTTCCGGATATCACAGACCGATTCGAGCTATAGCCCGGGAAAGGAGCAGGATATGGACGGTCTGATCATACGATACACCGGACTGGTGGCATACGAAGGCGAAGGCGGCGACGTCATCATCCCGGACAGCGTCCGCAGCATAGAGCCCGAAGCCTTCAAGGACGGAAAGAGCCCGACCTCGGTCACCGTCCCGGCAAGCGTGACCGAGATCGGCGACAGGGCATTCCAGGACTGCAAGGAGCTGCGCTCGGTGACAGTCAAAGGCGACCTGACAGAGCTCGGCAAGGAGGCATTCAAGGGCTGTGAAGCGCTGGAAGAGGTCATCTTCATGGGCGATGTGCTGACGATCGCCGAGAAGGCGTTTGAGGGCTGTCAGGCACTGCGCAGAGCCGAGATCCAGGGCGATGTGTTCACCATTGGAGAGAAAGCCTTCCAGGAATGTGATGCTCTGAAAACGCTTATCATCCACGGCACCGGTGACGAGATCGGACATGCCGCCTTCCGTGGATGCCGCAGCCTGACCGACTTCTCCCTCCCAGAAGCAGTCACCTCCATCGGCGAAGATGCCTTTGCCGGCTGCCGCAGCCTGAAAAAGATAGAGCTCCCGTTCGGTGTGCTGCGGACCGGGGACTTCGCCTTTGCCCACTGCACCAAGCTGACCACCGTCACCCTTCCGTTCAGCCTGAAAAGGATCAGCGCAGGCGCCTTCTCCGGCTGTCGTGCGCTGAAAGACGTCACCATAGAACGCGGCATAGAGGTCATCGAGGATATGGCATTTGAAAGCTGCACCGCACTGACCACGATCACCCTCCCGGACACCGTCAAGGACATCGGCGACCATGCCTTCGACCACTGCAAGTCGCTGACCACGCTCACGATCCCCGCCGGCGTGAAGTACATTCCAGAAAAGATGTGCAGCGAGTGTACCGGACTTGTCTCTGTCCGGCTGCCGGAGGGGCTTGACGGCATCGAAGGCAATGCATTCCGGGGCTGTACCGGCCTGCGCACGATCAACTTCCCGGAAAGCCTGGACACGATCAGTGACGCGGCATTCAAGGACTGTGTCAGCCTGCGGAGCATCTCCCTTCCGAAGGAGATGTTCTGGATCAACAGCTTTGCATTCTGCGGCTGCACAAACCTCTCCGCCGTCAAACTCCCGGAGAAGCTGCTCACGCTGGGCGTCAACGCCTTCTCGAACACCTTCTGGCTGAATGCAAGGATCGACCCGGCAAAGCCCTATGTCATCATGGACAACATCCTGCTCTTCGGCAGACGGCATACGGGTGCCCTCACCATCCCGGACGGCGTGAAGGTCATCAGTGACAATGCCTATTATCAATGCAAGGAGCTGACCGCCGTCACCTTCCCGGACAGCCTGCGGAGCATCGGCACTGAAGCGTTTGCAGGCTGCACCGGACTGACCGAACTGCGGCTTCCGGAGGAGCTGTTCTATGTCGGCTACAAAGCATTTGAAGACTGCAACCGTCTGACCACCGTGACCATCCGGGGGATCGTGCTGGATGAGGAACTGCTGCATCAGTACGCCCCCCCGACATCGGTGATTGACTGGCTGGTCTCCTACAAGCCGCCCGGCGATCGCAGCATCTTTCACATGATCCTCTGGGCTGCCTTCTGTCTCTGTCCGGAGGATGCGAAGAACAGCGGCTACATCCGGGAGCACCTGACCGAAATGCTGTACTTCCTCATAGATGAGGAGGATGAAGAGACGATGCAGACCGCACTGGAAAGCGACATGTTTGACATCCCCCTGAGCCTCTGCATCGACGAGATCATCGGCTATGCCATCGACCGGCAGGCGCACGGGCTCCAGCTCCTCCTGACGAACCACAAGCACGAGCGATTCGGCTACCCCGATGCCACAGACCATCTCCAATTATAAGCAAAAGGGGTGTGTGGCGAAGCCCCACAAATAACCCTTCCTCCCCCGCTTGCGGCGGAGGGGGCGGCAGAAGCACCAGACTTGGCTTTATCGACAAATGATTGCCGAAGCGCTTTCAACTGATCACGTAGAAATGGAGGTCCCCCATGCCCGAAGAATTTGAGATCCGTGACGCCGTCCTCATCAAATACAATGGCAAAAGCGCCGCTGTCACCATCCCGGACGGCGTGCGGAAGATCGAGCGCAGGGCATTCCGTGGCTGCAAACAGCTGCTGAGCGTCACCATCCCGGAGGGCGTGACAACGATCGGCGATCTGGCATTTGAGGAATGCACCGGGCTGACCGCCGTCACTCTCCCGCACAGCGTGACCCGGCTCGGGAGCTATCCCTTCTATGCCTGCGCCGGACTGACCTCCGTCACGATCCGTGACATCCGTTTCGATGCCGCCGCCCTCCGGGAGCAGCAGGAGAAGTGGGACTACTACCCCTGGGAGGTCATCAACATCCTGATCATGTCCCTGCCCGTCTTTTCGTTCTGCCTGCCCTTTGCCGAGCAGAAATACCCCGTCGCCTGGACAGCCTTCTGTCTCTGCCCGACGGATATGGAAAACACCGCCTATGTCCGGATGCATCTCGAAGACATGCTCCGTTTCCTCATCAGGCACAACGACGCCCGGACGCTGCAAACCGCCCTCGAAAGCGGTATGCTCGATGACCTCCTCCCCAACTGCATCGACACCTGCATCAGCTATGCCATCGAACAGCAGTCGCTCGAAACGCAGCTCCTCCTGACCAACTACAAGCACGAGCACATCGGGTATACGGATGCCGCCGATCAGTTTACACTATAGCCTGCAAAAAAGGGAGCCCTCACAGGCTCCCTTTCAGTCTGTCAAATAAGTGCCGAAGGCACAAAACGGGGTTTTTAGGGGCGGTCGGGTTCACATCTACTCCCGACACTACTCGTCTTCGATCAGCATCCTGTCTCATCCGCGGTCGGAGCCCCTAAAGCGGCTGCGGTGCGGTCGGTTTTCATCTATGACCGACACTACTCGTCTTCGTGCAACATCCTGCCTCATCCTCGGTCGCAGCACCGCCAAAAATTCCTCCCCCGCGCCTGTGCCCGGATGGGTATGCGGGGGAGGTGCCGCCGAACGGCGGCGGAGGGGGCACCCGAAGCGAGAAACCGGGGTTTCTCGACAAGCTGAAGGCAGCACCGTTCCCCGGTGCTGCCTCCTTACATTTATCCGAACGTCCTGATCTTCCCATGTACAAAATCCTGTACCAGCGCCAGATCTTCCGCATCGACCGTGCCGTCTCTGTTGACATCCGCATTGGCAAGCGCCGTGCCGGTCAGCTCTTCCTTCCCGGTGAGATAGCGCTTGTACACCGCCATGTCAAAGACATCTACCACATCGTTCCTGTCCACATCGCCGAGCGCCGTTGCCTCCGCCCTGACCTCCTTGAGGTAGACCGTATAATTCGTGCTGTAGGAGCTTGTGGTATTCATGCCGAGCGTGACAGAATCTCCGGCACTGAGATCCGCCTTGTACAGCTTATATGTCACATCCTGGCTGTTCTGCGCTTCGAGCCCCGTCGCCGTAAAGTCCGCCATCCACGAGGGCGCCGGATCCACGCGGGAATCCAGTCCCACATAGACCTCGCAGTCCTTCGTCACGGTAAAATATGCCTGTGTCCCGGTATAATTCTTCGCACTGCACGGCGTAAGGATCGCCTCACAGCCGATGATCTCCTCCGGCAGCGACAGATACGTCATCGCATCCCGGTCAGTATAGATCAGATCCCCCACCTGAATGGACGGGTCTATCGCCCACTTGTACTCCGTCCCGGACGGCGTCAGCCCCTGTACGAGCACGCCCTCGATCGTGACAGGCTCCGGCGGCGGTGTCAGATCCTGCCGGAAGTTCAGATAATACGGCTCCCAGCTCCCGAGGTACGTCAGCACATCGAGCCCCTCACCGGAGCTTCTGACAGTGCCCGCCACACGCCCGGAGGTGTTGACCGGTGCGCCGCCTGCGGTCGTGTTGTATTCCTTGAAATTGGCATTCTCCGGCGCATGACCGCTCATGCTCGTCCAGCCTGCCGCCGTGATGAGATCGCCCCGCTGTAACGTGGTGTTGACAAATGCCACATCCGCCGTTTCGCCCCACGGTCTGCCGAAATAGCCCGCTGCCACCGACTGCGCCGCCGTGACGTTGCAGCCGTAGAGCAGATACTTGCCGGAGCTCGTTTTCGCCGTGATATAGCCGCCGACCTGCTTGTCGGAATAGCCCTTGAACCGCAGCTCACACGCCTGGAAGACCATGTCGCCCTGTCCGAAGATGTAATCCGTGTTGCCCTCGATGACGCACTCCCGGAAATACCCCTGCGAACCCTTTGTGTACAGCGTGTCCTGACTGCCGAGGAACGTACACTTGTAAAATTCGCTGTAATCGCCCTCGACCGCAATGGCAGCGCCCCGCTCGGTCGCCTCCTTCCGGCTCACATCCGCCCCGGCATACCGCTGGAAGGTGATGTTCTCCTTGCCATTGAGCTCCACGCCGTCGGCAAGCTCCTCATCCGTCACATAGCGGTTGAAGGAATTTTCAAAGGTGATATACTCCGCCCGGAAGTACTTCGCCCCGGACTTCAGCCCGACCGCACTGCCCCAGCGCACAGGCGTAGCCTTGCCGGACTTCGCAGCCGCCTTCTCGGCGCTGTAATAGCCGTTGTCGCCCACGCTGTAGTACTGGTAGCCGATGCCGTAGTACCAGGTGATCTTGACCTCCATGTCCGGCGTGTCATTCACAAAGCTGATGAACGGCGTGTTCACCAGCACCTGCTCCCGGTAGGTGCCCGGTGCGATGTGGATGAACACACGCTCCGCCTCCGTCATCGGCGAGAGGAGCGCCGCCGCATCCACCGCCTGCTGGATGGTCGCATAATTCGCCGCCTGATCCGCATAGCCTACATAAAGATGCGTCCCATAGACCACATCCTCCCCCGGCAGCGGCAGAAGCCCCTGTTTCACGTTCTTTTCCGGCCATGTCCCGTACCAGGAATAGCCCGTCCGCCGCTCCAGACTGATCTGGGAAACGTCGGTATATGCCTGCCCGTCCCGGTCGGAGAACAGCGGCTTGCTGTTCTGTAGGTCATAGAACCTCGCCCAGATGGTCGAACCGCTCGCATCCGTCAGGATCTTGTCGGACTTATCCGAATTCCAGTCCCACTTCTTCCCCTCGATCTTCACGGCATCGAACCACTTCACCGCCGCATTGATGCTGCGGATGATGCGCTCGTCCTTGTCCGGCAGGCTCCGCAGGAAGTCCACGATCCCCACGCTCTCCGCCGTGCAGATGGACGGCAGCTCGTAGGCTCTCGCCGCAGCCGGCGCAAGGGTGTACTCATCGTGCTGCTGCCCCCATGCCGTCAGCTCGCCGTTGACCGTGATCTGCGTGTTCAGGATGCATTCAATGCCGTTGTGGACGGCGACCTGAGCACGGCTCGCATAGGAGCTGTCGATGTAGGTGAAGTCGCCGGAGCAATTGGCGACCTCCTGCAACAGCCGCAGCACAGCCACCATCGCCGTGTCATTGTACGTGATATGTGCATGATACGTGCCCGGATCCCCGAACACCTGCGGCCATCCGCCGTTGTCGTACTGCCCGTTGATGAGCAGGTCGATGCCCCGGAGGGCGCTCTGCCGGTACTTGTCCGTGCCGGTGGCATTGTAGACCTTGGACAGGATGCGGATCTGCGACCAGGTCGCATCATTGTCGATGGTGGATTTCGCCCACGAGCCCTCCGTGATGGTGTTGTCCTTCCGCCAGCCGCCGTCCGAGAGCTGCATGCTCATGATGCTATCCGCAAGCGATGTCGCCTCACTGCTGCTGTACCAGGAAGCCTCCTTGTTGAGATAGCTCCGCCAGTCCACCTGCTCCGCCGATGCCGTGATACTGCCCGTCATCTGCGGCAGATAGCCCGCCCCGGACGAAAACAGCATACACGCCGCAACAGCGAACCCGATGCCATGCCCCAATTTTCTTTTCATAAACGATCCCCTTTTCTGCGGCAAATTTCCCATAGCGCCGCTTTGTTCCATTATACCAAAACGAAAGCCGGATGTCAAGCGCCATTGTGGAATATCACTCAGCACCAAGAAAACCGACCAATCGCCTTTTTGTCTAAAACAGCATACTATAATTTGGAGGGTTCGCCAAACATTTCATTTTATGCCAAACATTATTGACATTTTTTTGTTATAATGTGATTATCCACAATGCAGATAAAGGATGTTGAAATGTTGAATACCTCGCCCACAGTCATCCAAAACCGCATCCACTTTCACAAAGGAGGGATCATTTATGCCAACCACGATCAAACTTATGCTATTTAGTATGATAGGAACCGTTGTTTTTTTCATTATCTCCATGTTTTTTCCATTTCTTTCGATTGTTCCTACAGGATTCTGGATCATGGCTGCATTAAGTCTGGATGCCTTCATATTCCATGTTTTGCAGACACGGCATCATTTCATGAAATCCGCCATCGGATTTGGCATCGGCACTGTATTCATGGGCATCCTCACGTTTGTCTATGCGGTGTTCGGCATCAACCAGGAAACTGGGATCTTGCTTGTCCTGATCAACCAACTGATTTGTATCAACTCCGTCCGGACTTGCTTCCTCATTGCAGTGGCTGATCTTCTGTTCCTGCTGCTGGACTTTCTGTTCACATGGACGATCTCGCTTTCCAAGGAACGCAATAACGTACCATTCGGTCTGTTTCGTGTATCAGTTTACATGACCTATGCGATCTATTTCTTCATCTTATTTGTGGATCTGAATATACCGCTGCTCAGCGTGATCTTACAAATGCTTCTTGTGTTCGCTGTCATCTTTGATATGGTTGCGCTGATGATTCTGCTTTCCAGCCAGACTACAGCATCAGTTCGGGTCAAACTAATCATATGTAATGTATCCGCACTGCTGTTGTCAGCATTCCTATTCTATGAGTTCGGACGCGATGGCGATCACATCTCGGAATTCTTCCAGCTCGGACAAGTCAATACAGCATTCATCCTTCAGCTTCTCTGCAATTTCCTGATGATGCTCCTGATCCTGCAATGTTTTATCTACATGCTGATCAGCATTTTCACACCCAAGACCTCGATCCTGCACTGCTTCTCACCAGTATTGTATGCTTCCATCGGACTTCTGCTGTCCGGGGGATTTTACTATAAGGGCAATCTGACAAACTTCTACCTCCCGGAAACAATGTTCATCTACTACATCGTCATGATCTGTTTTGCGGTGGGCATAGCGGTGAGCTTTTTGAGCGCCGCCTATAAACTGATCTTCACCAAGACCAAAACCAAGGAAACAGAACGCATCTACATTGATCAGGATTGAGTACGAAAGCCTTCAATCTCCCAGCTCCCAACAAAAAGAAGCCCCCCGCTCCGGGAGGCTTCTTTCATAACCTTAATACTTGATAACGCTCAGCAGCACACCAGCCGCAACCGCAGAACCGATAACACCAGCCACGTTCGGACCCATAGCGTGCATCAGCAGGAAGTTGGTCGGATCGACCTTTGCGCCCTCCTTCTGGGAGATACGGGCAGCCATCGGAACGGCAGAAACGCCGGCAGAACCGATGAGCGGGTTGACCTTGCCGCCGCTGATCCAGTTCATGATCTTGGCAAGCAGCAGACCGCAGGCAGTACCCAGCGAGAATGCCACAACGCCGAGTGCCAGCACCTTGAGAAAGTCAAGGTTGACAACGTTTGCGGAGGTACATGTCGCACCAACGGAGATGCCGAGGAAGATCGTAACGATGTTCATCAGCGCATTCTGTGCGGTATCGACCAGACGCTCACACACACCGCTCTCCTTGAGGATGTTACCGAACATCAGCATACCAACGAGTGCAGCAGCAGACGGAACGAGCAGCGCTACAACAAGCGTAACAGCGACCGGGAAGATGATCTTCTCCGTCTTGGACGGTGTACGCAGCTGTGGCATCTTGATCGCACGCTCCTTCTTGGTCGTCAGGAGCCGCATGATCGGCGGCTGGATGACGGGAACAAGCGCCATGTACGTGTAAGCCGCCAGCGCAATGGTACCCGTGCTCAGGTTAGAATCCACATTTTCGAGCAGTTTCGACGATACGTAAATAGACGTCGGGCCGTCCGCACCGCCGATGATGGCGATGGAGCCGCACTCCGCAGCCGTCATGCCCATCAGGGAAGCAGCCAGGAAGGTGAAGAAAATACCGCCCTGTGCCGCTGCACCAAGCAGGAAGCTCTTCGGGTTGGCGATCAGCGGGCCGAAGTCGGTCATCGTGCCGATGCCGAGGAAGATCAGGCAGGGATAGATCTGGAGCTTGACGCCGAGGTAAAGCTTGTCCAGCAGTCCGCCGTCGTGCAGCACCTTCCAGAACCATTCAGCGCTTTGCTGTTCGTTCCAGAACTCCGCATGGAAGATCATGTCCTCCGAAAGGACGGTCGGCAGATTGGACAGAAACATGCCGAATGCGATCGGCAGCAGCAGGAGCGGTTCAAACTCCTTGACAATGGCAAGATACATCATCAGGAAGGAGACGAAGATCATCGCCAGCTTCCAGGGATCATCCACCAGTCCGCACAGACCGCTGGTTTCCCAGAGACCTGCAAGGATATCCAACAAGACTTGTAGCATGAATTATAACTCCTTTCTTGACCGGTCAGAACGGCGAGACATTGCTGCGTCGTCCATCCATCGCCCAGGCAGATCTGCCGCCGAAGCCGGAAGACTGAACAGGCTTTACGGACTTCACACGGTATGTCGTCCCATCCGCCTCGCTCATCATGGCGACCACAGCCGAGATCACAGCGATGACCTCATCATCATCCTCCGCAGCGGGTGCAGATACCGGCGCCGGCGCAGGTTCAGGTGCTGCCTTGACCGGTGCAGGCTTCTGGCTGATCTTGGGCGCCTGATCCGCAGCAGCTTTCGCTTTTTTGCGCTGTGCAGCCCCATCGAGCGCATCGAAGATCTTGCCGAAGCAGAAGATCACGAGCACCAGAATGGCAAGCGCTGCGATAACGATACCCAGACCCGCAAAGGTCACACCCAGGTATTCGTCAACAGTCGGTCTTCGTCCGCCGTCAATGGATCCGCCGGCAAGCGTCAGGAGATTGCTTGTCAGAAAGCTAAGATTCATAGACTCACTCTCCAATCATTGAATTTTCAGCATACAAATTTATTATACTATATTTCCGAAATAATTGCAAGTGTTTTTTTCGCTTTTTTTACAGGTTTTACGATACGCACAGTTTCCCATATAAAAGCGCTCCCCTGTTTGGCAGGGAAGCGCCTTTGCTTCAAAATCAGATGCTCAGTCCTTGATACCGTTCTGGATCTTAGCAGCGGTCAGTGTGTTGCGCATCAGCATGGCAATGGTCATGGGGCCGACACCGCCCGGAACGGGGGTGATAAAGCTTGCCTTGGGCTCTACCTCAGCAAAGTTCACATCGCCGCAGAGCTTGCCGGTCTCAAGACGGTTGATGCCCACGTCAATGACAACAGCGCCCTCCTTCACCATGTCGCCAGTCACGAAGTTCGGCTTTCCGACTGCTGCAACGAGAATGTCGGCTTCTCTGGTGATCGCCGTAAGGTCCTTGGTGCGGCTGTGGCAGATGGTGACGGTGCCGTTGCGGTGCAGGAGCAGCATTGCCATCGGCTTGCCGACGATATTGCTGCGGCCGATGACTACGCAGTTCTTGCCGGCAACATCAACGCCGGTCGAGTCAAGCAGCTCGATCGCGCCCGCCGGTGTGCAGGGCAGGAACTTGTACTCGCCGATCATAATACGGCCGACGTTCTCCGGATGGAACGCATCCACATCCTTTTTGGGGTTGATCGACTTGATGATGGCCATATCGTTGATGTGCTTCGGCACGGGAAGCTGTACGAGGATGCCGTTGATCGCCGGATCCACGTTCATTTTCTTGACGAGGGCAATAAGCTCTTCCTGGGTAGTATCCTCCGGGAGGGCATACTCGATGCTCTTGAAGCCCATGAGCTCGCAGGCCTTCTTCTTGTTGTTGACGTACACTCGGGAAGCCGGATCATTGCCCACGATCACGACCGCCAGACTGGGCTGGATACCGTACTTTTCCATAAACGCAGCCGTCTCCTGACGAACCTCTTCCTTGATCCGTGCGGAGATTGCCTTGCCGTCGATCAGTTTTGCCATAGTTGACCCCTCCATAATTAGCATTATTATAATTAGTATAGCACAGTCGTGCCGAAAATGCAAGTGTTTTTTTCGGAGGGAGGCACCCCACATTTGACATTTCCCTTCGATTCTGCTATAATGAACAGGGCTCTCAACGCCAAGATCATCCAGAAAGGAAAATACCCATGCCGTCCGACACCCGATTCAGCGCCGTTCTGCGCCGTATGCATATCGCCATGATCGTTTCTGCCGTGCTCCTGCTCGTTGCACTCGTGCTCTCTGTCGAGTGCAGTGCCGGACACCTCGTCATGACCATCCCCTACCAGACCCCGCCCGCCGGATTTGTTTCGGAGAACGAGAATATCATCATCGAGGAGATCCCCGGCAATGACAGGCAGGTACTCGTCACCGCCAAGTCCCCCGGCATCTGCTTTGTCGAAGGGGATGACAATTCAGTCCTGTCCTTTCTGGTGCTGCCCAACGGCACCATCATCGACCGGAGCCGGTTTGTCTTTTCCGGCTATCTGCCGCTGTTTTTCAGCTTGCAGGGCTTTGTCCTCGTCATGACGATCTTAGTCTACGCCGCCTTCTTCCTCCGCATCCGGCACGAGCTTTACTCCTATTCCACGCTGTTTGCAGGCGGTACTGCCATCTTCCTGACAGCAGTAGCCGTCTTCCTTCTTGCCACAGCAGTCACCCTCTGCAACCAGAGCGATGAAAACGCCGTCTTCTACGTCTATGACCTCATCACCGGCGCCGGCGTCATCTTCCTCGGTATCAGCGCCCCCTTCCTGCTGCTCTTCGCGCTGGTGCTCACGATCAGCAATCTCGTGCTCATCAAGCGTGAGGGTTTCTCGATCGGCCGCATTCCCGGTCTGCTCATCAGCTTTCTCATTTTTGCAGGCATCGGCGGCTATCTGATCCTGACAAACTTTTTCTTCTCCGGCAGCGAGAAGCAGATGCGCATTTACTATGCGATCGAAAACACCTATGCGTTGCTGTTCGCCTACCTCGAATCCATGCTGGTCGGCGCCTGTATATGCGGCATGATCGCAGCCAGACGCAAGCCTGCCCCCGACAAGACCCATGTCGTGATCCTCGGCTGCCGTGTCGGCGATGACGGCAAGCCCCTCCCGCTGCTGCGCGGCAGGATCGACGCCGCCGTTGCGCTTGCCAAGAAACAGGAAGCCGAGACCGGCACCGCCGTCACCTTCGTCCCCTCCGGCGGCAAGGGCTCGGATGAAGTCATCTCCGAAGCCGGCTGTATGCGCAATTACCTGCTCGAACAGGGCATCCCCGAGTCCCGCATCCTCGTGGAGGACAAGTCCACCTCCACCCTCGAGAACATGCGCTTCTCTCTGATGAAGATCCGTGAGGACTGCGAAGCGCCGAAGGTCGCCTTCGCCACGTCCAATTACCACGTCCTCCGCAGCGGCATCATCGCCCGGAGCGCCGGACTCGATGCAGAAGGCGTCGGCTCCCGCACCGGCTGGTATTTCTGGCCGAATGCCTTCATCCGGGAGTTCATCGGGCTGATCGTGAGCAAGTGGAAAAGCCACCTGCTTCTGCTCGGGCTGTTCGTCATCCTGTGCTTCACCGCCAACCTGATCTTCCCGCGCTGATCCGACACAGGCTGACCGCACCCCGGTCAGCCTTTTTTATCCCCCGTGACCCCCGATATATCCGTGACCCCCTCGAAAAAACTGCGCATTTCTGCACTTTTGCAATGGAAATACCCAGTTTTTTCAGATTTCACCCCGTGAAATCGTATACCTCTCCAAACCTTTTGAATCCTTTGTGAATTTCGGGCTTTTCTCGTTGACATTTCCCCGCAGATACTATATAATACACATGGGCATTAAAAAAAGAAGAGACTGCCCGTTCCGAATCATTTCAGAGAGGAGTAAGGATTTATGAAAAAGAGAATTGCACTGATCGTAGCACTTGGCATGTTAGCCTGCGGCATGACCGCCTGCGGCGGCAGCACCGAGAGCACTGTTGAGCCGGCTACTGAAGCAACGACCGAGGCGACCGAAGAGTCCACCGAGGAGACCACTGAAGTTGTCTACATCGAGGACGAATCCGTCATCGGCACCTATGTCTGTGACAGAGCCAAGCTCGACATCACCAGCAACGACGCCAAGACCTTCTTCATCACCGTGATCTGGGGTGCTTCCGCATCCGAGACAGCCGAATGGGATGCTGTCGGCCATCTCGACCAGGACCATGTGATGCATTATGAGGCTTGCCGCAAGCAGCATGTTGTCTATGCCGAGAACGGCGAGGCTACCTCTACCGAGGTCATCTACAGCGACGGCGACGGCACTCTCGTCTTCACCGACAAGGGCGTAGAGTGGCACGACAACAAGGAGGACGCCGGCAAGGATATGCTCTTCACGCCGGCACCCGAGGAGGAGACCACCGAGGAGACAACTGAGGAGACGACCGAGGCTTCCACCGAGGACACCACCGCAGCCGAGGATACCACCGCAGCTGAGGATGAGACCAACGCACCGCTCGTCGGCATCTTTGAGGGCACCTATATCGAGAGCGCCGGCAAGGGCGTTGTCGAGATCATCAACAACATGAACGACACCTACACCGTACACGTTCGCTGGAATGAGTCCGCTGCGGCTGTCAACGAGTGGGAATTCAGCGGCGAATTCAGCGGCAGACAGGTGCTCGAGTACACCAATGGCACCAAGACCCGCACCGTTTACGGCGAGGACGGCAATGCGACCGTTGACGAGGACGGTAACCAGACACCCTACACCGTTTACACCGACGGCACCGGCTATGTCAAGGTGACCGACGAGGGTCTGTACTGGAACGACGAAAAGGAGCACATCGCTGACGACGTTCTGTTCGTCAAGCAGTAAGCCCCCCTATCCCGAATACCAAAAGCCGCATCGTGTTCTGCACTGTGCGGCTTTTCTTTTGCGTTCCGGAAACAGGGGCGTGCGCATTCCGAACAGTTAGTGTGGTGCTTATCATTCTAAAGGCAGGTCTAAGGGGACGGCTTGCAGGCGGCTTTCCCCAGGATCCAGAACACTCCTGTCCGGTCGTCCCCCCAAAGCATCCGCTTGCATTTTTTCCTCCCCTGTGCTATAATAATACTACCAAAGGACTACAAAAGGAGGTATCCCCCATGAAGGTGATTCTGCTCAACGATTCCTTCCCGCCCGTGATCGACGGCGTAGCCAATGTCGTGACGAACTACGCTTCCATCCTGACAAGGACAGGCCGCGCCAGCGTCATGGTCGGCACTCCGGCCTATCCGGGAACGGACTACTCCGTCTATCCCTATCCGGTGGTCGCATACCAGAGCTTCAACACCCCGGACATCACTGCCGGCTACCGCGCCGGTAATCCCTTCCAGATCAAGTCGGTCAGCAAGATGGCAAAGTTCGAGCCGGACATCATCCATGTGCACTGCCCTGCCGCTTCTGCGGTGCTCGGACGGCTGCTGCGCAAAGAGACCAATGCACCGATCGTGTTCACCTACCACACAAAATATGACGTTGACATCGCACGCGCCGTCAAGTCCGAGATCCTCCGCAAGGAAGCCATCAAGGTCATGATCGACAATGTCTCCGCCTGCGATGAGGTCTGGACCGTCAGCCAGGGCGCCGGCGACAATCTGCGTGCGCTCGGCTATGAGGGCGACATCCGTGTCGTATCCAACGGCGTAGACTTCGAGAAGGGCAGAGCCGATGACGCCCTGGTCGAAGAAGCCGTCAAGGGCTATGACCTCCCGGAGGATGTGCCGATGTTCCTCTTTGTCGGACGCATCATCAATTATAAAGGTCTCCCCCTCATCCTCGATGCCATGCGCCAGCTCTCGGAGGACGGCATCGACTACCGCATGGTATTCATCGGCTCCGGTGTCAACAAGGAGGAGCTGGAACAGAAGACCCGTGAATACGGCATCTCCCTCTCCGTCCTTCAGGAGGACGGCACTGTCACCGACGAGACCGGCAGCAAGAAGGCAGGACGTGTCATCTTCACCGGCCCTGTCTATGACAGAAATATCCTCCGTGCCTGGAACACCCGTGCCGACCTGTTTCTGTTCCCCTCGACCTACGATACCAACGGCATCGTTGTCCGTGAAGCCGCCGCCTGCGGGCTTGCCTCCGTGCTGATCGAGGGCTCCTGTGCCGCCGAAGGCATCACAGACGGCAGAAACGGCTTCATCATGCAGGAAAATGCCGACTCCCTCGCAGCGCTCCTGCGTGAACTGGCACCGAAGCGGGATGTCATGCGCCAGGTCGGTCAGAAGGCAATGGACGAGATCTATATCTCCTGGGAGGAGAGCGTGCTCGCCGCCGCCGACCGCTATCAGGTGATCCTCGAAAAGCGACACGCCGAGCAGCGCACCGGCACCGAGCGGTCTGAGCTGAGCTCGGATCGGTTCATCGGCACCACAGTCGATGTGATGGATGCGCTCTACGATGCGTTCCACCTCCCGAAGGCGCTGCACACCGGCATCCAGGACAATCTCAACGGCAGCTTCCAGTATATGAAGGACAATCTGGGCGGTATGCAGGAGAACGTCGCCGATATGTCCGACTTCCTGAAAGAACGATTCGATGAGATGCAGAAGCGTGGAAAAGAGATCGGCGCCGGCTTCCGTGAGATCGGCGAAGGCTTCCACAGCGCCGGACATGAAGTGAAAGCGGGGTTCAAAGAGGGATGGAAGAAAATCAAGGGCGACAAGGACTGAAAAGCCGCAGGAAGGGCTGGTTCAAGGAGACCGTCTTCTACCAGATCTGGATCCGCAGCTTTGCCGACGGCAACGGCGACGGCATCGGCGATCTGTACGGCGTCTATGACAAGCTCGAGTATCTGCATGACCTCGGCATTGACGGCATCTGGTTCTCGCCCATCTATCCGTCACCGAATGCAGACTTCGGCTACGACATCTCCGACTACCGGAACATCCACCCGGATTACGGCACTCTCGAGCAGTTCCTGAAAGTGCTGAACAAGGCGCACAGCCTTGGCATCCGGGTGCTGATGGATCTGGTCGTGAACCACACCTCCGATGAGCATATGTGGTTCCAGATGAGCCGCCGCCGCATCGCACCCTATACGGACTACTATATCTGGCGGGATGAGCCCAACAACTGGGATTCCCTTTTTGAGGGGAAGGCGTGGGAGTATGACGAGCTGCGGGGGCAGTACTATCTGCACCTGTTCAGCAAGAAACAGCCCGACCTGAATATGGATAACCCGAAGGTGCGCCAGGAAGTGCGTGAGATCATGCGTTTCTGGCTGGATATGGGCGTAGACGGCTTCCGGGAGGATGTCATCACCTTCATCTCCAAGCGGGAGGGGCTCCCCGACGGGCTCCCCTTCGTCCCGGCAGCAAATGCCATCATGCATTATAAGGACGGCCCCCATGTGCATGAATATCTGCGGGAATTTCGCCGCATCGCCGAGGAATACAACGCCGTCCAGATCGGCGAAGGCCCCATGACGACCGTGCAGTCCGCCATGCAGTACCTGACCGGCGACACCAAGTCGATGGACATGATGATCTCGTTTGACCACATGTTAGCGGACTGTATCTATACGGAATACCTGCACCTGCCGTTCAGTCTGGTGCGCTTCAAGCGTGCCGTGAGCCGCTGGCAGACAACGCTCGCAGGCAAGAGCTGGAACGTGCTCTATCTCGAAAACCACGATCATCCCCGCATCATCAGCCGCTACGGCAGCGAGGACTACTGGCGGGAGAGCGGCACCATGCTGGCGATGTGCTACCTGTTCTTGCAGGGCACGCCGTTCGTGTACCAGGGGCAGGAGATCGGCATGACGAACATCCGCCTGGATTCGATCGCCGACTACATCGACGTGCAGAGCAAGGGCAATTACGAGCGCCTCCTGACCTTCGAGCCGGAGGAAAAGCGCCTGCACCGTGTGCATGTGTCGAGCCGTGACTCCGCCCGCACGCCCGTGCAGTGGACAGCGGGAAAGAACGCCGGCTTCACGACCGGCGAGCCGTGGTTCGTCATCAACCCGAACTATACACATATCAACGTGGCTGCTGAACAAGACGATCCGTGGAGCATTCTGTCATTCTACAAGAAATGCATCGCCCTGCGGAAGCGCAGCAAAACCTTGCTCTACGGCAGCTACCGGGAATTTTACCCGAACGATCCGCATTTCTACATCTATGAGCGGGTGCATGACAAGACCCGCTATCTGATCGTCTGCTCCTTCTCCGAGCATGAGCAGGTGCTGACGATGCCGGAGCCCTACTGCTCCGGAAAGCTCCAGCTCGTGCTGGCGAACTACCCCGGCACAAACGGCGCCCTGCCGACCTTCCGCCCCTACGAAGCGAGGGTCTACCGGATGCGCAAAACATGATACTGATCCTCAAAACAAAAATAGGGCACCTCTAAAAACATAGTTTTTAGAGATCTCCAATAAATAAAGCGGGTCTGCGGAGGGGGAAGTTTACTTATCTATCCGGGTAATGGGGAGTAGTATGATCATAGAAAACATGAGCCCGGAGGCTATATGGCTTCCGGGCTCTTTGTCTGTATCTTATGGGCATCTTCTGGTTTTACGTTTTGTATTTGATGATATAGATTCAATGTATTGTATACATCATTTGTATACAAGCCGTATATTCTCGCCCATTTATTAACTTTTTGTTCACATTTTCTTCATATTATCAACGCATTTTCACAAATCTATCACATTCAAATGTTAATATACTATTAACGAATCATGATAATATATGAACAATTCATGATGAAAGTTTGGACGGTGAGAATTATGAAACACAAAACAGACCCCATCCGCCTCCCCTTGTCTGGAATGCAGCTGCTCGGTGTCGTCATCCTGCTGACAGGGCTTTGCCTGCTGCTGCTCTTTGGCATGAGCGCCTACCGACTGGCAAACAGCGACCCCGAAGCCTCCCTCGAGGAGCACCAGGAGGAGCTCGATGCCGGCATCAGCCCCGATCTGATCGAAAGCGAGATCATGCTGACGAACCGGAAACGAGCCGCCTCCAAGCTCCCGTTTGCTGCGCTCGGCGGCATTCTGGTGCTCGCCTCCATCCCGATGTTCTACAAGCCCCGTGCGGAGGGGATAGCGCTGCGGCTCCGGAGATCCCGGAGGGAGGACGAGGAACCGGAGACGCTGACCGACGAAGGCTATACCGCCCCGGATATGGATGATTATGACTACATCATCGACCCGGATCTCCGTGAGCGCCTGATCCGTGAGGACCGCAGACGCAAAGCCATGCAGAAACGCCGCTGATACACGGAAACGCCCCCTATGCACAAAGCACAGAGGGCGTTTTCCTGTATTTTGTTTCGGCGATCCAAGCGGGTTTGAGGGTGCGCAGCACCCTCCCCGATCCTCCCCCTTTGGGGGAGGTGCCGCCGAACGGCGGCGGAGGGGGCGATAGGAGAGGACCCCGACTTTACCAACGATTCAACGCCCCCTATGCAAAAAGCACAGAGGGCGTTCCTCACTTATTCATCCGTCTCCTCACGATGATGCATACAATATGCCAGCGTCATGAGACTGTCGCCAAGATGCACGTTTTCCACGATGATGTCCGGACTGTTGATCCGCAGATCGAAATGGCTGAAATTCCAGAAGCCCACGATGCCGAGCGAGATCAGCTTGTCGGCAAGCTGCTGTGCCGCATCCTTCGGGATGCAGAGCACGGCTGCCTGCGGCTTGTGCTGCTGACAGAAGCTGTCGAGCGTCTCCATCGGCATGATCGGCAGCGAAGCCGTCATCGTCCCGGCAAGCAGCGGATTGTTGTCAAAAATGCCGATCAGCTTGCAGCCACGCTTCTCAAAATCCACATGCGCTGCGATTGCCTTGCCGAGATTGCCGGCGCCGATCATGATGACACCGGTATCCTTGCGCACACCGAGGATCTCCCCGATGATCTCCCGCAGTTCCTTGACATGATAGCCAAATCCCTGCTGCCCGAAGCCGCCGAAGCAATTGAAATCCTGTCGGATCTGCGAGGCGGACAGTCCCATGCGCTGTGCCAGCTCACGGGACGAGATGCGCTCTACCTGCTCCCGCTCCAGTTCGCCTAAGAACCGGTAGTAGCGGGGCAGCCGGCGGATCACCGGTGTTGAGATCGCCTCTTTCGCCATAGTATCGCCTCACTTCATCAGTGCTGTCAGTCTCTGGTTGATCTCCTCGAGGAACTCACGGGAGTTGACCTTGCGCTTGTTCTCGAGCGTGGAGAGCAGATAGAGGTCGCCGGTCATCACGCCGTCCTCGATGGTCTGGATGGTCGCCTGTTCGAGCTTGTTGGCATAATCCACCAGTGCCGGGATGTTGTCCAGCTCGCCTCTCTTGCGGAGCGCACCGCTCCATGCAAAGATGGTCGCAACGGAGTTGGTGGAGGTCTCCTCACCCTTCAGATGCTTGTAATAGTGGCGCTGTACCGTGCCGTGAGCCGCCTCGAACTCGTAAACGCCGGTCGGGGATACGAGCACGGAGGTCATCATGGCAAGAGAACCGTAAGCCGTGGAGACCATGTCACTCATCACGTCGCCGTCATAGTTCTTGCAGGCCCAGATGAAACCGCCGTTGGAGCGGATGACACGGGCAACAGCATCGTCGATCAGCGTGTAGAAGTACTCGATGCCCGCAGCAGCGAACTTGTCCTTGTACTCCGCCTCAAAGATCTCGTTGAAGATGTCCTTGAAACGATGGTCATACTGCTTGGAAATGGTATCCTTGGAAGCGAACCAGATGTCCTGCTTGATGTCGAGCGCATAGTTGAAGCAGGCTCTTGCAAAGCCGGCGATGGACTCGTCACGGTTGTGCAGACCCTGGATCACGCCGTCCTCAGTGCCGAAATCATAGATGAGCTGACGGGTCTCGTTGCCGTCCTTGTCGGTATAGACGAGCTCCGCCTTGCCGCCGCCCTTGACCTGCATCTCGGTGTTCTTGTACACATCACCGTAGGCATGACGTGCGATGGTGATGGGCTTGGTCCAGGTCGGGATATAGGGTGTGATGCCCTTCACAAGGATGGGCGTGCGGAATACGGTGCCGTCGAGGATCGCACGGATGGTGCCGTTCGGCGACTTCCACATCTGGGAGAGGTTGTACTCCGGCATACGTGCGGCATTCGGAGTGATGGTAGCGCACTTGACTGCGACACCATACTTCTTGGTCGCCTCAGCAGAATCGAAGGTCACCTGATCCTTGGTCTTTTCACGGTTCTCGAGGCCGAGGTCATAGTACTCGGTATTCAGCTCGACATAGGGTGTGATGAGAATGTCCTTGATCCACTGCCAGAGGATCCGGGTCATCTCGTCGCCATCCATTTCGACGAGCGGGGTTGTCATTTTGATTTTGTCCATGGGTATTTCCTCCTTGAAATTGATAGAATATGGAGCACTCAATGCTAACAACAGCGCCTCACCGCAGGTGAGCCGGGTGGAGGGGGCGGAGCCCCCTCCTATAATAGCCCCCTCCCTGGGGAGTGACTCCCCACAGTGTGGGGAGATGTCCGCAGGACAGAGGGGACGTGGGGCTGTTAGCCCGGTTGGGGGTGGGGGGAAAAAGGATGCTTTTCCTTTGTTAAGTTGCTGGCATTGATAGCGTGCAGGGTTAACGGTATTTGATAAAATGCACGATCAGAAAAACAGCCACTGCTGAGTTGAGCAGAATGATCTGGAACCAATCGAACTTTTTATACGGCACATGCAGCACAAACTGCTCGATCAGCATGCGCACAAGCGTCGATGCCACAAGAAACGCCAGCAGAAACAGGAACGATGCTGCGCCCAGCCCGATCATCTTCGGCGCGATCCAGAGTGCCATGCGCTCCTCCACAGAGGGAATGTTCATCACAATGACGCTAAGAAGCACCAGCGCCGACACCACATAGTAACCCGCTTTGCTGCCCCGTTTCTGCAGCTTGTTCCTGCGGTAACGGATGCATACGACCACCACATGCAGCAGCACGATCACAATACAGGCAATTATCACAAATGGGTTCATAGCTTTCACCAGAAAAGAAACGTCAGTGCCGTCCAGCCACCGAACAGCACACAGGAAAGGATCCACTCCGCTTTGGAGTAGGTCATTCGCAGCACAAACTGCTCGAACAGCATCCGCAGCATCGCCGTGACCAGCACGAACTCAATCGCATAGACGACAGCCGCAAAGCCCAGCTCCGCCGCAACCGGCTTGATGAGTGCCACAAGCCATTCCCGGACGGACGGCGCCTTCAGCACCAACAGACCGCCGGTCACCAGAACCGTGGCCATCAGGTACAGCACATCGTGGCTGGATCGCTCCAGCTTCACCAGAAGCCACCGCAGGAATGCCACAACGACATGCGCCAGCACCGTCACCAGACAAAAGATCAGAAGCGGCCTTGTCATGGCGCCGGATGCGGATCCGCGAAGACCACTTCGATGTCCTCCGGGAGATAGCGCGTAATCGCCCGTTCAAACATGGGATACACGTCCGCCCGCTTGTTGCCGAACTGTCCGCAGCCGTAGGCGCCGAGGATCAGCACCTCGGGATGCTCCTTCGCTGCGAGCCGGATGATGCCGCCGATGCGGCGTTCCATCGTCTCGTCGAGCTTCCTGCGGGGTATGATGAGCCTTGCGAAATAGCGGTTGACTGCCGGGCTCGTGATGAACCCCGCCGTAACGGGCGTTTCGAGCAGCGTTCCGGCAGCATCCCGGATGACCGGGACATTCCGTGAGATCATGATGCCGTCGGTATAGTCCGGCAGCACATGCAGCTGGTTATGGAGATAGTAGTCCGTCGCCGTGCGGATGGTGTAGAACAGCAGCGAGGAACGGCAGAGCGCCTCCTCCTGGGCATTGCCGCCGAGGATATAGGCGCCGCCGGGACAGTTGGCATTGGCGAAATTCAGCGCAATGCACTTCTGATCCCGATGCATCAGCACCGCCGAGATCGTGTCCGTCTGCACCAGATGCTCCTTGACAGAAAACGGGCTGCGGCTGATCTCCGGCATATCCGGTGCCGTCGGATGATAGAGCGTGAGCATGTCCGGGAAGCTGCCTTCCTTGAAGATGCGGTCATTCTCCCGCTTGATAGATAAGTTGCTCATAAGAGAAATGCCCCCACCCCCAGCCCCCTCCCCCCGTGGGGGAGGGGGCTTATTTTTCGCAGGGGCTTCGCCCCTGCACCCCTTGCCTTTCGGCTGAATTGCGTCACAACAGGCTGTCCAGATTCGCCACAAAGATCATAAACAGGATGAACGCCACGCCGCCCGCAATGCCGAGCCGTGGCTTATACTCCCATTCCGGGAAGAGCTTTCCGAGCCCCCAGTACACAACAGTTCCGATGCCGAACGCCAGAAACGGCAGGATCACAGCCATCGTTCAGTCTCCTGTCAGTTCGAGGGGAATACGAATATCGCCACCGCAACAATGATGATCACCACGATCGTCACAATGGTAGAACGTACCTTTTCCGACATCTGCGGGAACATGTTCTTCAGCAAAAACCGCAGCCCGATGCCGATGACAGTCGCCACAACGACGGTGATGAGCTTGTGCGCCGATGTCCGCCGCAGGAGATAGTTGGATAGTGTCTGCATCATCATTACTTCAGATTCTCTCTGGTGTAATCCAGCAGACCGCCTGCGAGGATAATGTCCTTGGTTCTGCCGGTCAGCTCACAGAGTACCGGGATCTCCTTGCCGGTGGTCTTGTTGACAACAGTGAGCTGCTGCTCGCCTGCCTCGACCTTGGCACGGATGTCCGCCAGCTCGAGAACATCGCCCTGGGAGATGCTGTCGTAATCTGCCTCGTTGACGAAGGTCAGCGGGAGAATGCCGGCGTTGATGAGGTTCGCTCTGTGGATACGTGCAAAGCTCTTCACGAGCACAGCCTTGATGCCGAGATAGAGCGGCGCCAGTGCAGCGTGCTCACGGGACGAGCCCTGACCGTAGTTGGAACCGCCGACGATGATGCTCTTGCCGAGCTCCTTGGCTCTTGCCGGGAAGCTCTCGTCGCATACGGTGAAGCAGTGCTGGGAGATCGCCGGGATGTTGGAACGCAGCGGCAGGATCTTGGCACCGGCAGGCATGATGTGGTCGGTGGTGATATTGTCCTCGACCTTGAGGGAAACAGGCGCCGTGATGGATGCTTCGAGCGGAGCCGTCTCCGGATAGGGCTTGATGTTCGGACCACGCAGGATCTCGACAGAATCCGCCTCAGCCTCAGAAGCCGGGAGTGCGATCATGTTGTCATGTACCGTGAACTTCTCCGGGAGCACGAATGCCGGCATCTCGCCGATCTCTCTCGGATCAGTCAGATAGCCTGTGATGGCGGAAATGGCTGCCAGCTCAGGGCTTACCAGATAGATCTGACCGTCCTTGGTACCGGAGCGGCCGAGGAAGTTACGGTTGAAGGTACGCAAGGAGATACCGCCGGAGTTCGGGGACTGACCCATGCCGATGCACGGACCGCAGGCAGATTCAAGGATTCTTGCGCCTGCGTCGATCATGATGGAGAGCAGACCCATGTCCGCCATCATATTGAGCACCTGCTTGGAGCCGGGTGCGATGGCAAGGGAAACATCCGGATGCACGGTCTTGCCCTTGAGGATGTGAGCGACCTTCATCATATCGAGCAGAGAAGAGTTGGTGCAGGAGCCGATGCAGACCTGATCCACCTTGAGCTTGCCGCCCTTCTCGTCCTCGATCTCCTTGACGGACTTCACGTTGTCCGGGGAGTGCGGACATGCAGCAAGCGGCTCCAGCTCGGAGAGGTTGATCTCGACGATCTCATCGTAAACAGCGTCCTCATCCGGCTTCTGCTCGCTCCATACCTCACCTCTGCCCTGTGCTTCGAGGAATGCCTTGGTGATCTCATCAGACGGGAAGATGGAGGTGGTGGCGCCGAGCTCTGCGCCCATGTTGGTGATGGTGGCACGCTCCGGAACGGACAGCGTCTTCACGCCCTCGCCGGTGTACTCGATGACCTTGCCGACACCGCCCTTGACGGACAGACGGCGGAGCACTTCGAGGATGACATCCTTAGCAGCCACCCACGGAGAGAGCTTGCCGGTCAGGTTGACCTTGACGATCTTCGGATAAGTGATATAGTAAGCGCCGCCGCCCATTGCAACGGCAACATCCAGACCGCCTGCACCGATGGCGATCATGCCGATGCCGCCGCCGGTCGGGGTATGGGAGTCGGAGCCGATGAGCGTCTTGCCCGGGATGCCGAAGCGCTCGAGATGTACCTGATGACAGATACCGTTGCCCGGACGGGAGAAGTAGATGCCGTGCTTCTTGGCAACAGAGCCGATGAAGCGGTGATCGTCGGCATTCTCAAAGCCGTTCTGGAGGGTGTTGTGGTCGATGTACGCAACAGAGCGCTCAGTGCGCACTCTCGGCACACCCATAGCCTCAAATTCAAGATACGCCATCGTACCGGTAGCGTCCTGGGTCAGTGTCTGGTCGATGCGGATGCCGACCTCCTGCCCCTTGACCGGCTCACCGTCAACGATGTGCGCACGAAGGATCTTTTCTGTGAGAGTCAAACCCATTGTGATCATTCCTTTCCGTTTTGGCGCTTTTTAGTAATAAAGCCTATAATATGTATTATACACCCAAAAACAAAATTTGTCAAGTATTTAACAAGGCGGGGAGCCCCCGCTGACGTCCTGCTTCGAGGATCAAAATGCACCGCTTCGATCACCGCTTGCCCCAATGCTTACGCAAAGGGGGCAATGCTGTTTTTTCTCAGGACGTCGCATCCATTCGGATGCTCAGCTTGTCGAGAAACCCTGGTTTCTCGCTTCGGGTGCCCCCCTCCGCCGCCGTTCGGCGGCACCTCCCCCAAAGGGG
>JAIKWY010000074.1 GCA_024684395.1 Oscillospiraceae bacterium
AGCTACATGCGCTTGTTTTTACAGCATTGCCTCGATCAGGATCTTATCCCCGACCTGCACCTGCTCCACGTCCTGCCGCTTATTCTTATTGAAATTGAAGCTGAGCATATAGCCCATATCGAGTTGGAAGTAATCCAGATACTCCCGGAGCTGCTGTTCACCTTCGGCGTTGTAGCGTTCGCCTCTCCAGATCTTGAGTTCGATGATGTATCGCTGTCCGAGATGCTCTGTTGTATCTATTATAGCACATTTCATGGCAGATGGCAAGAGTCGGTGCGCACCGGCAACAAAAAAATCACCCCCATCGCTTGTTATGCGACGGGGGTGATCGTATCATTCAGATACGCACGCAATTACGCGCTTATGTCAGTAATTTCCAATAACTGGAATCACTTTCCTTGGCTAATTGCCGCCTGTGTTGCAATTATCAAAACCAAGTGATTGGAATTGCATGGAAGTTCCTATATTTGGCGCTTCTTTGGCTTGCGGTAAATCTGGCTGCTTTTCAAAACCATACATTTCACATCTGGCCGGATCATTAAGCTGATAATAGTATAGCATACATTGGCGGAAAATCAAGAGCCGGATGATGCGGCTGTCCTTCCGGAATGCAGCTCATCCGTAGCAACCGGCGCCGTCAATGAAATCGCCGTAGCTTTCCGCTTGTGAACCCTCTGCAAACGCCCCACCGGCATGAGCCCGATCACCAGACCAGTACAAGCAGCACGCAATATAGCTGCTTTTTCATTGCTTTTCCTACTGCTTCGTCCCCAATGCTGTCGATCAGATCAACTCCTTGAGCGTATCTCTGATCTGCACAATATCATACGGCTTTGCAAGGTGTCCGTTCATGCCGGCTGCGAAAGCAAGCTGCCGGTCTTCCTCAAATGCGTTTGCGGTCACAGCCACAATAGGAATTGCTGCTTTTTTCGCATTCTCCAGTGCACGAATGGCTTTTGTTGCTTCATAACCGTTCATAACAGGCATCTGAATATCCATCAACACGATCGCATAATGCGCTTCTTCAGCGTCTGTTATCATCCTGACAGCGATTTCTCCGTTTCCCGCGATTTCAACCGTCAGACCCATCTCCTCCAGGATCGCCGTTGCAATCATCTGGTTCATTTCGTTATCTTCTACCAAGAGAACGATCTTTCCAGTAAAATCAGGTATCCTGCTGTCCGCTGTGTCAGACATAGCGGCAGCACGCTCTGCAATTCTGCAGGGGAGAGTGACGATAAATTCGCTTCCTCTGCCCTCCTCGGAATGTAACGTGATCGTTCCGCCCATCATATCCACAATATTTTTGGTGATCGCCATTCCGAGTCCTGTTCCCTGAATGCCGCTGACTGTACTCGTCTGCTCACGGGTGAATGCCTCAAAGATCGTCTTCTGAAATTCCTCGCTCATACCGATGCCCGTATCGATGATGCAAAATACAACGTCCGTCATTCCGGCATCTGCGGACGGCTTTTCCGTGATCATGAAACGGATCGACCCGCCTTCCGGCGTGAATTTGACCGCATTGGAAAGGATGTTCAGCAAGATCTGGTCAAGCCGCAGTTTGTCGGTCAGGATATCCTCATGCAGAAGCTCCTGCATTTCAACATGGAATCCGAGCTGCTTCGAGCCAATGCTTTCCTGCATGATCGTGTGGATATCCTGTATCACATCAGGCAGATGCACTTCTGCATCCTGAATCGTGATCTTTCCGCTTTCAATACGGCTCATATCCAGCACATCGTTGATGAGAGAAAGAAGATGCTTGCTGGAAACGGTGATCTTGCTCAGATAATCCAGCACCTGTTCCTTATCGTCAATATGCGAGCCGGCCAGTGCTGTAAAGCCGATGATCGCATTCATCGGTGTGCGGATGTCATGCGACATATTATTCAGGAACACCGTTTTGGCACGATTTGCATGTTCAGCGGCGACAAGTGCATCAGCGAGCGCCTTCCTGTTTTCGTCAATTTCCTCATTGGCCTGCTGCAATGCAAGCCGTGCTTTCTCTTTATCGGCAAGCTCTTTTCTGGAACGCTTGGAATCCCGGACAAGGAGTAAGATCACAAGACCGATGACAACTGAAACGATCACGATGAACACAGCCGCATAATCTTTCAGCACATCCATAAAGCCATAGGTGTACAGACCATCCGTATAATGATAAGCCAGATTCTGCACATACTCGCTGCCGCTGACAGCAATTCCTCTGTTCAGCAGCTTCAGCAGCCCCTCGTTTCCGATCTTCACGCCGAAACACCGGTCATCGTTTTTGCTGATGTGACGGTACGACAGGCTGTGATAGGCGCTGTTTTTCAGAAGATCGTTTGCACGCATCCCGTTGAGCGTCGTTGCACCTGCTTTCCCGGAAAGTACGGCATCCAGACACGCCTCAATCGAATCACAGCTGATGATCTCCGCATCGGGATAATTCGTAATGACATAGTAATACTGCATCTTGTTGTTTTTGTTGACGGCAAAGCGGCTGACTGTCTCGTCCTTATACTCGCCCTTATACACCAGCTCCGTTGTGGAAGAGATCACAGGACTTGACTGGTAGATGCCGTTTTCCTCACAGAAATACAGACCGCCGCCAACCGGAAATGCCGCATCGATCGTATCATTCTGCATTGCTGTGATCATGTCGTCATAGCTCTGATAGCCGATGAAGCTGATCCGGATCGTATTCAGCGCAAGATCATCAAATATCTCAGGCATCAGATCCTTGATCAGACCTGTCACGTTACCGTCCTTGTCCGTATCACTGTAGGGAAGATAGTTTTCAAGATAGCCGATACAAATGCTGCTGTGGGTATTGAGCCATTCTCTTTCGGAAGCTGAAAAAGCCCTTGAGGACATGCTTACAGGATAATATCGGAGACTCAGGGATTTGAGATAATCCGGCTCCTCTGCCGCAAGCATGCTCTGTGCATGATCCAGCTCCTCCAGAATGTCGCTGCGTGTTTTATTGACGCACAGGAAATAATCCGAGCCGCCGAAGGAAAACAGCACCTCTGCATGTTCTCTGCCATAGGCACCATCTCCTTCTGCTGCCAGAATATCAATGCGCTTTGCATCAAACTCGGCAAACAGTTCCTCGTAATCGGAAAAGGTCAGGATCTCTGCCTGAATGCCGTTTGCATCAAGGTATTGCTTCAGCACATCGACCATCGCACTGTCCAGCACACCGATCTTTCTGCCGTCAAAGGTTTCCGGATCAGCGGTGATGTCTGTATCGGAATCGTGCTTGACAAAATTATACGATTCACTGCCCATCGGCAGTTCGGGATACCCGATCAGTGCCTTGCGGTCTTCCTTATAAGCAAGCCCGGCGAGCAGATCGACCTCCCCGTCCAGAAGCATCTGGTAAACATCTCCGAAGCTGCCATACACATATTCATACTCCCAGCCGGTATATTCCGAGAGCTTGAGATAGTATTCATAGGCATAGCCTGATTTGACAGCGCCCTCTTCTGCGCCTTCCTGAAAGACTTCGTTTTCATAGTACCCGACACGGATCTTCTGCGGCTGCTCCGATGCAGACGATCTCAGCGGAAGTACGAAAAGCGTTATCAGAACCCAAAGAGCCGTCACAACCATGGAAGGGATCTTTTTATACATCATTCTGTCCTCCTTTCACGCTGTATCATACTATTTTCATTATAGTGGATTTGACCATAGATGTCAAGATGCCCGGATCCTGAAAAACAGGAACTATTGAGAATCACAAGCCGCATAAACGAACACCCCCATCGCTTGTATGCGATGGGGGTGCGTGCGTTAATGTGGTCGTGATCAGTGCAAATAATCTGTTCTGTGCAATCAGAGTATGTGTTGCAGCTAACAAAACCAAGTGATTGGATTCGTTTGAGAATCGCTATATTTCATCTTTTTTTTGGATTTTGCCATTGGCTCTTCCTTAGTTTCCTACGCCATAACCATACTCTGCGATGTGTTACAATTCAGATCCCCTTGACAGATATTTCAGAGAAATGCTATAATAGGATTGAAAGACATCGTATCTGCGAAACGATCCCCACGGAGGTGACATCATGGGCGAAGCAAGGCGGAAGAAGATCGGCGTGATCATGCCGGCTATCACAGAATCACTGAATGCCTCTTTTCTGGAGGGCATCTACAAACAGATGAGTGCCTGCGGCTATGACGTGATCGTATTTACCTGCTCTGCGAATATGCAGCAGACACCGACACCGACGGACTACATCCTCGCTGAGGAAAGCATCTATCGGCTTGTAAAGAATGTCAGATTGGACGGCCTGATCATTGCCGCCGGAAAATTCAACGATACGTGGATCGCAGATCGTATCCTTGACAGTTTGCGCCGCATCACTTACCCTTGCGTCTGCACATACTATCCGAACGATCTTTTCCCAAATGTTGAAATCCCGCAGGGGATCTATATCCAGCAGATCACAGAACATCTGATCGAGGCACATGGCTTTCGCCGTATCTTCTGCCTGACAGGGCCTCAGGGGTTTCATGAATCGGAAGAGCGACTTGCCGGCTGGCGAAAAGCGATGGAAAACGCCGGTTTCTCGGCTTCGCAGTATCGCTACGGCGACTTCTGGTTCCACGCTCCGAAGCTTCTTGCAGACGATATTGCATCGGGTGCTGTTCCCAGACCGGAAGCCATCGTCTGTGCAAACGACTTCATGGCGATCGCTCTGTGCAGACGTTTAACGGAGCATGGGATCCGTGTCCCGGAGGACATTGCTGTCACCGGATTCGACGGCGGCCCGAATTCGACTTTGACTTCGCCTTCTCTGACAACTGTTGAGGGAAAGGAGTTTGATGTAGGAAGTAATGCGGCACTTGCGCTGCTGAAACTGATCGACGGCAAGGAACGTCCGCCGATCCGGACGCAGTATATTTCTTTTGGCCGGAGCTGCGGATGCAGTGATAAGAGCGTGGAAGAATATTTTGAGAAGATCAACGAAAAATACATCATTGCCAGCGCCTACCGGGATTCGAGAATGATGAAGGACTACATCAACCGCATGGCTTCCTCCGAATCGCTCGAGCAGCTCAGCGACCGGATTGCGGAGCTGTCCATCATTCTGCCTTACTGGAATGACCTGTATGTCTGTGTTAGAGATGACATGTTTTCACCTGATTCTGCATCCGCGGAGCAGGAATTGCCCGGACAGATGCATCTGTTTGTCTCGATCCATCAGGCCGAGCAGAGAAATGCGATGGCTTCCTTCCCCATACAGGAGTTTCTCCCGGATGTTGTGTGCGGAGCTGATTCAAAACTCATGATCGCCGTTCCGCTGCATAACACGGAAACGATCTTCGGCTATATCGTTACGACTTACTCAGATTCCCGGCATTATATTTTTGATGATCTGTATTTCAGCTGGCGTGACTCCGTCGCTAATGCGCTTTCTGTGCAGTATATCAAGATGCAGAACCGCCGTTTGACACAGCGTCTCGAAAAATTCTCAGAGCGTGACCGCATGACCGGTATGCTGAATCTAAAAGGACTGTCCCGCAAGCTCCTATCCGGGCAGAGATACGCCTGTATCACGCTCATGATCCGCTGGCTCCGGACGGCATCCTTTAACGTCAGCATGGATCCGGAGCTGTTCGTTGCCAATGCCATTCAGATGAGCTGTCGGGAAGCTGAACTTTGCTTCCGCTATAATAAGGATGTGTTCGGCATTCTGCTTTCACTGCCGGACAAGATGGATCCGGAGAGGGCTTGTGAGGAATGGATCCTGCGGTTCCATGCGCTGGTGGACTATATGTGTCAGCGTGACAAGCAGCTTGGAAAACCCGTGATCAGCACGTATTGTGATGTGCTGCAGGAACAGCCTGAGGAAATAACCAGAACACTGGAGCAGCTGATCACAGGACATCTGCAGGAAAACCAGCTCGTCCCGACCATCGGCGGCAGTCTCTCGCAGCAGCTTGAGGAGATCCGCCGGCAGATCATTCGTGAGCCGTCCGGAGACTGGACGCTGGCAGGTATCGCTGCCGCCATGCAGATCAGTGAAAGCTACTTCCGCCGGCTCTATAAGCAGCAGTTCGGCATCCCATTCCACACCGATCTCATCCATCTGCGGATGAGCCGTGCCATGAAGCTGCTGCGTGAAACGGATATGAACATCAAGCTGATCGCAGAGCAGTGCGGGTATGACAATGTCTATCATTTTATGACGGCATTCAAGAAGGAGACCGGCCTGACCGCAACCGAATTCCGCAGCGCCAAACAGCGGAAAGAATAACTGAGCCCTCTTCCCAAACTGGGGAGAGGGCTTTTCACATATCCGCCGTGAGGAAGATCTTTCTCCACATAATGCACCCATTGTCCACATTGTGAGTTTACAAGCTGCTCGTAATAGGATATAATGAGTTTAAGTAAACGATTTGCGTAAATATTATCTATTATTTTACCTAAATAATCAAATTCAGAATAAACTGTGTCAGAATTTATATTGATACCTCACTACATTCGGTATATAATTAACTCAGAAATACAAACTCCGGTTTGTATCAGGCGGTACAGCGATCGTGCAAGTTGCTGTGATCCGATCGAAAGAGAATTGTTGCACAAATGAAAACAGGGGGTTGATTCCATGAAAACACAGGTGATGAAGAGAACGCTGGCAGCACTTCTGGCAGCCGCAGCCGTTGTGACATCCTTCGGAACAGGCGCCACACAGCGCACCGGCTTCGTTTCGCTGACGGGCAGTATCACGGCGGAGGCAGCAAGCACGGCGTCCGTGACCGTGACGGCTTCCGCTGGCTACGCCGAGGGCGCCTATGCTGAGTGGCAGGCCGTTTCCGGTGCAAACGGCTACAATGTCTACGCTGACGGCAAGCAGATCGACAGTATGCTCATCCGTCAGTATGCAGGCTGCTTCCGTGCCGATGTACCCGGTCTGAAGGCAGGCAGCCACACACTCAAGATCGTACCCGTGATCAGCGGCAAGGAGGATACGTCCAAGGCCGGTGAAACGCAGGTGACATCCATTGCACACGACCGGAGCGGCTTCGGCTGGGTCAAGGGTACCTCTTCCGGCGCTTACAATGAGGACGGCACGCTGAAAAGCAATGCGACCGTGATCTATGTCACGAATGCGACCAAGGACAGCGTCAAGGCAACTATGACCGACAAGAAGGGAGCTTCCGTCAGTGTGACCGGTATTCAGAATATACTGACCACACTGAAAACCAATACGAACTCCGGCCCTGTCTGCATCCGCTGCATTGGCAATATTACCGATCCGTCTACCCTGATGAGCGGTGACCTGTATGTGGATACCGTGACCTGCGGTCTGACCATCGAAGGCATCGGCGCAGATACGACCTTCAACGGCTTTGGTCTGGTCATCAAGAAGTGCTCCAATGTAGAGGTCAGAAACATCGGCTTCATGAACTGCAATTCCACCGAGGGCGATGATGTCAGCCTTCCGGCAGGCAATGACCACATCTGGGTGCATCACTGTGACATGTTCTACGGCGATGCCGGTTCTGATGCAGACCAGGCAAAGGGCGATGGTGCACTGGATACCAAGACCTCCAGCTATATCACCCACTCCTTCAACCATTTCTGGGACTGCGGAAAATGCAATCTGCAGGGCATGAAATCCGAATCGACAGAGAATTATATCACCTATCACCACAACTGGTATGACCATTCTGACTCCCGTCATCCCCGTATCCGCACCTGCACGGTTCATTCCTACAACAATTATTTCGACGGCAACGCCAAGTACGGTATCGGCGTAACGATGGGAGCTTCCTGCTTTGCAGAGAACAACTACTTCCGCAACTGCGCTGATCCGTTCCTGATCTCCGGACAGGGCTCCGAGGGCGGCGCTGTTCTCTCCGGCGAGACCGGCGGCATCATCAAGGCATATGGCAATGAGATCGTCGGTGCCAAGGCGCTTGTGACCTATACCGACAACAGCAGCAGCTTTGATGTGTATGTGGCATCCGCCCGCACCGAGAAGGTGCCTTCCTCCGTCAAGGCGCTGAGCGGCGGCTCGACCTATAACAACTTCGATACCGATTCCGGTATCATGTACAACTACACGCCCGATGCAGCGAAGGATGTTCCCGCCAAGGTCATGGCAAATGCCGGACGTGTACAGGGCGGCGACTTCAAGTGGGATTTCAATGATGCAGTCGATGATGCAGAGTATCATGTGAACTCGCAGCTCAAGGCAGCACTGGTCGCCTACAAGGATCAGATCGTTGCGATCGGCTCCGGCTTCACCAATTCCACGGACGGCACACCGACCGTGACACCGACGCCAACCGATGCCCCGCAGCAGCCCACTGAGGCACAGGCGCAGCCTGCAACACAGCCGGCACAGCAGCCCTCCGTTCCTGCTTCGGCATATATCCACAACTTTACGGAGAACGGCACTTCCAGCAGCTTCTACACCATCTCGGGCAACCTGTCCACCTCCAAGGGTACGGTCTCCTATGACGGCAAGACGCTGACGCAGTGCCTCAAGATGGAAAGTGCGACCTCGATCAGCTTCAATGCACCCTCTTCCGGCAATCTCACCCTCGTCTTTGCCGAGGCTGCGGCGACCGTGAACCTCGACGGCAAAAAGCTGACCGCCAATAACGGCATTATCACTGCCGATGTTTCCGCCGGCAGCCATACGCTGACCAAGGCAGATGCCGTGAACCTGTTCTATATGGCACTTGCAGCTGAGGGCGGTACGTCTGTGACTCCGGATCCGACCGAGCCGCAGTCCGGTGAACAGGATCCCACACAGCCCGCCACGCAGCCGGCCGATCCGGGCAGCAATGTCGATCTCAACGGCATCAAGGTCGTCAGTGCGGGCGGCTGGAACGAGATGCTTTACGTTGTCTATTCCGGTGTCAAGGATGCCGATGTGACCGGTGTTTCCTACAGCGGCCCCGCTTCCGGCACGCTGCAGGGCGATGATCTGACCTATCTGGTACGTGATACGAGCGCAGGTCTGCGGGTGGATATTCCCGGCGTTCCCGCAGGTTCCTATTCCGTCTCCCTCACCACTGCCAAGGGCACCATCATCCAGAAGGGGCTCGAGGTCAATGCACAGGATCGTTCGGGATATGCCCATTTCCAATATACTGACGGTGTAGGCGCATACACCGACAGCGGAACGCTCAAACCCGGCGCCATCGTCCTCTATGTCACCAATGACAACAAGGACACCGTCACGGTCAGCGCTAAGGACGGCACCAAGGTCACCGGTATCGGCAATATCCTGAACTCCGCAGGTCAGGATATCGGCGGCGGCAAGACATCCAACGGCGGCAGCAAGCCCAACTCCAACAGCGGCATCATCAAGAAGCTGGCGGAGGACGGCACACCCCTTGTTGTGCGCATCATTGGCAATGTCAAAGCCCCGTCCGGTCTGACTGCCTACGATTCCACGGATTTCGGCGGCTCTGTCGGTGACAACGGCTTCATGGCAAGAATGAAATCCGGTAAGGATGTCACCATCGAAGGCATCGGCACGGATGCAGTCGTTGACGGCTGGGGCTTCCACTTCATGGCAGAATCTGCTGCACCGGCACTGGGCAAGAGCTTTGAGATCCGCAACATCGCTTTCCGCAATGTTCCCGAGGATTGTGTCGGCATGGAGGGCGTGCAGGAGAGCTCCAAGCTCACGGCACCGGTCGAGAGATGCTGGATTCACAACTGCGAATTCTACAAGCCCTCGATCAGCAATCCTGCTGAGTCGGATAAGGCAGGCGGCGATGGTGCATGCGACTTCAAGCGCGGTCTTTACTTCACCAACAGCTATTGCTACTATGAAGGCTATCACAAGACCAATCTCGTCGGCGCATCTGACAGCAACCTGCAGTTCCATCTGACCTATCACCACAACTACTGGAACAAGTGCGAATCGCGAGGACCGCTCGCACGGCAGGCAAATATCCACATGTACAACAACATGTTCATCGGGCAGACCAGCTACTGCATGAATCCGAGAGCAAATGCTTACATCTTCTCGGAATACAACCTGTTTGACAGCTGCAAGAATCCGATGGAGGTCAAGCTGGGCGCTGTCAAGAGCTATCAGGATGTTCTGAACGGCTGCAAGGGCAGCATGGACGGCACGGTCGTTTCCGACAAGAGTCAGAAGGTCAATACCGACTGCCAGTATGCGAATTTTGACACCAATGCAACGATCTGCTACATTCCGTCCGGTGACTATTTCCTGCAGACCGACACTTCCAAGCTTGCTTCCTATTTCGAGGTCTACGGCGGCACGATGGATGAGACCAAGGTCGTCAACGGCACAACGACTGCGGATCAGACCGAGCAGCAGACTGAGCCCGCTGAGCAGCCGACTGAACCGGCCGAACAGCCTACATCTCCTGCTGAGCAGCCGACTGATACGCAGCTTCCGGCTGTCACCCTGTACGGTGATGTGGACTGCAGCGGCAGCGTGGATATCATTGATGTCATCACGCTGAACAAGAATCTGATGATCGGCGAGGAGATCTCTCCCCAGGGCAAGGCAAACTGCGATGTGAACCGCAGCGGTATGCCGGATGAGGCAGATTCGCTGAATATTCTGAAATACATCGTAGAGCTCATCCCTTCGCTTGATGACATTGCCTGATAACCCCCTTTCTCTATATTTCATCATGGAAAACGCACTTACCCTGCAGGGTAAGTGCGTTTTCGCCTGTGCAGCACAGAACAGGCATAGCTGCTGACAGTATGTGTTGCAGCTAACAAAACCAAGTGATTTGGATTACTTCAAAATGTCTATATTTTAAATTTCTTTTGAAAGCAATTTCTGCTATATTACACAGCGTTTGTGCTTCTGCATTGCACAGCTCCGCTCTCATGTTCTTCTGAATGGCTCGGCAATATTCCGCATTCTGTCAGTAACAGGGCACAAAATGTGATTGACACGATCAGCGAATCATGCTATAATTTCATAATAACATGTTGCTGCAACCAAAAGAAAGGAGCGAGCATATGAAGAAAAGAATCGCAGCACTCGCTGCTGTTTGTATCATATCTGTCAGCCTGACAGGCGCAGCGAAAGCCTGGACGCCGGATGACATCCGCACGCTGCAAACGGGTCTGCTGACGACGGGAGCGCCTGGCGTCTACGACCTCGATCAAAACGGCGTTGTCGATGTATTCGATCTGGGGCTGCTGAAGCGTGCCATGAACGAGAGTGGCGAAGTCACAGTACAGAGTATCCCGCTCACAGCGGAGAACGCAAAGCTACAGAGCCGGACGGTCGAAAAGGACGGCGTTCTCTGGCTCGTGCAGAGCGGCTCGGCGGCAGAATTCACCGTTCGTGGACAGAATGCCGCTCTCACGCTGAAAGGCAGCAGCGGTATCCACAACAAGGCGGATTATCGTCCCCGCTATGCAGTGTATGTGGATGGCGAGCTGCTCTGCGACAAGATCATGGATACCGAAACGGCGACCGTAGCACTCTGGGACAATGCCGATCGGACTGCAAGTGTCAAGGTCATGCTGCTCTCAGAGGCGATGTACGGCGGCATCGGTATCCAGAGTGTTGATGTGGAAAGCGGCACATCTGCGCCTGTCACGCCTGCTGCAAAGAAATCGCTGAAAATCGGATTTATCGGGGATTCCATCACCTGCGCCTATGGCGTAGAGGGCGCATCGCAGGGCGACTCGTTCAAGACCTCTACGGAGAATTTCTCCAAATCCTACGCCTACCTGACTGCACAGAAGCTCGGCGCTGATTATACGACCTGCTGCTACAGCGGTCACGGCATCGTGTCCGGCTATTCCTCGGACGGTGCAAGAAATACGGAGAGCCTCATTCCGGATTGCTATGAAGTTTCGAGCAAATTTGCGGATTACGGCTCTGCATGGGACTTCGCTGATCCGTGCGATGCGGTTGTCATCAACCTGGGCACGAACGACATCAACTATGTTGCCAAGGATCCTGAGACACGGGGTCCGGAATTTGTGGAGGCTTACAAGGCGTTCCTGCAAACTGTCCGCAAACACGAACCGGATGCAGCGATCATCTGCACAGTGGGCACGATGGGCGGCGATGACATCTACACGCTGATCGAACAGGCTGTCAGTGAGTGCGGCGATGCGAAGGTGAGCTGCTACTTCTCCAAGACACACTCGATGTCTGACGGGCTCGGCTCCGACTGGCATCCCTCTGAAAAGACGCAGCAGAACAGCGCCTATGTTCTTGCTGACAAGATCTGTCAGGCGCTCGGTCTGGAATCGGACGGCATCGGTCTGAATGCAGCAGATACGGCGAACTACGACCTTACTTTGGAAGGCACGGCAAACGCTGCGCATTATGTGAGCGATTTTGACAAGAGCTTCTGGGTCAATACCGTAACCGGCGGCACAGCGCCTACGGATGTGCAGGCGGTTCTCTCTGGGATGACGCTCAAAGCGGGCGGCACCTACCGGCTCACGTTCAGCTGTACGGGTGCCGAATCGGAGTTTCCCGTTGTCATCCGTTCCGGCAATACAACGATGTTTGAGAGCATCGCATCCGCTGCAGCAGACGGCGCAAATTTCGATGAGACATTTACCATAGAACAGGCTTCCTCGGATGCAGAGCTTGCGTTTCTGCTCGGCGGAAAGGATTCCTACAGCGTGACACTGCGGGATATTTCGCTGGTGCGTATACAATAGAACTGCGCTCCGACAGGAGGAACAAAGATACATTCAAGAGCTTTACACTTTGCCTTCCTCGCATCGGCAACATTGCTGACAGTATCGATGTCAGTCAGCGCCGCTGAAATATACGTGATTGCAAAAAAACAGCCGGGTGGGTACCCGGCTGTTTTCAGTTCTGCTTATCCTTCCTGTATTTCTGGGGTGAAACACAGGCATATTTCTGGAATGTCCGTGAAAAATGAGAATAATCGGCGTAGCCGCATTTCTGGGAGATCTCCACTGCCGGAAGATCGGTATTGACCAGGAGCTGCTTTGCCAGCTCCATGCGGCTCGTCAGAATATCTTTGGAGCAGGAAATCCCGTAACGCTGCTTGTAGAGCCTCTGGAAATGCACCGGAGACAGACTGAGCTTTTCTGCAATGACCGGGATCGACCAATCGGTTTCCGGTGAGCTGTAGATCTCATGACGGATCGCATCAAGCTGCGCATCATAATGCGTTTTCTGACAAGCCTGTTTCGGATCGTAGCAGCTCTTGATCTGTTGGAAGATCGCCTGCATCAGGCAGCGGATCGTTGCTTCTTTTTCGGAGTTTTCAGATGCATGGAGCGATACGCAGAGGCGGATCAATTCTGAGACAACATCGGAATCAAGTGGGATCGGCACATTACATGCTATACCGAGCTCCTTCAGAAAAGCTTCATCGCCTTCCTCCAGATCAAACCGGATCCAGTCGTCCACATATTCCTCGCCGTCAGCAAACAGGCAGTGCGGGAAGCAACTCTCGACTACAAAGGCAGTGTTCTTCCGGACGCTGTACTCCAGTTCACCCATCTTTACGACTGCTTTAGACTGGATCAGAATGATCTGCATTCCGTGGATGCCATTCGGTCGAACGATCCGGAGGCTATCCGGATGTCTCCATTGCCAGCCCGCCATATTGATCTGCATCGCATTCCCTCCCTCTGCATTTGATGCTTATTTTCATTTTATCATACATGACCGGGAATGTCAAGGCATTCAATTTCGATTGCACCGATACGTTCGTGATGTGAAACCGCAAATAGGTGATCAAAATATGCATTGCCATTTTGGGCTTCAGATGGTATTATAGTTGTAACAGCTCATGAGTGTGCAGTACGATAAAAAGAAAAGCGATCTGATTTCAAAGGGAGGAAAGCAATGGCAAACAGAAAGAAAATGCTGGCGGCAGTGACGGCGATGACCTTCCTGGCAACAGCAGCAAATTCGCTGTGTATCCCGTTCAGTTCCAATGCGGCATACGGCGTTGGCGGAAACGGCACAGCGATTATGGAATATCTTGACAGGGGTATTTATGCTGTGAAAAGCGGCAGCGGGATGTTCGTAAGCTGGCGCTGGAATGCGGACGATGCGGATGATGCAGAATTCCGGCTGTACCGTGATGATACGCTCATCTACACGAGCAAAGCCGGTGATCCGACCTGCTTTCAGGACAATGGCGGCAGTGCTGCTTCCGGATACCGTGTGGACTGTATCGCAGGCGGAAAGATCGTAAATTCACAGGCCTGCAAATTCAGCTCCGGCAGCAATTACTTTGACGTCAAGCTCAACAGTCCCGGCAGTCAGTATTCGCCGAATGACTGCTGTGTCGGTGATGTGGACGGCGATGGTCAGTACGAGATCTTTCTGAAATGGGATCCCTCCAATTCCAAGGACAATTCCCAGAGCGGTGCAACGGATAAGGTCTATATTGACTGCTACACCCTTGAAGGTAAGCAGCTCTGGCGTGTGGATCTGGGGATCAATATCCGGGCAGGACAGCACTACACGCAGATGTGTGTAGCGGATTTCGACTGCGACGGCAGGGCAGAGCTCATCACCAAAACCGCAGACGGCACCAAGGACGGCAGGGGCAAGGTCATTGGTGACGGATCAAAGGATTACCGGACAGGCACCGGAACGATCCTCACTGGTCCTGAGTATCTCACGCTGTTTGACGGACAGACGGGTGCTGCACTGGATACGATCGAATTTCCCGTTCCGAGAGGAACTGCGACCGGCGATACTGCCAAGAAGACCTGGGGCGATGATTACGGGAACCGCTGCGAGCGGATGAACAGTGGCATTGCCTATCTCGATGGTGTTCATCCGTCTGCGATCTACGGCAGAGGCTATTATACCCGTCTCACCTGGTCGGCGGTCGATGTGAAAAACGGAAAGCTTGTCAAGCGCTGGGTATACGACACCGGGTTTGACAAGAAAACGCCCGGCTGGGGCTGCGGTAATCACAATGTCATGGTTGCTGACGGCGACAATGACGGCAAACAGGAGATCTATACCGGCGGCAATTGCATAGATGACAATGGTAAACTGCTCTGGACAGCCGGGACGCTCCACGGTGATGCCATGCATGTGGGTGATCTGATCCCCGATCACGAGGGGCTTGAGGTCTGGGAATGTCATGAAGACAATCCATACGGCGAGAGCTGCTTTGATGCAAAGACCGGAAAAACGCTTTTCCATATCAATAACACCAAGGACACCGGACGGTGTGCTGCTGACAACGTATGGGCTGGCAGCAAGGGCGCAGAGTTCTGGGGCGCTGCGGACGGAAATGTCTACAACACATCCGGCAAGAAGATCGGCGGAACCAGACCGGCACAGAACTTCTTCATCTACTGGGACGGTGACCTGGAAAGAGAGATCCTCGACGGTACCAAGATCTCCAAGATGACGGCTGCCGATACCGTTAAAGCAATCTTTACCGCACAGGGCTGCGGCTCCAACAATAGTTCCAAATCCGTTCCCTGCATGACGGTGGATCTGTTCGGCGACTGGCGTGAAGAACTCATCCTGCGCACGGATGATAACAAAGGGCTGCGCATCTGGTGTACGACCGATACGACCAAAGTGCGGCTTACAACACTCATGCACGATATGCAGTACCGTGCCCAGAACTGCTGTCAGCAGTCCTCGTACAACCAGCCGCCGCATGTGAGCTATTACCTTGGCAGCGATGCACCGCTGCCCGAGCGTCCTCAGATTTTGCTGAACAATCAAGCCCCCGGATCCGATATTCCGGCAGAGACGTTACCGGCGACTGAACCGTCGGAATCTACGGAACCGGTTACTGAGATTCCGTCAAAGCCCACAAGCGAGATCCAGGATGGCACGCTACTCCAGCTCCGGAATGCGGGGAGCGGGCTGTATCTCTCCTTGGAAGGAACCGCCGCCGACAACACGAATCTTGTCCAGGGGCAGAAAACCAGCTTCAAAGCGGTAGATGCCGGGGACGGATGGTTCTATCTGATCGCACAGACTGGTGACGGTGATACGTATGCAGTCGATGTTCACGCCAAGAAGACGGAAAACGGCACAAACATTGAATTGTACACGTTCAACCAGGGCGAGAACCAGAAATTCCGGTTTGAGAAACAGGCGGACGGCAGCTTCACGATCCTGACAAAGATCTCCGGCGGGACTTCCTGCATCGAGATCGAGGCGGGAACAAAGGATACAGGCGCCAATGTGCAGGAGTGGGAAGTCAACGGCGGTGCCAACCAGAAGTGGTTTGTGGAGACGGCTTCTGCGAGAACAGACAGCATCAGCGGCGATGTCAACAGTGACGGCAGATTCGACACGATGGATGTGATCCTGTTGCAGCAGTGGCTGCTTGCGGTTCCGGGAACGGAGCTGGAGAACTGGCAAGCCGGTGATCTGTTTGCGGACGGTCAGCTTGATATATTTGATCTGAGCTGCATGAAAAAGCTGCTGACAAGCAAATAACGGTGCTCCCTGACTGCGCATAGGGAGTGCAGTCCTATCATAATAACGAGGGGAAAACAGGACCCGCACGCTTGAAGGGCAGCGTGCGGGTTCGTGTTATGGAGTAGCTTTGTTTTCTGTCAGCAGTATTCGGAAAACGCCTGTTCCCCTTGCCGTCCTTCACGAAATATGGTATACTATATGCATGAAATTTTCTCCCTGAAAGGAGCATCCTCATGTGGAATGCAAATGATAACCGCTATGAAGCGATGCAGTACCGCCGCTGCGGTGCGAGTGGTCTGAAACTCCCGGCGATCTCGCTGGGACTCTGGCAGAATTTTGGCGCCGGTTCCTCCTTTGCCAATGCAGAGGCAATGTGCCGCACTGCATTCGATCACGGCATCACGCACTTCGATCTTGCCAACAACTACGGGCATCCCTACAATGGCAGCGCCGAGGAGAATTTCGGACGCATCCTGAAAAACGGGCTCGGTGCCTACCGTGACGAACTCTGCATCTCGACCAAGGCAGGCTACGAGATGTGGGCGGGGCCTTACGGCGACAGGGGTGGTTCCCGGAAATATCTCATCGCTTCCCTTGACCAGAGCCTGAGGCGGATGGGGCTGGACTATGTGGATATCTTCTATCACCATGTCTATGACCCGGAAACGCCTCTCGAGGAGACGGCACTTGCGCTGGATCAGATCGTCCGGCAGGGGAAGGCACTTTATGTCGGAATCTCGAATTATGACCGTGCGCATACCACAAAAATGCAGAAGCTGCTTCATGAGCTGCACACACCATTCATCGTCAACCAGCCGTCCTATTCCATGCTCAACCGCTGGGTGGAGGAGGATATGCTCGATGCGTATTGCTTGGAAAACGGGCTTGGTCTGGCAGTGTTCTCTCCGCTTGCGCAGGGTCTTCTGACGGACCGCTATCTGCACGGCATTCCGGAGGATTCCCGTATCAGCAAGGGTAACACCTGGGTCGGTTCACAGCTCACAGAAGAGATGCTCGCAAAGCTCCGTGCGCTCAATGAGATCGCAAAGAAACGCTGGCAGTCGCTCTCGCAGCTGGCGATCGCATGGCTCCTGCATCATCCGGCTGTGACAACCGTCCTGGTCGGAGCAAGCCGCCCGGAGCAGATCATCCACAATGTCGATGCGCTCACGCATCCGGATTTTACGGAGGACGAGCTGCAGCAGATCGAGGAGATCCTGAACGGATGATAGACAGAATAACCAGGAGTCGTACCAAAATTCACCCTCATCGCATGTGATACGATGAGGGTGATTGTGATTATGCGATCAGTAATCGGTTCAGATTACTTGTTCTGCGAGATTGCCGCCTGTGTTGCAGCTAACAAAACCAAGTGATTGAAAGTTGTTGAAAATGGCTGTATTTCACGCTTCCATGATCTTATTGGATCAAGCAGCTCTTCAAAGCCATAGATTTCACTACTGGCAGCATCATATGTATATCATACATATACATTGTCTGAAAAATCAAGAGCCGGGCTTGATGCCCGGCTCAGAATGTTTAGGTTTCACTTTTTGTTCAGCATGTATTCAGCCAAAGTCATCTCCGGATTGCCGGCACCGATATAGGCGGCATACTGGAGAATGATCGCAGCATCGCTTGCGTTGGTTGTACCATCACCGTTGACATCGGCTGCCTTCTTCTGTGCATCGGTCAGGCCGGGATCCTTGCCGGCGCCGATGACAGCGGCGGCGATCAGCACCTTGGCTGCGTCGGAGGCGTTGACCACACCATCGCCGTTTATATCGCCAAGTAGCGCTTTCAGAGCCGCAGCCATATCCGGAAATCCGGTCTCAAAGAAATGGACAGTATAGCTCGGAGACTGTTTCGTACCGGTGATGGAGACGGTAAACACATCTCCTGCCTGATAACCGCCTACATTGTCAGGACGGAAAATAATACATCCCGGCTGACCAATGTCCTCATTGTTGATATAAAATTCCCCGTCTGCTTCTGCTTTGCTGAAATGCCACTGCTTTCCGTCATTTTCTCTCGTTAATGTCACCTGAACATCTGCGTTTTCATCAATGTCATAACCGGCGGAATAGCTCCACACACTCGGTGCCAGTTCGACCGGTGTGTTTTCTGCCGGCCAGCAGACACCGAACGCATCCTCCGGATGCCCGCGATCCAGCGCATACATCGCCGTCATATTTGACACATAGCCAAAGCCTGTTTTCTGCATCTGGGGATTCAGGCACCAGCGGCGGTGGCCGACAGATTGGATGTTTTCCGGAGGATTGGTGTCTTCCATATAACCGTAAAGAATTGAATCAGCCGGCGAGGAATAACCCTCACCAAGGTTACTGCTTTGACATCCGTTAAAGCATTCCGCATATAGCTCGTCAGGCATATCCGATGGCTGTCCGAGAGAATGTGAACTTTTGTTGCTCACAGCGCAGAGAAGCGAAGCCCCCTGTGCTTTGAGGCTGTATTCCTCTGAAAGCTCCACCGCATCAAGTCCGGCAATAAATCGGATGATATTGAGCATATTCAGCGCACTCTGTTCTGTGGCACTGTCCAGCTTTCCCGGCGCATAGGGCGCATTCAGATCCGGCTCCGTCTCATAGGATACACTGTGCAGTTCGACAGGATGCAGCTTCATATAGTCGATGATCTCCTGCTGCGCACGGTGCTTTAAAAGAATTCCGGAGTATACTTCCGGGTTATCAATACTGTGGAAGATTTTTTGATTGGAACGTGCAAAGGCTTCTGCGGCAGTTCCCGGCGCTCCCCAGATCTCTGCCTGCTCACTGAATTCGCTGAAGGCTCCCTCTCCGATGCTCGTCACACTATCCGGAATGATGACAGCGGTGAGGGAATAGCAGCGAGCGAAAGCGCGGTTCGAGATGCTTGTCACGCTGTCCGGGATCACAACCATCTCCTTGCAGGCTGTTCCGTCAATCAGGATGCCATTGACGATGACAAGCGGATCCATCTTCCGCTGTGCGATAAGCCACGGTGTTGTACCATAAAACTGTTCTCCGAAAGCGTTATCTCCGATACATGTCACACTGTCCGGGATGATGACATCGGTGAGGGATGTACAGTCAGCGAAAGCATAATCACCGATCCTCGTTACACCGTCCGGGATGGTGGCGTTGGTAAGAGCTGTGCAGCCACAGAAAGCATAATCACCGATACTTGTTACACTGTCCGGGATGATGACATCGGTGAGGGATGTGCAGTGTTGGAACGTCTCCTCTCCAATACTTGTCAGACCGTCCGGCAGCGTGACAGAGGTAAGGAATGCGCAGTCACAGAAAAGAGCGGATCCGATGCTTGTCACGCTGCTTGGAATGACAATGTCGGTGAGGGAAAAGCAGGCCATGAAAGCCCCCGCTCCAATGCTCGTTACGCTGTCCGGGATGGTGACAGAAGCAAGGGATGCACATTGGAAAGCACATTCTCCGATCCTTGTCACCGGCAGACCATCCACCTTCGCAGGGATGACGACCTCTGCTGCATCATCGGAGCAATATGTGACCTCAGCGTGATCCTCATATTTTGTGAAGGTCAGATCACCGATCGTCACGCTCTCCTCCTCTGCCTGTGCCATCATACTGAACGGTGCTGAAAAGGTCGCAGGTGTCAGGGCACAATTCAGACCGATCATCGTTGCCATCGTCAGGGCTGCAAGTGCTTTTTTGATTCGCATTTTGATATTCCTCCCATCGTGATAGATCTGGATATGTGCGGACACGCCCACACATGGATAGAATTGCCTGATTCAATCATACCACATTGTATCTTCAATGTCAAGGTATGAAACAAGTGGACTGATGGATCATTCAGCCCACTTTCTTTATGCAGTATGCTTTTGAATCAGGTCTCTTGCACGAACCTCTGTCTGATCGTACTCAATTTCAAAATAATCAAGAATGCACTTCATATCATCCTGCATGGATAAAAAGACATCCAGCAATCTTTCTTTGTTGCCGTCAACCTGCCATTCCTTCAAGCCCATGTAGTAGAACATCTTGCTGTCATCATTGATGTAAAACGGAACGACATCATTTGCAAGGCACATTTTCAGCGCAAGCAGTCTGCCTACACGCCCGTTTCCGTCATAGAAGAGCCAGTGCAAACCGGCAATAAAAAACCACCCCCATCGCTCAGTATCCCACTGAACAGATACCCGATCTGCGGTGCGACCGGTCCGGCTGCTGCAAAGCAGATTCTCCCGCACTGTCAGCAGATCATCGCGCACATTGTTCTGGTAGACAATGCCGATCTTCTCCCGGACGAGCCGGCTCTCCTGCTGCACATCCGCACCGCAGATCTCAATGCTGCCGGATGTCGGCGTGAGCAGGGTGGACATCATATTGATGGTCGTGGATTTGCCTGCACCGTTGACACCGAGAAAGCCGATAAGCTGTCCCTGCTCCGCGGAAAATGTGATGTGATCGACGGCGGTGTATGCGCCGTATTGCCTGGTAAGTTCGTTGACCTGGATCGCTTTCATAAGATCCCCTCCTGTCTGTAGCTGCCATAGCACAAACATGGTGAAAATGCAAGGGATTTTCGTTAAGTTGCAGGATGGTGGGGGTAAGATGCAGGATTCTGCAGGCTTTCATAGCCAGACTCTGATTTCTGATCGTCAGATCCAGTCTATGTACGGCCATCGTTTTCTTGACAGGGACGGAGATATATGCTATAATGAATGCAAGCATTCATTATGAATGATGCCCTTGCAGATCCGCAGATCATAGATCTGCTCCCTGCATATCGGGCAATTATAGCATAACGCTTCGCTTATATGCTATAATGTATTCATAATTTGTAAAAAAACGCGTTGCAGGGTAACTCTTCCGATGAGGATGGCATTGAACAACCAGCAGAGCCCCAATACCAGAAAATCAGGGTTGTTGACAAGCTTATGCTATCATAAACTTCTTATAGCATATTCGACCACCTACAGAAAGGATGTTGAGAATGAGATACCTGAAAAACTATCTTGCGGCTCTTCTGAGTACAGTGCTGACAATGCAGAGTATCCCCTTCGTCTCTCTGCCTGCTTCGGCAGAGAGTGCGCCTCCCCTCCCCGAACAGATTGTGACGGTCGAGCAGATTCGTTCTGTACAGAACTACCTCCTCAATCATAATGCGAACGTAAAAATCAGCATCGACGAGTCCTGTGATATCAATGCAGACGGCTGCGTTGATGTGTTCGACCTTGCACTCCTGAAGCGGCGTTATGCTGCACAGCAAAAGGAGGCAGTTGCAACCTATAACAGCATCTCCGAGCTGATAGAGGAGAACGACAGCATTGACGGTCAGGATCCCGAAACGTTCCACACCATGCGTGTCATCGTCAAGACGGATAAAGAACAAGACTTTTCCGACTATCACCCGACAGCCGTTCTCCCCGGGCCGGATCATGTTTATGTGCTGCAATTTAAATCTGCGGAACAGGCGGATAACTGCGTAGATGCGCTCCTTGGAAGCGAAGGTATCGTCTATGTCGAGCGTGACTACTATCTGGAGGACAAAGCGCAACAGTCTGCTGGTAAAGCCTACGAACCCAACTCATGGGGCGTAAAGGCGATAGGGGCCGATGCCTATGCCCTCTTTCTCGATGCGACGAAAGACGATTGCTCCGTTGTGGTAGCGGTGGTAGATGACGGTGTTGCAAAGCATAGCTTTATCGGCGACCGCCTTCTCCCCGGATATGATTTTGCAGATAACGATGATGATCCGACGCCCTGTGGTTCACACGGTACGCATGTCGCAGGCACAGTCGTGGACTGTACGCCCAGTCTGAATGTAAAGATCCTGCCCGTTCGTGTCTTTGGGGAAGGCAATAATGGCGCCTCCTCTCTGACAGTCGGGAACGCCATCCGCTATGCGGTGGATCATGGAGCAAATGTCATCAACCTGAGCCTTGGCGGTAAGGGATGCTCGCATTATTTGGATGATTCGATTGAATATGCCCTTGCGAATGACGTGACAGTTGTCACCTCTGCGGGTAACAAAAGCGAGGACACTGCAGAATACTGCCCGGCACATCTCAGGGAATGCATCGTCGTTGCTGCCTCTGATTCCAACAATCAACCTGCGAGTTTCACAAATTTCGGCAACAGTGTGGATGTGATCGCACCAGGCGTCGATATCCTGAGCTGCGTTCCCGGAGAAAAATACGAATCATTCGGCGGTACCTCGATGTCCGCACCGCATGTTTCTGCGGCAGCGGCTATGATGAAGATCGCTTACCCGAAGATGTCTCCGGCCGAGATCGAGGAACTGCTCAAAAAGACCTGTCTGGATCTTGGTGACGCCGGATGGGATCCGATCTTTGGCAGCGGCCTTCCACAGCTTCAGGTGCTGGGGAATGTGCATGAAATCACGCCGAAGATCAGCATTTCGGAATCATCGGCAGACCTGACAGTAGACCATCTTCTTCAGATTACAGCAACGCCCTACCCCAAGATTCTGGATGTGACATGGCACTCCTCTGATCCCAGCGTTGTCACGGTTGAGGATGGCGCTGTCAGAGCAATTGCATTCGGAACAGCGACCATCACTGCCACCGTTACCAACGGCGGAAAGAAAGCCTCCGCATCCTGCAAGGTGACGGTGACAGATAAGAGCAGTACAATCCTGGACTCCGGCACCTGTGGTGAAGCTATCACATACACCCTTGACGGAAACGGCCTGCTCACCCTGCACGGCACCGGAGCAACCGATTACTATTCCTCTGCAGGCAACACCAAGCTTGTCAGAGACGGTGTTGTTTGTCCGGAATCGCCGCTGGCCGGAAACGAACAGATCTATAGCATAAAAGTGGAAGAGGGAATCACAGCCCTCAATGACGGACTGTTCAACAATTGCTCCTCCCTGTACAAGGTGGAGCTTCCTGCCTCCCTGACTGCGATCAATAACGCTGTTTTCGGAGGTTGTACCGCACTTGAGGAGATCTGCCTGCCTGCCAACCTGAAAACCATCGGCGGTACATCACAGAGCGCCTACGAAGTTTTCGGGAATTGCACGGCATTGCAGAAGATCACTGTAGATCCGGAAAACCCCTACTTCTCGGATGACGACGGTGTGCTCCTCAGCAAGGACGGCACAACGCTGTACTTCATTCCGAATGCAAGAACCGATTATGTCGTCAAGGACGGCATTCAGACGCTGCATTTCGGCTGTGCCTACCAGCATACGGGACTGCGTGAACTGATTCTCCCGCAGTCCGTGACGACCATTCACGACCGCGCATTCATGGGCTGCTCGAACCTGAGCACCGTTGCACTGGGAGACGGCGTCAAGATCATCGGAAAGGATGCCTTCAGCGAAACAGGGCTTACCAAAGTCAGCATTCCTTCCTCTGTGATGGATATTGGCAGCTTTGCCTTCGGAACATGTCAGCTGCAGAGGGTGATATTCGAAACCCAGGGTACTTTGCCGCTGCGTGTCAGCGCAGATGCGTTCAACGAGAACAGTGAGCTCGATCAGATCAACTTCCCGCCCCGGACATCCGAAATTGCCTCCAGCCTGATGGCCTTTGACACGCCCAGGGCAACACTGTATAATACGGCGACGCGCATCGCCAAAGACGCATTTCCTTCCAAGACTGTTCTCATCGGCTATGGCGGCTCTACAGCAGAGGCGTTCGCAGCAGAAAACGGAATGCAATTCGAGAATCTTGACCCGGCATACAAACCAAAAACCGGTGGCTTCTTTGGAAAGGGATATACCTGGACGCTCAATGAAGATGGCAATCTCTATATTTCCCTGACCGGAGACATGCTGGCATACGAAGAAATCTATTACACTCCACTCGCACCGTGGGCAGTTGTCAGCAGTGAGGTGAAGACAGTCGAGCTCAACAAGAAGGCAACGAGCATCTGTAATGGCGCCTTCTGCAATATGCCTTCGCTTTCATCAATCGAAATACCGGATTCGATCACCAGAATCGGAAGTGATGTTTTCAGCGGCAGCGGAATCAAGGAGCTGACCATTCCTGCCTCGGTCGAAATGATCAACGAAAATGCGTTCCGTGGTGCCGATCAGCTTGAAAAGATCACATTCCTGTCGGATCATTTCAGCTGGGACTACAGGATGGAGCTGAAAGATACCCTCCCCAAAGATATCGTCATCTACGGGCGCAGCGGATCAACCGCCGAAAAGTATGCTAATATACACCATCACACATTCGTCCCGATTGAATGAGGACAATCTGTGCAGAAATCCTGCTGATCTGCCTGAAGATAGTTTCTGTGCCACACCGCACAAGGGAGCGCAGAGGCGGAGCCCCTGTGAAATCTAACCCTCTTCCCCCGGCGTGGGGAGATGTCCGAAGGACAGAGAGGACGTGGGACTGTTAGCACGGTTGGGTGTACTCCACAGAGCGCCAGTACCAGAAAACTGACTTTATCGAATAATTGTGAGCCGGGTTTGATGCCCGGCTCTTTATTCCTGTATCAACCATGCGGCCAGCTCCGGTTTCTGGCAGTACTCGTCAAGCCCATGCACGATTGTTTCGACGTTGCTGTAACGACTGCCGTTGCTGACAGCATGAAGACGACAAAAAAGAAAGGCTGCGTAACCGCAATGGTTACGCAGCCTTATCTTCAATTCTTAAAAGCTTCTACACACGCAATTACGTGCCTTTATCAGCGGCTTCCAATAACTGGAATCACTTTCCTTGGCTAATTGCAGCCTGTGTTGCAGCTAACAAAACCAAGTGATTTGGAATTTTAGAAATCGCCTAAATTTAGCGTTTCTTTGGATTGCGGTAAATCGGTCTGCTCTTCAAAGCCATAGATTTCACCTCTGGCCGGATCATATAGCTGATGATAGTATAGCATACATTGGCGGAAAAATCAAGAGCCAGACTTCCGGCAGACATAGAACAATGCTCAAACAGACATTAACTCCGAATGGTGAGCATACCGCTCCTTAGACCGCGGAATGCATCCCTTGCACTTTCAGAGAATTGCGGCCGCTTGAACAAATGCACGAAAAATACGCTCCGAGGCAGTATCGCTCCGTAGTTCCGGATGCCACTGGACGGCAAGGGCAAATCCATGCCCCTCCAGCGAGACACCCTCCACAAGACCGTCCTCCGAGACGGCGCACACCTGAAGAGCCGCTCCAAGTGTCCGGATGGCCTGATGGTGATAGCTGTTGACTCCCAGGGTACTGCATCCGAGAATGGTGTGAAGCTGCGTTCCGTGGAGGATTTTCACCTCGTGGACTGCCCGGTCATATGGCGGGCACATGCTGTGCCAGATGTCGGTGGGATGCTGCGCAGGCAGATCCTGCCAGAGCGTTCCGCCGCAGAACACATTCAGCATCTGCAAGCCCCGGCAGATGCCCAGCACCGGTGTGCCGGTATCCAGCGCATAGGACAGCAGATACTGCTCCATTGCATCACGAACGGCGCAGACCTCACCGCATTCCTTCAACGGCTGTTCTCCGTACTGCAAAGGAAGCACATCCTGTCCGCCGGTCAGGAGAAATCCCTGACAGCAGGACAGCGAACGTTCTAAAACGGATTTATCAGCCGTGAGGGGAAGCTGCATGGGTACGCCACCCGCTGCAATGATATGCGCCGGATAGCCCGGCAGCATCCACTGTGACTGGCGCTCATTGTCCCACAGCGGAACCATTCCGATGACAGGTTTCATATTCGCCTCCCTGCTATGTTATGATCTTGAAGCACACGGTCTTTTCACTGATGAGCGGATCGCTCCATGAGAAATAGATCGTTCCGTTGACCGGTGAGCGCACCTCACTGACCAAGGATCCGTCAAACGGATGCATCACCGATGCCAGCAGCTCACCGCTGTTCACACGGTCGCCGATGTGCTTCACCTGTTTGAAAATGCCGCCTGCCTCGCTCTGTACCTGCCGTGTCTGGTTCTCACGAAGGAGCTCTGTCTGAAAGCCCGGACAGAGCTTTGCACGGATGATCCCCTGCGCCTGCATAAAGCGCAGGATGCCGTCCACGGCTTCTGTGGCAGACGCTTCATTGATCGTGTCGGTCGCATTGGAATAAACGGAAAACGCCTTTGTTTCCCAGATCTGCCAGTTATAATTGAGCGTAGTGGTATCATAGGGACGAGGGGTGCGAATGAGCGCATAGCGGAAGCCGAAGCACTTCATCAGTTCCGCATCGGTAAATCCGGTGTCCATCATTTTGACATGCGGCAGGAAGTTTCCCGACTGGTAAAAGCTTGCCATCTGGATGCCGTACTGGTAGCCTTTGAGTTTGGAGAATAGCCCGTCTGCGATCCGCTGCGTTGTCTCACCCAGCGCATAGCCGGGAAACATGCGGTTGATGTCGGTGTTGTCCATCGTCCAGAAGCGCTTTCCGACGTTCATGCTGTAATAATTGACACATGGCACGACCATGATCTGCATATTCTCCGCAATGGCATCATCGGCTTCGAGTTGTTTGAGCTCCTGCACCATCCGGCTGCAAACGTACATCTGCTGTACCTCGTTGCCGCGCATGGCGCCGACGATCGCCAGCGCCTTTTTCCCGTGACCGAAGCAGTAGCCGACCACATCGAGCTGCTCACGGTAGGGTGATTTCAGCGAATACAGGATCTTCTTTCTCATGTGTCAGCCTCCTCCGGCATCAGGATGCGTGCCAGCAGTGAACCGCCGTACACGATCGGATATTCCCGCAGCGTAAACAGCAGCCCGCTGCACACGGCGTGTACCCGTTCCGTGACCTGCGAGGTCAGCGGATCAAGGACATCTCCGATGTGCTCGCCCTCCTGCACGGTCTCACCAAAGGAAATGCATGGCACGAAAATGCCTGCTGCATCCGAATTGACGAACCCGACCTGTCTGCCGAGGGAAATGATCGGCTCCCGGACGGACCTGACCTCGCCCTTCCACATGCCAAGATGCTGCATCAGATGCAGGATGCCGTCAAAGACCTGCTCACAGTAGGACTTGTCAATACGCATCCCCACACCCATCTCCACGACGAGCGTTTTTGTTCCGCGGCTGTTCAGCGTATGCGCCAGCGTTGCTTCAAGCACCGTTGCAGATTCATGTACCCAGACAAGATCGACATTGAGGAGCTTTGCAAGCGGCACGAGCGTATCCGCCGTGGGCACACTGATCCGGATCTGCGGGATCTCCTGTAAAAAGATGTTGCTGGAATGCACGTCGATGCAGACATCCGAGCCTGCAATATCGTTGACGATCGCCGAGCAGATCACCTCCATCATCGTACCATGCCGTGTGCCGGGGAAAATACGGTTCATGTCAATGTCGAACATGGGGACACCTCGGGTGATCGTATCGATCCCCATCGGGTTGAGTGCCGGATAAATGTCCACGATGCCGTCAAGCTGTTCAAGATGGGCATCGAGATAACTGCCAAGCAGCCAAGCGAGATACTGGCCTTCCAGTTCATCGCCATGGGTTCCGGTCACAAAGCTGAGGCGCTTCCGGCTGCTGCCGGACTGGATGCGCCGCTTGCGGATATTCAGATGCTCACTGACTGCAAGCGCTGTGCTGACTACAGTTTCTGTCATTGGAATCGCCCCCCTTCTCTATGAAAGCGCTGACCGCACAAGCTGCATCTGCCTGGTATGATCGCCAAGCATGATGCCCCTGTCAACGGCGCAGTCTCCAAAATCCCGCCCCTGTGACAGGATCAGGTATTGTTCTGTCACCATGCAGTTGTTGGACGGGTCGATCGCTTCCCAATGGTCATCGTTCCAGTATTCCACCCAGGCATGTGTCTCTCCGTCACAGTAGGCAAGGCCTGCAATATAGCGTGCCGGGATGTGATCGAGCCGCAGCAGCGCGATCATCACATGTGCAAAATCCTGACAGACCCCGGCCTTGTTCGCAAACACCTCGGCAGCTGTTGTGGACGGCGAAGTCACGCCCTTCTGATAAACGATCGTATCGGAGAGCAGCTCCGACCAGAATGCTGCACGTTCCGGAACGCTGCGGTTTTCGCAGCGCTTGTAGTTGGCATTGTAGAATGCGGTCAATGCCTCATCCGGTCTTGTCAGTTCGGACGGATACCGGTAGCATGGCAGGAAGTCCGTGCGCTGCTGCGTCAGGTCGATTACGGCTGCCCCCTTGACGGAAAAGTCTAAAAAGCGATGTGAAAACGAGATATAGCCGCTGACGACATTGTTCCCGAACGCATCCATCGTCCGGCAGTATTCCACCGATGGCGTGATCGTTAGCTGAACGTGAAGGATCTTCTGCACAGGCGATTCCGGCGGGATCACACGCAGCGCAAAGCTGTGATCGTGGACATCATCGTCAAATGTCTGCTTGGTCGTGTAGGAAAACTGTATCTGCTTCATGCGCTCACCTCAAACAAATGCTCCATTTCTGTGACCGCATTCCGGAACCCAGCGGCATATTGCTCCGGGCTCCCGAAGATCTCTGTCAGCAGTTCCAGACGCTCCGGCGTACTGCGGTAGGGCGTTCCCTCCGGGACGAACCGCAGACGGCGGCACAGGCGGTTGAATTCCGGCTTTGCCTCCGTGTAGGGTGCCTGTAAACGGAGCAGCAGCATCGTGCGTTCCATTGACTTTCCGCAGAAGATCAGATTCCAGGCTTCCTCATCAAAGACATGATCCATAACGCAGCCCCAGAAACTGTAGAAAATATCCTTCAGCGGCAGGAGCGAGAGACGGATGTTGCCGGAATGCTGTGATCGGTAGAGCGTATCCTTGGCCATCTGCAAAAAGGACAGCGCCTCGGAGGAGATCGTTTCCCGCAGAACGATGCCGTTATCATAGGCTCGCTCCAGACTGTAGGCAACGGAATCCGGATTGTTTTCATCGTACAGAAAACTGCGCAGGAAAGCGCTGCTATTCTCATAATTGTTCTCCAGACCGAAGGCGTACAGATAATCCGTGAAGCCTGTTCCCATGTCGATCATCCGGTCATAGAGCTTCTGCAGGTTCAGAAGCGTGGAAAATGTGCGTTCCGCATAGCGTCCCAGCCAGTACAGCCGGCTGCTGTGCTCTAACGAGATAGTACCCATGTATCTTTAAATCCTCCTCCTTGCGATGAATTGACGACAAATGAATCCGGATTGCGGGAAAAGCGTGTCAGACCCGATGTCCAGACTCTGGTTTCGCTTCCTGTAAGCACAAAGGCACGCAGATCAGCCTTGCGCATGACCGTCTTTCCTGCATCCAGGATCGGCAGATCCAGGAAGTCAATGACCTCCTGTGCGATAAAGCGTCTTGGCTCTGCCAGGATCGTATCCCGCAGCTCTGTGAGCTGTTCCTTTGTGAGATCGGAGCCGAACACGACTCCGTAGCCGCCCGCTTCTGAAACGTCCTTGATGACAAGCGAACCGAGATGCTCCAGCACATATCTCCTGTCCTCCTCATAAAACGGCAGATAGGTCGGTGCATTTTGCAGGATCGGTGTTTCGCCGAGATAGTACCGGATCATTTTCGGCACAAAATAGTAGATGCCCTTGTCATCCGCCACCCCGTTTCCGGGGGCGTTAATGAGTCCCAGATTGCCGCTGCGGTAGACCTCCATCAGATTCGGGATGCCAATGACGGAATCTGCGCAGAAATTCAGCGGATCAAGATACTCGTCCGAAATGCGCCGGTACAGTACGCCGATGCGTGTCTTGCCACCGTTGTAGGTGCGCTGGTAGAGCTTGTTGTCCTCTACAAACAGGGCATCATTCTGCACAAGTACGGAATCCGTCAGCTCCGCCAGATACGAATGCTCAAAATATGCCGCATTGTATCTGCCCGGTGTCAGGATCGCCCGGATGCCGCCGCAGTTGATGTGCTCCATCGTATCCCGCAGAAGCTCGGCATAATTCCGGTTATCCGTGACCGGTTCCCTGGTAAAGGCACCCGGACAGGCGATCCGGGTCAGCTCCCTTGCGATCAGCGGATAGCTTGCACCGGAGGGGATGCGCAGATTATCCTCCAGGATATACCATGTGCCGTCCTTCCCCTGCACCAGATCAATGCCGGAGATGTGGGAATAGATCTTTTCCGGCGGCGTAATGCCCTCACACTGTGCAAGATAGCCCTTGGAGAGATAGATGAAATCCTCCGGGATGATGCCGTCCCTGACGATCTTTTTTTCGTGGTAAATATCAAAAAGGAACTCATTCAGGGCGTTTACCCGCTGAACAAGTCCCTTTTCGATAAACTGAAAATCCACCGAAGAGATCACTCGGGGGATGGGATCGAACGGAAAGAATTGTTCCTTGAAAACACCGTTTTTATAGATACCGAATTTCACGCCATAGCGGCGGAGCAGCTCATTGATCTCGCTTGCATTACAGATGGCTTCTGAAAACAGCGCCTCTGCCTGCTGTGTATCGATCTGCGTCATTGTCTTTCACTCCTCTCTTGTATTCTGTGGCAATCACAAAGGGCGCTTCCCGCTGATGAACGGGAAGCGCCCTTGCTTTTGTGATTACACTATGATTATACCACAATGCAGACAGAATGTCAATTTCGATATTCTGTTTCTGGACTGAAAAAAACTTCAAAAGAAAAGAAATAACCAGAAATTCCTTCTTCGCCTTGACAGTCCGCCGCTGCTGTGCTACAATAATAGCATGGACGATGATGTCATGCGGCATCATCGCTTTTCTTTTTGTGAGGTGAAACGCAATGCTCCATAACCGGAAAATCCCCGGCATCGGCGGGCGGATCCTGAAATCCTCGCTCGCATCGGTGCTTTGTATTCTGATCTATGAACTGCGCACGTTGCTGCCGATCGGGAACGGGATACCGTTCTACAGCGTATTGGCAGCACTCTGGTGTATGCAGCCCTATCCGGATTCCACACGCCGTATGGCTGCACAGCGCAGCATCGGTACACTCATCGGCGCTGCATTCGGGCTGCTCTTCCTGCTGCTGGATATTCCGTCACAGGGGATCGCTTATCTTGCCGCAGGCGGATCGATCATCCCGGTGATCTATACCTGTGTGCTGCTCCGGAAGAATAACGCCGCCTTTTTCTCCTGCGTGGTCTTTCTGAGCATATCGCTGTCGCATTCCTTTGAGGAGACCAAGTACCTTTTTGTCGCCAACCGTATCCTGGATACCTGGATCGGGATCGCAGTCGGGGTCGCTGTCAACAGCTTCCGTCTGCCGGAAAAGCTCGATACTGACACCTTATATGTCAGCGGCATTGATGACGTACTGCTGTCCGGGCATCCATATAATGTCCCGTACAGCAAGGTGGAGCTGAACAGACTCATTGCAAAAGGAGTGCAGTTCACGATCTCAACGATCCATACACTCGGCGAGACAGCAGATCTGATGGAGGGCGTAGCACTCAGGCTGCCGGTCATTGTGATGGATGGGGCGCTGCTGTACCATCTGAAGGAGCGCCGCTGCATTGCCTATGCGGCGCTTGATCCGGCTGTCTGCAAACAAGCGGAGCAGCTTCTGCACGAACAGGGACAGGATGCTTTTGTGACAGCGGTGCTCGATGAGACATTGCTCACTTATTACGGGACATTCCGGAATACCGCAGAGGAAGCCTATTTTGCCGCACACCGGACTTCACTGTACTGCAATTATGTGAAAAGCACTTTTCGCACCGGCGCAGAGCAGGTACTCTGTCTCACGGTGCTCGCAGAGCAGGAACGCACACAAGCGATGCAGGAGCTGCTGACAGTTGCGCTCTCCCCGGCGGCACGGGTGGTATCCTATCCGTCGCCGTATCCGGGCTTCTGTTATCTGAAGATCATGAGTGCTGCTGCTACCAAGCAGGCAATGCTCCTGCGGCTGCAGGAGGTCACGCAGAAGAAACAGGCCGTCACATTCGGCAGCATCCCGGGCGCCTATGATGTATTGATCCACGACGGCGGCGGGGATGCTACAGTTAAAAAGCTCAAGCAGCTCAGTCATACGAAGCATCGGGAGGTATAGCATGAATACAGAATACTACCGCATTCTGCTGCGTACAGTGGAGATCGGGAACATCACCAAGGCAGCTGATCTGCTTGGCTACACGCAGTCCGGCATCAGCCGCATTATCGGAAAGGTCGAGGAGGAGCTCGGCACATCGCTTGTCCACCGCAACCGGACGGGCATCACGCTGCGCTCCGAGGCAGAACCGCTGCTGCACATCATCACGCAGATCATCCAACTCGAGAACCAGCTCTGTCAGGCATCGGAAAGCATCCGCAAAAACGGAGGCGGGTGCATCCGCATTGCGACATTCCGGACAGCGGCGGTCGAGATCCTGCCGCAGCTCATCAAGAGCTTCTGTGAAGCAGAGCCGCTGATCCATTTTGAGATCACGGAGCGGGGCAGGTTTTCTTATGTGGAAGAGGAACTGCTCAGCGGACGTGTGGATCTTGCCTTTACTGCTGATTTCGCCTGTCAGGATGCGGATTTCATTCCACTGCTGCGGGATTATTACTATGCGGTGCTGCCGGAGGGACATGCACTCTGCCGGGAGAAGATCATCTCGGCGCAAATGCTCTCCGGCTATCCGTTCCTGCTCTCGGATGCAGCGGAGGAAAATGCCGGCCTGCGTGCCTATATCGAGCAGATCCACGGCACCAACGACCTGCTGCGCATGAAGATGCTGGACGATTCCATGACGGTCTCCATGGTCGAAAAGGGGCTCGGCATCAGCATCGTTGCCGGTGCATTTTTGCAGGGCATCACCAAAAAGGTCGTCATCCGGCCGCTGCAGGAGGAGTACTTCCGGACGATCGGCATTGTCCGCAGCAGCGAGGCAGCGGACAATGAAAGCGTGGAGCGTTTTATCCGGTTTGCGCAGAAATGCTTCCCGAAAACCAAGCTGAATGAGCCTTTTTTTAAAGTATGACAGTTTCGCATGACAGCAATGCGGATTTGTCGCTTTACAAATCCGGAGAGTTGTGGTATGATAGAGCCATAGAGAACAGGACAACGGTGTCAGGGCACCACAGTCCTGTTTTTCATTTTCTAAGGAGATGGTTGTATGAAACTCGCAGACACTGGGCTGACAGAAAGGCAGCTCAAAGAAAAGGCATCCCGCTACATGATCGAGACCTACGAGCGCTTCGATTTCGTTGCCGATCATGCCAAGGGAGTGTATCTGTACGATGAACAGGATACACCGTATCTTGATTTCTATGCCGGCATCGCTGTGAATTCGGTCGGCAACTGCAATGAAGCAGTGATCCGGGCTGTTCAGGCGCAGGCAGAGACGCTGATGCAGGTGTTCAATTATCCGTATTCTGTTCCGCAGGCTCTGCTTGCTGAAAAGATCTGCACGACCATCGGCATGGATAAGATCTTCTACCAGAACACCGGCACGGAGGCCAATGAGGCCATGATCAAGATGGCACGGAAATACGGTGTTGAGACATATGGTCCGCAGAAATACCACATCGTCACGGCAGAGCAGTCCTTCCACGGCAGAACGTTCGGTGCCATGTCAGCGACCGGGCAGCCGGACAATGCCTGCCAGATCGGCTTCGGCAGCATGACACCGGGATTCAGCTATGCGCCCTACAATGACCTCGAAGCGTTCAAGGCAGCGTGCAACGAGAATACCATCGCTATCATGATCGAGCCTGTCCAGGGTGAGGGCGGCGTGCATCCGGCAACACCGGAATTCATGCAGGGGCTGCGGAAATTCTGCGATGAAAACGGCTTGCTCCTGCTGCTTGACGAGGTGCAGACAGGCTGGTGCAGAACAGGCAGCTGGATGTCGTTCATGAACTACGGCATCAAGCCGGATATCGTTTCCATGGCAAAGGCGCTCGGCGGCGGTATGCCGATCGGAGCGATATGTGCAACAGAGAAGGTCGCCAAAGCATTCAGCGCCGGCTCCCACGGCACGACCTTCGGCGGACATCCGGTCTGCTGCGCAGCTGCACTGGCGGCGATCGAAGAGATGGAGGAAAAACACCTTGCCGAGAATGCTGCAAAAATGGGCGGCTACTTCATGGACAAGCTCAGAACGCTCCCGCATGTTAAGGAGGTGCGTGGACAGGGGCTCCTGATCGGCGTGGAATTCGACACGATCAGCGGTGTGGATGTCAAGCATAAGTGCTTTGACAAAAAGCTGCTCATCACAGCGATCGGCGGACATATCATCCGCATGGTGCCGCCGCTCATCATCACAGAAGCGGACTGCGACAAGGCATTTTCGATCATCAAGGAAGCAGTCGAAGAATTAAGCGCATAAACAGAGAATCAGAAAGGATGGATTTATGATGAATGCTAAGAGAATGAGAAACATGATGTGTATGGTACTCGCAGGTGCGATGCTCCTGCTGACCGGCTGCGGCGGTGCGACCTCCGCAGAGACGACAAGCACAGACAGCTCCGGGAAAAAAGTGCTCCGTGTGGGAATGGAATGTGCCTATGCGCCGTTCAACTGGACACAGCTCTCCGAGGAAGTCCCGGACGGCAGCAAGGCAGTCCCGATCTATGGCAGCTCCGACTATGCCTATGGCTATGATGTCATGGTCGCCCAGAAGCTGGCGGATCAGATGGATATGACGCTCGAGATCCATAAGGTGGAGTGGGATTCCATCGGACTTTCCCTGGATGCCAAGGAGTATGACTGCATCATTGCCGGCATGGGTAGGACGAAGGAGCGTGAAGCATCCTATTCCTTCACAGAGCCGTATTATTACCGTGACAATTGTATCGTTGTCAAGACGGGATCGGACTTTGAGAGCATCAAGGGTCTGTCTGATCTTGCCGGAAAGAATGCCAAAGTCACCACACAGCTCGGCACAGGCTGGGTGCCGCTGCTCGAGCAGATCCCGGATGCAGAGCTTGGTGCAAACTATGAAACGACTGCCGAAGTCTTCATGGCGATCACCAACGGCGTGGCAGATCTTGCTGTCATCGACCTGCCGACTGCGGAATCCGCAAAGCTGACCAACAGTGATCTGGTTATCATCACACCGGATGAAAGCGACGCCTTTGAGGGCGATAAGGAAATGACCAATGTCTGCATCGCAACACGCAAGGATGACACAGCGCTCCGTGACGAGATCCAGGAAGCCATGAATGCGATCGGCTGGAATGACAAGGCTGCGATGGACGAGCTGATGGCAAAGGCTGTCACCTTACAGCCCGCTGCAAACTGAGCACAGCGGCTCTTTGAGTTAAGACGTTTCCCATTATCCCTTCCTGCCTGCGGCGATCCCCCTTGTCCCGCCGCAGGCAGATATTTATGCAGGAGGAATCACTATGACATACACACCGACCAATTCCTTTGAATGGGTCTGGTTCATCGCCAAGGAATATGCAGAGCTGTTCGTCCGCGGCACATGGATCACGCTGGTGGTCTCTGTCATCGGCACACTGGCGGGGTTCCTGCTCGGCTATGCAGTCGGCATGATCGAGGACAGCCAGATCAGCAGGGAGGATCATTTTCTGAAACGCGGCATCCTCAGCATCCTGAAAGCCATCGCAAAGGTCTATGTTGAGCTGTTCCGCGGAACGCCCATGATCGTACAGGCGATGATCGTGTTCTACGGGCTGCGGCAGTCGGGGCTGGAGATCGACTCGATCAGCGCCGGTATCCTCGTTACGCTGCTGAATACAGGTGCGTATATGTCCGAGACCGTGCGTGCCGGCATCAAGAGCATCGATCCCGGACAGCGTGAGGGCGCACTGGCGCTCGGCATGTCGCCGGTATCGACAATGTTCCACATCATCCTGCCGCAGGCGTTCAAAAACATCGTGCCGGAGATGGCGAACATGTTCCTCACCAACCTGAAAATGACATCCGTTCTGAACGTCATCGGCGTACAGGAGCTGTTCTTGCAGGCGAAAACCGCAGGCGGAACCTATTACAAGTATCTGGAATCCTACCTCGTCATTGCCGCCATTTATCTGGTGCTCTGCTTTGTATTCAGCCGCATATTCACACTGGTCGAGAAGAAAATGGCGGGGCAAAAGGATTATGTGCTTGCGATCGAATATATGGAAAATACACAGTAAGGAGGCGCAGTCATGCAGGATACATCCATCATCCGGGTAGAAGAGCTTGGAAAGTCCTTTGGAGAGCACCAGGTGCTCCGCAAGATCGAATTCAGCGTGGAAAAGGGCGAATGCGTCTGCATCCTCGGCTCCTCGGGCTCCGGCAAATCCACGCTCCTGCGCTGTATCAACCAGCTTGAGACACAGAGCTGCGGAAAGATCTATTTTCACGGGCAGGAGCTTGGCAGAAAGCAGAAGGAGATCAACACGTATCGCTCCAAGGTGGGCATGGTGTTCCAGTCCTTCAATCTGTTCAACCACAGGACCGTGCTTCAGAACTGTATGGAGGGCACAAGGCGTGTCCTGCATCTTTCCAGGGAGGAGGCACATGACCGTGCCATCACGCATCTGAAATCCGTCGGGATGGCACCGTTCATCAACGCCTATCCTGCACAGCTTTCCGGCGGTCAGAAGCAGCGTGTTGCCATTGCAAGGGGCTTGTGCATGGATCCGGAGGTGCTGCTGTTTGACGAGCCGACTTCTGCACTGGATCCCGAGATGGTCGGAGATGTGCTGCAGGTCATGAAGTCCCTTGCCAGCAAGGATCTGACCATGCTCATCGTGACACATGAGATGGATTTTGCACGGGAGGTCTCCAGCCGTGTGCTGTTCATGGACAAGGGCTACATCGTGGAGGATGTGCCGCCGGAGCAGTTCTTCACACAGCCGAAGCATCCCCGAGCCAAGGAATTTCTGAGCCGGTTCATGGCGGGATAGGAGGCGCATCATGGGACATTTTGTTGTGACATTTGCCAGAGGCTTCGGCTCCGGCGGCAAGGAGATCGCATCCAGACTTGCAAAGGATCTGGGCGTTCATTGCTATGAGAACCGCATCCTGACACTGGCATCCCAGCTCAGCGGACTGGACGAAACGCTGTTCCAGGCAGTCAACGAAAAGATCACCAAAAAAGGCGCTACTTATGCCGGCATGATGAAGGGGCTGCCGCGCTCCCGGAAGTATATCGCACGAAATGAGAAATTCGTCTCGGACGATACGCTGTTCTCCTACCAGAAGCAGATCATTAAGAACCTTGCCGATACGGAATCCTGCGTGATCGTCGGGAAATGTGCGGATTATATCCTCGCCGGCAGACACGATGTGGTCAGTGTCTATATCGAAGCGCCGAGAGACTTCTGTATCCGGCGCACGATGGCACACATGGGCGTCACGGAGGAGGTCGCTGCTGCAACGATCAAGCATACGGATGCCTACCGTGCGGAATATTACGCTTATTATACGCATGGCAACTACTGGACGAATCCGGTCAATTATGACATGACACTCAACAGTGAGCGTGTCGGCATCGAAGAATGCGTAGAGGTCATCAAAGCCTACATGAAGATCAAAGGACTGATAGAATAGAGGTGGTATCCATGGGATTCCGGTATCATCTGCCGGTGGATCTGCTGTTCGGCAGAGGAAAGGTCAGCGAGATCGGCACGATAGCAAGCCGTTACGGAAGCAAGGCGCTGATCGTGACCGGCAAAGGAAGCACAAAGCGTTCGGGACTGCTCGACCGGGTGCAGTTCTATCTCGAAGAGGCAGGCATCCGATATCTGCTGTATGACAAGGCTGTTCCGAATCCGACAACAGTGCTCGCTGAGGACGGCGCAAAGGTTGCCGCTTATGCCGGCTGTGATCTGGTGATTGCACTCGGCGGCGGCAGCGTGATCGACTGTGCCAAGTCGATCGCTTTTATGACCTGCAACACGGGCAGCATCAGCGATTATATTTTCAACCGGAAACAGGGAACGGACGCCCTGCCGCTCATCGCAGTTCCCACGACCTGCGGCACCGGCAGCGAGGCAAACGGTTTTGCCGTCCTCACGGATCCGGAGACCGGTGATAAGAAGTCGCTGCGGCGAGACTGCATCATTCCGGCACTTTCGATCATAGATCCGGAGCTGATGCAGACGATGCCGCCGGGAGTTCTGGCATCCGTCGGGTTTGATGCACTGTGTCACTCGATGGAAGGTTTTCTCTCAGCACAGGCGCAGCCTTTCACAGATGCACTGGCGCTGCAGGCGATCCGGGCGATCGCTGCACATCTTCCGGCATTGTATCAGGGCAGTGAGGATGCCGATGCATGGGATGCAGTCACATGGGCAAGTACAGCCGGCGGCATGGTCATCCATACAGCCGGTGTCGCTTTGCCGCACGGTATGGAGCATCCTGCAAGCGGACTGAAAAATATCATCCACGGAAAAGGGCTTGCAGCACTGACACCGGTTATCACGGATGTAAGCTGCCAGGCGGCACCGGAGCGTTATGCTGTGATCTCACAGCTCCTCGGCGGCAGAACGGCGACAGACTGCGGCGATGCGATCCGGGCATTCCTGTCAAAAATCGGACTGCTGACAACACTTTCCGAACAGGGCATCACAGAGGAAGATATTCCCTGGATGACGGAAAACTGCTTTCAGGTGTCGTCGGCAAGTATTGCGAATCATCCGCTGAAAGCAGATCGTGAGATCATTTCCGGCATCTATACAAAGGCACTCTGAGATGGGAATGCAGAGATTGACAGGCTTTCCCGATCACTTGGCTTGTCAGCCGCGGCACATACTATGACTGCCCAGAACAGATTATCTGAACCGATTACGAACAACATAAACCAAACAGCCTCCCGTGCGAGAGGCTGTCTTGTTCAATGCTCTGTCAGCCAGTTGGCAATATCTATGATTTTGACTCTCTTGGAGCTCCCGATGCATTCTGTTCAAAACACACCCCCACCGCATGTGATGCAGTGGGGGTGGATTTGTTTATGCGATCTGTAATCGGTTCAGATTACTTGTTCTGCGAGATGGCCGCCTGTGTTGCAATTATCAAAAGAAGGGGATTGACAGATGGTGAAAACCACTATTTGAAGGCGTATTTTGATATGTCATGTGGCTGCGTATTCAACGATCTTACAGGTATGCTTCTTGGACTTGTCAGGTGCATTCTTCTCATAACTGATATCGACCAGAAGGATCCGTGTGCCGAAGCGCTTGATAACATCAGGGTACTTCTTCCGGAGGATCTGCTCGATCGCACCTTCTGTATTCTGCTTCCATTTCAGCTCGATGATGAGTGCCGGGGCATCGGAATCATGCCGGGGAATATAGGCGACATCGGCATAGCCTTCGCCTGATGCCAGCTCTTCAAACTGCACATACTGGTCACGGTAGGTGTAGTAAGCCAGCTTGATGACACTGCGCAGGCTGTCCTCTCTGGTGTAATGCAGCGGGGATGTTTCTTCTCGATGGATCTTCTCGATCTGCGCTGCAACGGCTTCTTCATTCCCGTTGATCGTATCGAGAAAGAGCTGTTCGCTCTCCCGCAGCCGCTCCAGAGTCGCCTGATGGCTGACCTGCTTGACGGCTTTGGCAAATTCGAGCTTGATCTCCTCGTTCGGGATCCGAACGGTCTTAGTCACAGAATCATAGGCAAGATAGCCGAGATGGATCATCAGCGTCAGGACATCATCCTTATCCCGGAACGTGGTCAGGTCATTTGCAAAACCGGTCGTGCTGACCGGAACATCGACACCACCGACCAGCTCAGCAATGGTTCTTGTCATGCCGTTGTAGTCCTTGCTGATGAATTCCAGCAGCCCTTCGGCGGCGGAGGTTTCTGTCCAATAGGAGTCGAAGTCCTCATTGCGGAGGGCCTTCATGACGGAATTGGGATTATACACCGAGCCGACACCCTTGAAGGAATAGCCGTCATACCACTTCTTCATCATCTGAAAATCAACATGTTCTTTTTCGCAGAGAACATGGACTTCATCTTCTGTAAATCCGACATACCCGCCGAATTCCAGTGGCTTGATCATAGAGAATTCGTCAAAATCTGAAATAGCAGACTGGGAGCCATCTTTTTTGATAGGAAGGATACCGGTCATATAGGCAGCCGCAACAGCCTTGGGGGTAAAGCTATTGTTTTTGAACCAGCCTCTGAGAAGATTGAGGTAAGCTGCCTGCGTTTCCGGCTCATTCTTTGCTTCACGAATCAGAGCATCCCATTCGTCAATGATAAATACAAAAGGCTTTCCATCTGGCTTTTCAACACAACGGATCATCTCATCATTCAAAGTCCGGTCAGCGGAAACAGTGGGATCAAGCAGCGATAATTCCTCACGGATCGCATTGATAATCATTTTGGGAACATCAATCAATGGTCTCTGATTGGTTTTCGCCTCAGAGATAAAGCCTGTAATGTCCAGATTGATGACGTTATACCGGTTAAGGTGTTCAGAATAAGAGACGCAGCCTGCGATCTTCTTGTCATCAAACAGGCTATGGGAATCACAGGAGCAGTCATAGTAGGCCGACAGCATTTTGGCTGCATAGGATTTGCCGAATCTGCGAGGTCTGCTAATGCAAACAAGTGATCTTGCAGTACCGATCCGTGCATTCATCAGGTCGATCAGCATTGTTTTATCGACATAATCCGGACCGGCAATCCGTTTGAATCCACCGTTGCCAGGATTCACATAAATTCCCATGTGCATACGCTCCCTTCTTTATCATTGTATCATACTGCATAAGGTTCATATTTAGTATACCAAATAAATGCGGATAAGTCAAGATAAAATGCCTGAGAGTATGGAGCGGGGGCACAGTATGCCTTCTATGGCGGAATGCCGCTGGTACTGTCCCGTCCGAACGATACCGCAAAGGCAAATTATCTGTCTTCTCTCAGCAGGAGATGACGCACATCATGGAGAATATCATCTATAACGAACTGATCATCCGTGGCTTTTCGGTTGATGTGGGTGTGGTCTATTCCAATGAGAAGAATGCCAGCGGGAGCTATTCCAAAGTCGCCCGTGAGATCGACTTCATCGCATCCAAGGGCGGCAGAAAGGTCTATATCCAGTCGGCATTTGCGCTCCCCGATGAAGAAAAAACAATGCAGGAGCTGCGGCCGTTCTCGCTCACGGGGGATTCCTTCCCGAAGATCATCGTCCGTAAGGATATCCGCAAGCGGTGGTATGATGACAATGGGGTGCTGAATGTGGGGTTGATGGAGTTTTTGCTGGATGAGGCGATTGTATAAGGCGACGGCTTTATGTGAATGCACAGAACCAATTCAAACCAGTTATACCACTTTATTTATTTAAACTTATTCTTTCAAACTTTTTGCTCAAAGATATTGACAACATTGCACATTTGTGCTATAGTTATTTATAGAACATTGCACATGTGCAATGTTGAGCTATAATTGAGCAATGGAGACGATTGTATGAACATTGGATTCAGAGAAGATCTGATAAATGAGTTTAAGAGTGATTTGAAGCGGCTGCCAGATTCTGACCTGATAGACGTTGTTGTGGCGTTTGCAAATACGGAAGGCGGTGATCTGTACCTTGGCGTCGAGGATGACGGTGAGATCACCGGATTACACAAGGATCATCAAAATATCACTCAGTTGGCTGCATTTATCGCCAATAAGACGGTTCCGCCGATTACAGTCCGTGCGGAAAAAAACGGTGATAAGGATAAACCATACCTGAAGATCTCTGTTCCGAAAAGCCGCAGCATCGTCGCTTCTTCATCCGGCAAGATCCAGCGTCGCCGCATCAAAGCAGATGGCACACCGGAAAACGTGCCGCTGTATCCGCACGAAATTGCTTCTCGTCTGAGTGACCTGAGCTTGCTGGATTATTCTGGTTTGTGTGTGCCGGATGCACAGTACAGCGACCTTGATCCGGTGGAGCGGGAACGATTGCGCGGTATCATTCGCATGAATCCACAAGGCGAACAGAATCTGCTGGAACTGGATGATGAGGAACTGGATAAGGCATTGCGTCTCGCTTCTGAAAACGATGGCAGACTTATACCCACCTACTGCGGTATGCTGCTGATCGGTCGCACAGACAGCCTTCGCCGTTGTGTTCCTACTGCTGAGGCAGCCTTTCAGGTGTTGAACGGTACAAATGTGGTTCTGAATGAATCCTTCATACTGCCGTTGCTGGCGGCATTTGAGAAAATAGAAACCTATGTGAATGCCAGAAATCCTGAATCAGAGATAGAAGACGGATTCTTCCGCATTTCCGTGCCTGATTATAATAAACGGGCATTTCGCGAGGCACTGGTCAATGCGTTCAGCCATCGTGATTATACCATGATGGGGCGGGTTCGGGTGGAAATGAATAACGATGGCATGACCATCAGCAATCCCGGCGGATTCATTGAGGGTGTAACTATTGAGAATCTGCTGACCGTTGAACCGCATGGCAGAAATACAGCACTTGCCGATGCCTTGAAACGTATCGGTCTGGCAGAACGTACCGGACGTGGCGTAGACCGTATTTTTGAGGGATCACTCCTCTATGGCAAGCCACTGCCGGATTACTCAGAGTCTACCAGTACAAATGTAAAGCTATTTATCCCCAAAAGTCTGCCAGATGCAAACTTTACACGGTTGATTTCGGAGGAGCATCGCACAACGGGCGAATCGCTGCCGATCAATTCGCTGCTGATCCTGAATGCCCTGAAACGCAACCGCAGAGCAACTGTGAGCGAACTTGCAGATTTCACGCACATCACAGTGGAAAAAGCAAGGATCACGGCAGAACGTCTTGTAGAATCCGGACTGATTGAAGCCTCTGGAAACGGCAAAGGCCGGTACTATACACTGAGTGCAAATCTGTATCAGACAGATAAGAACATGACAGGATATGTCAGACAAAAAGGCATTGACAAGGTAAGGCACCCTGAAATGGTAATGCAGTTTGCAAGAGATAATGGCGGAACGGTGACCAGAGGCGATGTGATGGAATTACTTCGGCTTTCCAAATCACAAGCTTACAACCTGCTCAAAAAGATGGTCGCAGACGGGAAACTGACTGTTGAGGGCACCAGACGCAATGCATTCTATAAACTGAAAAACGAATAGCAACAACACCCCCGCAGCTTGTGTGATGCTACGGGGGTATGCTTTAGACGTATACGTTCACATGGATGTCCTGCCAGTTCAGGATCCTGTGCTTCGTGGACTTGGCGTAGAGGTAGGCTTTGGCATCGTCCAGATGCCCTTTCAGTGTTTCCGGAATCGGATATTGAAAGTTCTGCCCTGCGCCGAGGGTCTGGTAGGTGGAAATAACGAAAATATTCAAACCATATTGAGCGATAATCTCTCCGAGGTATCAAGTGATTCTGGAACTGAAATTGGTACTTCCAAAGAGTATTATCGTATTGATGTGACCAGTTGAATTCAACAGAAGGATTCTATTAGAGAAGCCTGCAAGAAAGTGGAAATGAATCCGCATTTATGGCAGTTGCAGACTGCTGTTGAGCATGAAAATGTAAGTAAAGATTGGCTTGATGAGGTGTGCAAGCTTGCCTTTATTCGTTGCCCGCTTCGAATTGTCATCGGGTATGGGATTGAGAACGCAGATGAAAAGATCAATATCGTCAAGGATATTCTTCATCGAACGAATGCTTTTACAGATGCTGATCAGGAATTTGCAATCATTCTTGGCGTGCAAAAGGATCGTTATCCGGAGAACAGCAGTAATCCGTGCGGATACCGCCTCTGGGTCGTGAAGCAAAATGAAGAGAGCATCATTTGCAGCCTTAAAATAGATGAAAATGGCGAAAAATGAACTGATTTGCATATAGGAGGTCACCACCATGTTACAACCCGGAACCCCCGCCCCACCCTTAACCCTCCCCGACCAGAACGGCTCACCCCGAAGCCTCGCAGACTACCGTGGCCAGAAGGTCATCCTCTACTTCTATTCCAAGGACATGACCGCCGGCTGCACCAGTCAGGCATGCGGCTTTGCGGAGCTGTACCCGCAGTTTCAGGAGAAGGGGGCTGTTATCCTCGGCATCAGCAAGGACAGTGTCGCCTCACACAAGAAATTCGAGGAGAAATACGGTCTGCCCTTCACGCTGCTGTCTGACACGGAGCTGAACGTCATCCAGGCGTATGATGTCTGGAAGGAGAAGAAGCTCTACGGCAAGACCTCAATGGGTGTCGTGCGAACGACCTACCTCATCGACGAAAACGGCATCATCGTGAAAGCCTTTGACAAGGTCAAGGCAAAGGATAACCCTGCTCAGATGCTTGCAGAACTCTCATGACCCAAGACAAGCAAAGCTGCCTCCCTAAAAAGGGGGGCAGCTTTGCTATCCATATCATATGAGCAGATGTGCTTTCAGTAGTTTTGCAAATTCTCTCTTTGGCTTTTTCACCTGCTCTGTGTTTTTTGAGAACTTCTGGATCACGGAGGTGCATTCTTCGTCAGAGATATGTACCAGAATATCCAGATGGAACCGCGCTCTTGACGCGCCTGCATAGAATAACAGCATATTTTCCTCTTCAAACAGCGATGCATCCACATCTACCATCACAATTGCATCTGCTTCAAGTCCCTTGAATTTTCGGCAGGTCGTGAACGGGATCCCCTGATAGGATTCATTTTTCAGGAGCTTGGCAAACATACTGGTCTGTTCGGTTTTGGGTGTCAGGATGACGATATTCTTATACCCTGCCTTTTTGATCTCAGACAGCATAGCATCCAGCTCGGAACCTGCCGAAGCCTCATCGTCCAGGAAGCTGATGCCGACACTGTCCTCCATTGTGTTGACCCTTGTTTCATCGTTGATCAGCGCCTTTTTCTTCGGGAAGATGGACATGGAGGTGTCTGCGATTTTCTGCGTGTTCCGGCAGTTCTTATACAGCGTCATTTTGCAGTCTGCATCCTGGATGTATGTCGGAATTTCATCCGCACTGTACTGGATTAACTGCATTTTATCATAAAAGACGTAAAATGTACCGTGTTCCGTATGATCCAGCACAAGCTGTTTCAGCGTTTTAATCATGTCGTCATCAATTTCTTCTATCCCGAAATCCTGTCCTTCATCAATGATCACATGCTGATAGGGGAAAGAGCCAAAGAAATAAATATCTTCCAGCTTTTTCTTCATTTTCTGGAAATTGATCTCATTCTGACAGAGAGAATAGCAGTAACCATGAATGGTATTGAAATCAATGTTTTCATGATGATATGTCTTGTCCAGATGATCGCGAAGCATCTTGTTATAGCACAGGAACAGAACGTGCTCACCATTCTGCGCATGTCTTTGCGCTTTTTCGACAGCGATCACGGTTTTGCCCGTTCCGGCTGCACCATTGATGACAGCGGTGCGCTGTTCCTCCATAAAGTCCAGAATATGTGCTTGCTCCTTCAGAAGTCGGCGGAAAATGAGGCGTTTGGATTCCAATTCCATGGAAGCGGAAGGGAAGACCTGAAAACGCGGACAAAGCACCGTGCGGAACAGCAGATTGCTTTCCTCGGACGTCAGGTCTGTTTCGACCTTTGACGGTACTTGGAGTGCGAAGATCTGCTCTATATAGTTTGTCGGATTTTGTAAGGCTTCTCCGGTGAGAATCAGCTTTTTGTCGGCTTCTGACGGCAGATTCAATTGGCGGATCGAAGTCTCTGTGTGTGACGGAAACCAGACCGCATGAAGGAATTTGAGCCGCTGTTTCAATGCCGCTGCCTTACTGTTTTTCAGATACTCCATCAATTTCCACTTGTTGCCGGATGCCTGTGCAAACGGTCCGTCACCGGACATCGGCTTTCCGCTGGCATAGAGCCACTGCCCATTCTCGTAGGACACCATGCCGGCCTTCGCCTCAATACACAGGATCCCCTTCTGCGGGTGATAGATGATGAAATCCGCTTCACTCTCATACACCGTATCGTCTACCACTGTATTGATCTTGAAGGAATGGAACACATAATACGTGTCAGGGAGCTGCTCCAATGCGTGAAACATTTCACCTTCACGGCTGCGGACATCAAATTGCTTTGGCATTTCGGGTATCATAATTGCCATTTGTTATACCTCCTTGATATGTTTCAGGATCTCCTGCACAGACAGACCGGATGCTCCGGAATAGATACAATACCATTCGCCGTCCTGTCTGGCGGCACAGTATTCTTCTTCTCTGCATTCACTGAAATACATCACTTTGGATTCCCGCCATAAAAGCTCGCAGGAATACACCTTTCCGTCCACCTCAAACTCAGCATCTTCATTCGGTTTTTCTTTTCCGCTGTAATTCAGTGTCCGGAGCTGCTGCAATAATTGCTTCTCCGTATCCCCGGCATCAAAAGAGAGCGCATTCCATATTTCAGCATAGGGAATATCCCAACAATCTCTGCCGTACTGCAGGATTTGCAGATGATCTGATTTCGGTTGTGCTGACGCAGCGGGTGTGCTTTCGGGCAGCGTGCTTTCCCATGGATTATCTGCATAGAGCTCCCTGGAATAAAAGCCGATGGATCGGTCAGAGATCACGCCGGAAAGCATACTTCTGTCCAGAAAGCAATTGTTCTCCGAGCAGCTTGTCTCGGGGATCAGTGTGCAGGAATAACATGCTGACAGATTCAGAGAATCACGTCCCTGTCCCTCGCTCAGACTGCAAACCGGATCATTGGAGCAAAGACAAGATGCCTGCACAGCCTCCCGGAACACAGACGGAAACGTGTCCGGCATTCCCTGACGGACAAGGCCTCCGAGCGTCCCTTCGGAATCGCCGCCGGCTGTATAGATCAGGAGCCCCTGCATTTCCACGCCGTCCTTTGCCGCATCGCTGCAATAGATACGCTCCTGCAGTGATGCGATCGGATACCCGCACGCAAAGCTGAGCTGCTTGATCAGCATATGTGCCAAGGTATGCAAAAGGATAAACCTGGCGGAGCGTTCTCTGTGCGCGTTTTTTCCGTAAAAGGAATTGCGGTAATTGCGGTTTACGATCGCTGCACGTTCCCTGACTGCCGGATGTTGGTTTTCCCATGCTTTGAGCCATTCCGGATCAAATTCGATAAAGATACCCTCGCCGCGTGCTTCATACGCCGGATACCAGTCGGTTTCCTTTTGCTTGATACACACGAGCCGTTCTGATGCAGCATCCTCAAAAGAATGCTCCAGAGGCGTTCCCCGCGTATAGCCGATCATAACTTTGACTTCATGAAGCTTGGAGATCAGAGAAATGCCCTCGATATGCGGCAGATGATACTCTGACACCGGCATACTCTCGCGGACAAAATCGCCGGATGCCATATGCGGGGTTTCCACTCTTCCGCTCAGCGCCTGATATTCCTCCCAGTAGTATTGTACACTCTCAGAAAGAGCGGCATCCATTTTGTCGTCCTTCTCAAGAAAGCGGCGTTCCAGTATTTCCTGGATCTTTTCGGTATCCTCACAGATCTCAAGAGCGATTTTCTCTGCAAATTCCGGCAGCCTTCTCCGGATCTTGTTCTGGATCTGTTCGTCTGTCATACCGTCTTCCATTGCTTCCGAAACAATGTCCCGCAAACGGTCGCAGCATTTTTCATAGGCGCGGCTTTCCTGTATGCGGCTTGTCAGTTGACTGGAAAATGGAGGAATGACGAGCGAGCTCAGCACATATGGAAAATAGGCTGCTGAACTGCCTCTCTGGATCGCACGCGGATACAAACTGCACCGCTCGTGAATATGCTTCCACGGATGATAACCCGAACAACGCAATGCATAGGTGCCATTGGTGCGTTCATCCATGAGCTGGAACTGGTCTTTGCCGAATGCACCGGAAAGCGAAGCATAGGCTCCGCATTGACAGTTTACACGGAATCCGATATTGGTATTGGCTGTCTGATCCTGCCGCAAGGTCAATGCGGGATTGCCGCAGACCGGCTTCCCGGATTGTGCATGTGTCCATGCGACCCATGGGAAATCGCTGATATGGCCCTTTTCGCAAATGCAGACAACGGAGATCGGAGAGAGATGCATATTTCTGCACTTTCCGTTGCGGCAGCACAGATTTTTCGGCTTTGCCATGTGGGGGTCGGTTTCCACGATATCCCTGGGGGCTTTCTGGCGGTACTCCTCCAACCAGTCACGCAATGACATAAAGCGGCGGCATGCCGGGCAAAAATACCATTCAGGGAAACGGACATAGGATACTTTCGGAATGACCTTCTTTTCGCCCTCTTCCCTTGTAAAGCCCAAAAACTTTGTCACCTGTAGCTGTTTTTCAAGGCGCTCGTCATGGATGGGATACATGTCATCCTCATGCCAGTACTCTGGAGCAGCGACCATCAGCGTCTGGCCGGAGAATTCGACCATAGAGCCGACACTGTACTGCATCACGAGCTGTGGTGCGCGTACAGAAAACAGTTTATCATTCAATTTTTCTCTTGCTTTAGGATGCATCATGTTCTTCATCCCCCCATATCAGAAGCTCGCCTTCTACTATAACATCCACATTTCGCATTGACGTCATAGTTTTAAAAGCAGGCTCCGTAGTTTTGTACTGGAAATCCTTCAGGAGACGGCCTTCTCCGCTTTCTTCCTTCGGAGCCGAGAACAGGAATTTCTTCCCATAGTACAGCTTATCCTCGCCAAAGCGCTCTGCAATGTCACACCATCTTTCGATGATCTCGTCCAGCTCGTTCCGGATCGCATCGCTTTCATCCATGGCGCCCGGGAATGTGCGCTGCAGAACGCTTGCAGCCCGCTGCACGATTTCCTCTTTGGTTTGTCTGATGATATCCGGTGCGATGCCTTTGCAGAATTTTCCGGCTTCCTTCTCATCCGCTATTTCAGAGATGCGATGCCGCAGTATCGAAATCAGCACAGCATGAAGGGCACGTTCTCTTGCCGGTCTGGAGAAGGGTGTGGCACTTGTAGGCTCCACAAAGCGATAGAACGTCTGATGATAGGCATGGAACTGCTCGAAATGAGAACGGTCACGGCTTCTTGCGCTATCGTAGATCACAAATGCAACACCGGGATACCTTCTGCCGATACGGCTGGAAGCCTGTATGTATTCATTGGTCAGTTTCGGCTGCCCAACGATCAGCATTGAATTGAGCCGGGGAATATCAATACCGACCGAGATCATGTTCGTCGCCAGTACAACATCTGTGGCAGTACCAGAATGTTCATTTTTATCGGAAGTGTAGCAGGTTTTCTCCAGCCTTTCCATCGTTTCATTCAGGCGCGTGGTAGGCTCACGGCTTGTCAGCTTGTCAATACGCCGAAGATAACGCTGCCGCTGGCGCTCGCTGTCCCGCTGATAGATCCGCTGAATGTTAAAAGGAATATCTTCAGCCAGCATGGATTCGCAGTAGCCAAGGTCTTTCAGACTGTTAAAATACATGGTCAGTGTCCAGTACGCATCCTTGACAGTATCGGGAAGCCGGATGGTCTCCATTCGCTGCAGCAGAGCGGCTGCCGCACTGATTTCCGTCATGGCCTTATTGCCGCCGGAAGGAAGGAGCCCGACATACATTCTGCCGAAGCGTCCCTGCTCGTAATCAATTGTCTCTTCCCTTGCAAAGAAGGAATCCTCGGCATCGAGTCCGGGCGGCGGGAACTGTTTTACATCCCGGTCATACAGGGCTGCACATTGCTCTTTGGCACAACGGATCGTTGCAGTAGAAGCAATGATTTTTGTCCTGACGCCTTTGGCACTGCAAAGTGCTTCGATCGCGGTTTCATACAGCCCTACGATGGTGCCGAGCGGTCCCGCGATCAGATGCAGCTCGTCCTGAATGATCAGCTCAGGTGTCCGGTTTCTGGAACGGGTACCGAAGAAATGCCCGATCTCTTCATAAAACGGCAGCATTGCAAACTTGTCTACCGTTGCAAACAGCAGTGTCGGCGGTTCCCTGTACAGCTCCTCATCAACGACCTGTATGGGGAGTTTCTGTGCATTGTCAAAAAAGCAGGTCTCATTCGGACACCGCAGCACGAAACGCCCATTCTTATTGATTTTATAGCCCCAGTCACCGACCAGCTTCTTGTCGGAGATTCCCTTTGTCAGCATGGTGCCGCACCAGGGGCATTTCAAAAGCTGGAATTTGTTGGACGTGTTCAGACGGTATTGCAGATCACCGGGTTTTCTGACGCTTTCCAGTTCCCGTACAAGTGTGTCGGCTTCTCCTTTGGTTTTATTCGGCGTATGTTCACGCCCGATCCATAGCCCGATGGTGATTGGCTCATCGCCAAGTGCATAATGGGGATACTGGCTCTCCTTGTTTGTTCGGATATACTCGCAGGCGCAGATCAGCGTTGCCGCACGGGTAAACTGCTGTGCCGTCAGGAGCCGCATCGTGTATCGCATCATGACGGTCGTTCCGCCGCTTGTATCCGGATAGTGCAGCCTGCGGTAAAAAATGGTCATCGCCGTCAATCCGAGATAGGCTTCTGTTTTACCGCCGCCGGTCGGGAACCAGATCAGGTCGATCAGGTTTCGATCCTCCGAATCGGGATCGGTCACAGATGCAATGCTCATCAGCAGGAAAGCGATCTGGAAAGGCCGCCATGCATAGGGATCCGCATATGTCTGATCGGCTGTCAAGTAATCCAGCTCTTCAAGACACGCCTCCAGGTCCTCGTCCTCGGGATAACGCAGTTGATCGGAAAGCTGAGACTGTAGTTTCAGATGTACACGCTGCATATACATCGCTCTGTTTGCCAACGAAAATGCAGTCCATGCATCGTGATTCTGTCCAAGAATGGAAAGGCCATCATACATTCGCTGGCAGGCAGCCCCGCAATCGCTGATATGCTTCTGCGCAATTTGCTGGTACTGTGCTTCCAGAGATCCTGCCTTTTCGGAAAGATTCTGTATCCATGCATCATATGCGTCCACGATCGTCCGAAGCAGTGAGAGCTTGTCTGCCGGAGGGGTCTGCTCCAGATCGGAGAGGTATTTCATTGAAAATGCCGTTTCCGGAACCCCCGCCTCCTCCGGAAGCGAAAAGCAGACACGCGGGATTTCCTCCTCCGGGAAGAAATCCGTATACAGCTTACCGCAGCCGGCATCGTCGATCTCCCATTTCACTGAGGTACCCATGCCGGTGCCATAATGATGCTTGTGCCGGTACTGCATTGCAAGCGACTGATCTTCCTCACTCAGATGCGAAAACATCTGCTCTGTCCGGCAGTCTACGAACACAAATGGATTGTCTTTGGAAGTGACCCGGATCTCAGGCTGAAAGAGGCAATACAGACCTGTCTGCTTGGAAGGCATCTGTGCCGTATTCACCCCCATGATGGTGACAGAATAAAGATCGCCGCTGATCTGGCGTTTCAACGCAGTCAGCTTCAGACTGGAATCACCGATCGCGGGGCAGTCATCTGTTTTCAGATAGTCCTGGCCGTGGAAATCCAGTACAACCGTTTCACAGAAAGGTTCTCTCACATAGCCGTTTCTTGCCTGTAGATCCAGTGCATACATCGCATCACATACATCCTTCTCATAGTCAGACTTCACTTTCTCTGACTGACTTCTCACCTCTTTTCTCGGGATAGCATTTCCAACATACCGAAGACACTGGATCTCCTTGTCAAAATACACCATGCTCCGCAGGAACGGTGAAACGTTAAACTCACCGGAGCTGTCCGGATGGAAGGGGTATTTGCAGTCTGAGGCTTTGGCTCTGCGGTATGTTCCGAATGAAACCTGACATGTGATCTGCTCTGCATTTCCGCGCACAAAAAATGTCATGCCGAAGGAAGAAGGCATATTCTGCGATGCAAGGTTTACCTCTTCATCGAGGTTGTGATCCGGATTCATATCACTGTTTTCATCATGGAGCTCTTCCTCTTCATAGGACACACGATAGGAATCGGGCACAGCTTCTTCCTCGGTATCCTCCTCCGGCAGCTCGGATCCCGTCAGATCATCATCGTTCTTGTGGTTCTGTGGAAATAGAATGCCGATCGAGTACCTCTTCTCCGGCGGACAGCTGATCAATTCGTGGGCTGCATCCGGCAGTGAGATCTCAGAGCCTGGTCCGAGCATCTCTTGCCGGATAAGCTGAATATAAGCACTTCTTGCTGCAATGTATTCCTTCATAACAATTTACATTCCTTTCTGTCAGAACGGATGATTCGCCTGTCCAACAGGAACATTTGCCTGATAGGCAGTGATCGCTTCGATTGCGGCAAGCTGTGCCTGCTCCCGAAGCTGTATGTAAAGAGGATCCTGCAATAATTCTTCCGGTACCGTATTGGTGATCAGACAGCGGATCGTTTTACCGATCTCTTTCAGAATATCTCTTCTCATGCTGCGGATCGTGTGACATGCCTGAAAGTATTCTTCTGTTTTTTCGATCAACGCAGAATCATTGCAGAACTTGCCGATGCATCGCAGGCACTCGATATTCTGCGGCGCAACAATGTGATAGCTCTCATCCAGCCAGTTCATGATGGTCTGGACTTCCACAGGGATATTGGTGGATTGTTTCAGATGCTCTGCTAGTTCTCGTACAGACCATTTCATCATCTTGCGCTTTACCTGCAAACGTGACTTCCATCGTTTGGATTGAACATAGATCGGAAGTGCCTCTGCATTGGCAGCAGAATGTACTCGTTTATCAAGAATCACGTCTACAATATCTGCATTGTTTTCCGTAAAGATCAATGTATCGCCTTCTGTAAGCTGGTCGGCCGGCATCTCGCAGACACTATTGTCCTCTTCGGAATACACATATGCAATATAGCGCTTTGAAAACAGCACACGCTCCCCGCTGTCCAACATAGCCAGACGGATCACCTCTGTCGTTTCCTGACCGGATGAACCATGCTCAAAATGCAGATCTCCAGCCATATGTCTGGCTGCCCATTTTGCACAGATCGCTTCCGTGCTGGATTCGAGGGATTCAATCTCAGACAGCGCCTGTTCCTCCCGTTCGGAAACGACCGGGATTTCATGGCGTTCATAGGTAACAGGCAAAGAGGAATACTGATTCAGTTTTTCTTCAAGCATCTCGACTTTCCGCCGTTTTCGCATGAACACTTTATTCTCACATTCATACATCAGGATCCGCACTTCCTCCGCCCGATAACAGCGCATAGGATTGAACAGTCTGCCGCCGGATGTCCTTCCGGCTTGCACCATACCGGCATCGGCGCAGGTTGCGATCACAAGATCATAGTCCTGATAATTGTCAAACGTCAGAAATGTGGTGACATGCAGGTTGGCGGGATCCTGAAGCAGATTAAAAAAGCCTGCCTGCTGCATGATTTCTTTATAATACTTTTTCGGAACGATCACAGCCACTTTCTTGTCGGATGCATCCCGCAGCCAGCTGCGGAGCTGTTCTCCTTTTGGGGATGCAGCTTCCAGACGAGCATAAACGGAGTGAATCGTCTCCATGACATTCATCGCCCATTTCTTCAGCTTGTCGGGAAGCTTCTTTCCCCAGCAGTCCAACTGCACGATCCTGTTGCGGCAAGTGGAGATTCTCAGGTTCTGTGCATGGATTGCCTCTTCCATTTCCTGCATCGTAAATACCGCAGAACGAAGCAGCTTCAGAACAGAGAACGCATACATGACAAACTGATCTTTATCATCACTCTGATACTCGTCATTGGCGATCCAACCGATTTTTTTGTTCACCTCATAATAGGTCTCAAGATCCATGAACTGATCCACCCGACATTGCACAACATGGTTGTGGATGATCCGTTCGATCTGATGATTCAGCCTGATCGCAACGTCATTATTCAAAGCCGTCCGGTCATCCGGGTGGTAGTACTGCTCCAGCATTTCCTTGGTGCAATTGAAAAAGGAGGCTTTTTCGCAGAACGTATCTACAAGCCACTCTGACAGTTCCGTGTCGATGCCGAGTGACAGCATGGAATAAGCAAGCTTCTTCCGACGCATAAGGTTTTCCAGATCGCTTTTTCCTCTGGCAGCAGCCTGCTGACCGCAGATCAGGATACCAAGTTTGCGATTCTCCGTTCGGCTGCGAACAAGCGAACCAGCGGTTTCTGTATCGGATGCAAACTGTATCACGGCTTCATTTTTACTTCGGTTTTTTCCGATCTGGTACTCTTCATTTTCCGTGTAATATGTCGCCGTCACAAGATCAGAAAGCATGATCTGAGAAGGTCGGGTTTCTATCGCAAACAGAATGCTTGTGCTGCGGAACAGATATTCTGCACGTTCTCTCGGCATCACGATCACAAAGGAAGTGTTCAGTACACTTGGAACCTCTTTTTTTGACATGCCGAGCACAGACTGATAAAAATGAAGTGCATTTTCGCTGATGCTCTTTCCTTTCTCTGTTCTTCCGGATGCAGCAGCCTCGCCATAGTATGGCTGGATCTGATTCCAGAGCGACTGCGGGACTTCATTTCGATTTTTGCCGCCTTCGCCGTTTTGCAGCCAGATCGACATACCATACATGGAATGCATGGAGCCCTCCGCAGCAGGTTTCAACACCTCGCAGAGCGCTCCCTTATACAGCACTTTATCTCCCTTTTGGAGACCTTTGATGATCTCTTCCGGGGTGGTATCATTATGGATGATACAGCTCAGAACAGCAAATACCAACAGCACCGCATCAAAACAATCAGAGCCTGTATGTAAGATGATCCCGGAAGAATGTGTCTCCTCTGTACTTGTAATGTTATCGATCCACTCTCTCATTTTGCAGATAATCGCTTCCTCCGAGAATTGCAGATCGTTTAACATGATGCGGATTTTTCCCATGGCTTCTTTTGTCACATTGAGTCTCATAGGCCCTCCTAAAAAAGAATCACTTTGATTGTAGCATTACTCATAAATATATATCAATTTTACCATAATCTTGCGAAGAAGTCAAGTGAAATTCAGCAAAATGTCAATTACTTGTGAGCTCTTTCGGGAATATATACGACTTGTGTTGATTTCTTACTCAATTTATGCTACAATAGAACCAATATCAATCAGGAGGTAACATCAATGAACGCATGGGACGAAGTGATGCAGCAGCCCTATTACACTGCCGAAACGCTCAATACCGTGGCAACCGGCATCGAAGCCTATATGAAAACGGGTCAACCGAAAAACGAGAGCCTGTCCAATTTCTTTATTGCCGCCGCCCACGCCAGTGATGTGTGCGAA